>NZ_VJZD01000445.1 GCF_009377175.1 Streptomyces adustus
GCGTCTGCGTCGGCGTCTGGGTGGGCGTCTGCGTCGGCGTCTGCGTCGTCGGGGTCTGCGAGGGCGCCTGGGTCGTCGGGGACTCGGAGGGGGACTCCGTCGCCGACTGCGAGGGGGTCGGGGAGAGGGTCGGCTGTACCGCCGCGCCCTGGGTGGTCTCCAGCTCGAACTGGGTGACCTTGGTCTGCACCCCGAAGGTGTACTCGGCCCATATCTGCGCCGGATATCCGCCACCGTTGACCCGGCCGACGCCCGGGAGGAGTCCGGTCGCGCCGGTCAGGGGCACCTGCGCGCCGTTCTTGGCGCTCTCGCCGAACAGGCCGACCGAGGTGACCAGGCTCGGCGTGTAGCCGGTGAACCAGGCCGACTTGTTGTTGTCGGAGGTGCCCGTCTTGCCCGCGACCTTCTGCCCGTTGCGCTTGGGGTTGTCGCGCACCGACTTCTTGGCCGTACCGTCGTCGACCACGCCGGTGAGCACCGAGGTGACGGTGTCGGCGGCCTCACGGCTGATGACGTTGTCGCCGATCGGGTTCGGCATGGTGACCTTGCGGGAGATGTGCTCGACGGACTTGATCAGGGCCGGAGTGACCTTCTTGCCGTGGTTGTCGAGGGTGGCGTAGACACCGGCCATCTGGAGCGGGCTGGCGCCCATGGTGCCCAGGGTCTGCGCGGGCACCGCCTTGATGTCCTTGGTGTCCATGCCCAGGTCGTCGGCGACCTTGAGCACCTTGTCCATGCCCACGTCGACGCCGAGCTGGGCGAAGGCGGAGTTGACCGACTTGTTCATCGCCGTCTGCACGGTGATGGGGCCGTAGTCCTGGTCGTCCTCGTTCTCCGGGGCGAAGCCGATGTCGCTGCCCTTGACGGGCCGCTTGCTGGTGCCGTCGTAGATGGTGTTCGCGGTGATCGCCTGGCCGTCCTGCGTCTTGGCGCCCTCGTCGAGGGCGGCCGCGAGGATGACCGGCTTGAAGGTGGAGGCGGGCTGGTAGTCCACCCGGGTCGCGTTGTTGTAGTAGTGCTTGTAGTAGTCGACGCCGCCGTACATCGCGACGACCGCGCCGGTCTTCGGGTCGACCGAGACGGCGCCGGCCTGGACGTCGGCGTCGACCTTGCGCTTCTTGCCGTCGAGCTTGCTGGTGAGCTGCTCCTTGACGGCAGCCTCCAGCGCCGCCTGCTTGTTCTTGCTGATGTTCAGCGTGATGGTCCAGCCGCCGCGGCCGACCATGTCCTCCGCCTGCTTGGCGTTCTCGGCGACGCCCTGGGCGACGAGCTGCTTCTCCAGGGCGCTGTTGGCAGCCTTGACCAGGTAGCCCTTCTGGCCGCCGAGGCCGGGGGCGGGCTTGGAGTTCAGGATCTTCGGGAACTTCATGGCGTCACGGTCGGACTTCTTCAGCCAGCCCTCCTCGACCATGTTGTCGAGGACGTAGTTCCAGCGCGCGGTGACGAGCCGCTTGCCGGTGTCGCTGGCGACCTCCCAGTCGTACTGGCTGGGCGCCTGGAGCAGCGCGGCGAGGTACGCGCCCTGCTCGACGCTGAGCTTGTCGGCGTCGACGCGGAAGTAGGCCTGGGCGGCAGCCTGGATGCCGTAGGCGTTGCGGCCGTAGTAGCTGGTGTTGATGTAGCCGGCGAGGATGTAGTCCTTGGACTTCTCGCGGTCCAGCTTCAGCGAGATGACCAGCTCGTTCAGCTTGCGGGTGACGGTCTGGTCCTGGGTCAGGTAGTAGTTCTTGACGTACTGCTGGGTGATCGTCGAACCGCCCTGCGCGCCCTTGCCGGAGAGCGTGTTGAGCAGACCGCGCGCGGTGCCCTTGAGGTCGACGCCGGAGTCCTTGTAGAAGGACTTGTTCTCGGCGGCGACGAAGGTCCGCTGGACCTCCTTGGGCACGTGGGAGAGGTCGACGACCTCCCGGTTGACCTCGCCGTCACGGGTCATGACGGAGCCGTCGCTGTACTTGTAGACGTTGCTCTCCTGCTTGGCGGCGTCGTTCCCCGCGGGGATGTCGATCATCATGTAGAGCGCGATGAAGCCGCCGATGCCGAGCAGGCACAGGCCCAGGAAGGTGCCGAGGACCTTCTTCCAGGTGAACATCCTGCGTATGAAGCTCTTCTTCGCGGGCTTGGCGCCCTTGCGGGCCGCCGCGCGGCCGTGACCGACGACGACCGGTCCCTCGTCGTGCGCCGCCTGCGGCGAGCGATCCCTGGGCGCAGCGCGGCGGCCGCCCCGTTGCCGCGCCCGTCTCTCGTCCGCTCGTCCCATGAGTCCGCTCGCTCCGCTTCGTCTCGGCTGTCACACCAGTGCCCGGGGGACAGGTCAGCTCAGAAAGCTAACACCGCTCTCTATGACAAAGGGCTGCCGATCCGGCCTTTTGCGGACGTGACAATCAGCACCCCGTCTCAAGGGAACCGACGTTCGGAAGGGCTCAAGGGTTGCCATGAGCGCGATAAGTGATATCACTTAGATAAGCAGAAGCTAGCGGAAGTCCAGGAAACGGGGGACCAGTCATGTCCACACTCGACCCGTCGGCCACCGCCGACATGCCGCAGATGCCGGCGCCGCAGGTACGGGAGTTCACCGCGCACAGCATCGGCGGCGGTCTCGCGCTGCTGCTCGGGCTGCTCGGACTGGGGGCGGCCGCCGCGCTGGTCGCGGTCGGATCGTCGGTGGGCGAGGGCGGCGCCCGGGCCGCGCTGATCGCCGTCGGCGTCCTGGTCGGCCTCTGCGCGTTCCTCGCCATGTGCGGGCTGAACACGGTGGCGCCGGGCGAGGCCCGGGTGGTCCAGCTGTTCGGCCGCTACCGCGGGACGATCCGCGAGGACGGACTGCGCTGGGTGAACCCCTTCACCTCGCGCACCAAGATCTCGACGCGGGTACGCAACCACGAGACCGCCGTCCTGAAGGTCAACGACGCCTACGGCAACCCGATCGAGCTGGCGGCCGTGGTGGTCTGGAAGGTCGCGGACACCGCGCAGGCCACCTTCGAGGTGGACAACTACCTGGAGTTCGTCTCCACCCAGACCGAGGCGGCCGTGCGGCACATCGCCATCGAGTACCCGTACGACGCCCATGACGAGGGCGGGCTCTCGCTGCGCGGGAACGCCGAGGAAATCACCGAGAAGCTCGCCGTCGAGCTGCACGCGCGCGTGGCGGCGGCGGGTGTGCAGATCATCGAGTCCCGCTTCACGCATCTCGCCTACGCTCCGGAGATCGCCTCCGCGATGCTCCAGCGACAGCAGGCCGGTGCGGTCGTCGCGGCACGGCGGCAGATCGTGGACGGCGCGGTGGGCATGGTCGAGGCGGCCCTCGCCCGGATCGCCGAGCAGGACATCGTGGAGCTGGACGAGGAGCGGAAGGCGGCGATGGTGTCGAACCTGATGGTCGTGCTGTGCGGGGACCGGGCGCCGCAGCCGGTCCTGAACACCGGGACCCTCTACCAGTGACGGATCCCTCAGGGGGCCCGTCCCCCCAGCGTCGGCCGCAGCAGCGCAAGCAGGTGCTGCTGCGGCTCGACCCGTCGGTGTACGAGGCGCTCGCCCGGTGGGCCGGGGACGAGCTGCGCTCGGCGAACGCCCAGATCGAGTTCCTGCTGCGCAGGGCCCTGGCGGAGGCCGGCCGCCTGCCCGGCGAAGCGGCCCCGATCCCGCGCCGCGGCCGCCCGTCCCGCGACACCGCTCCCGGCACCCGGCCCGACCCGGGCCGCCCCGTCCCGAGCCCCCCGACCGATCCGGGC
>NZ_VJZD01000446.1 GCF_009377175.1 Streptomyces adustus
GGGGCCGGGGACGGGTCCGGCGCGGCCCCGACGGCCGGGTCCGTGACGGACATGACTGTTCCCTGATCGGCAAGCGACCGCTTAGTATGCGATCGACCGGTCGAGGACGCAGTCCCGTGGAGGCTTCGCATGCAGGCATGGCAGGTGCACGAGAACGGCGAGCCGAGTGAGGTGATGCGGCTCCAGGACGTCGAGCGGCCCACGCCCGGCGACGGCCAGGTCCTGCTGAAGGTGCGCGCTGCGAACATCAACTTCCCGGACGCGCTGATGTGCCGCGGCCAGTACCAGGTCCGGCCGCCGATGCCGTTCACGCCGGGCGTGGAGATCTGCGGCGAGACCGAGGACGGACGCCGGGTGATCGCGAACCCGGCCCTGCCGTACGGCGGTTTCGCCGAGTACGCCGTCGCCGACACCGCCGCCCTGCTGCCCGCCCCCGAGTCGCTCGACGACGCCGAGGCCGCCGCGCTGCACATCGGCTACCAGACGGGCTGGTTCGCACTGCACCGCCGGGCCCGGCTGGAGGCCGGCGAGACGCTGCTCGTGCACGCCGCCGCGGGCGGGGTCGGCAGCGCGGCCGTCCAGCTCGGCAAGGCCGCCGGTGCCACCGTCATCGGGGTCGTCGGCGGAGCGGACAAGGCGGCCGTCGCCCGCGAACTGGGCTGCGACGTCGTGATCGACCGGCGCGCCGAGGACGTCGTCGCCGCCGTCAAGGCGGCCACCGGCGGCCGGGGCGCCGACGTGGTCTTCGACCCGGTGGGCGGCGACGCCTACACCCAGTCCACCAAGGTCGTCGCCTTCGAGGGCCGGATCGTCGTCGTCGGCTTCGCGAGCGGCACGATCCCGTCCGCCGCGCTGAACCACGCCCTGGTGAAGAACTACACGATCCTCGGCCTGCACTGGGGCCTGTACAACACCAAGAACCCGAAGCTGGTCCAGCACTGCCACGAACAGCTCACCGAGCTGGCCGCCCGGGGCGCGATCAAGCCGCTGGTGAGCGAGCGCGTCCCGCTGGGCGAGGCCGCGGCCGCCGTCCAGCGGGTCGCCGACGGCGTCACCACCGGCCGCGTCGCCGTGCTGCCCGCTCTGGAGAACGGAGCCGCCGCATGACCGACGCAGCCGAACTGCGCAGCCTCACCCAGGGGTTGCTGACCGCGTACCCGCCCGCCACGACGGACCGCACGGACTTCCTCAGGGCCCGGTTCGACGCGGGCCTGGCCTGGGTGCACTACCCGGTGGGCCTCGGCGGACTCGGCGCCCCCCGCTCCCTCCAGGCCGTCGTGGACGCCGAGCTGGAGGCCGCGGGCGCTCCCGACAACGACCCGCGGCGCATCGGCATCGGCCTCGGCATGGCCGCGCCGACGATCCTGCGCTACGGGACCGACGAGCAGAAGCAGCGCTTCCTGCGCCCGCTGTGGGTGGGCGAGGAGGTCTGGTGCCAGCTCTTCAGCGAGCCCGGCGCCGGGTCCGACCTGGCGGCCCTGGGCACCCGGGCGGTCCGGGAGGGCGACGGGGACTGGGTGGTCAACGGGCAGAAGGTGTGGACCTCCAGCGCGCACCTCGCCCGCTGGGCCATCCTCATCGCCCGCACCGACCCGGACGTGCCCAAGCACGCGGGCATCACCTACTTCCTGTGCGACATGACCGACCCCGGCGTCGAGGTCCGGCCGCTGCGCCAGATCACCGGTGAGGCCGAGTTCAACGAGGTGTTCCTCACCGACGTCCGCATCCCCGACTCGCGTCGGCTCGGCGAGGTCGGCGACGGCTGGCGGGTCGCGCAGACCACCCTGAACAACGAGCGCGTCGCGATCGGCGGGATGCGGCTGCCCCGCGAGGGCGGCATGATCGGCCCGGTCTCGAAGACCTGGCGCGAACGCCCCGAACTGCGCACCCACGACCTGCACCAGCGCCTGCTCGGGCTCTGGGTGGAGGCCGAGGTCACCCGTCTCACCGGCGAACGGCTGCGCCAGCAGCTCGTCGCGGGCCAGCCCGGCCCCGAAGGCGCGGGCATGAAGCTCGCGTTCGCCCGCCTCAACCAGCAGATCAGCGGCCTTGAGGTGGAACTGCGCGGCGAAGAGGGCCTGTTGTACGACGACTGGACCATGCGCCGCCCGGAACTGGTGGACTTCACCGGCCGTGACGCCGGCTACCGCTACCTGCGCTCCAAGGGCAACAGCATCGAGGGCGGGACCAGCGAGGTCCTGCTGAACATCGTCGCCGAGCGCGTCCTGGGACTGCCGTCCGAGCCGCGCACCGACAAGGACGTCGCCTGGAAGGACCTGGCCCGATGAGCACCACGCCCGACCTGCTGTACTCGGAGGAGGAAGAGGCGCTGCGGTCGGCGGTGCGGGACCTGCTGACCGACCGCTGCGACCCGGCCGCGGTGATCGCGCGCACCGAGTCGGACACCCCGCACGACCTCGCCCTGTGGAAGACGCTCACGGACGGGATGGGCCTGGCCGGTCTGCTGGTTCCGGAGGAACTGGACGGCCAGGGCGCCACCCACCGCGAGGCCGCCGTCGTTCTGGAGGAGCTCGGGCGGGCGGTCGCGCCGGTGCCGTACCTGACCAGCGCCGTGGTCGCCACCGAGGCGCTGCTGGAGTGCGGCGCCGACGACCTGCTCGCACAGCTGGCCACCGCCACCTCGATCGGCGCGCTGGCTGTCGGACTGCACACCGCCCCGGGCGCCGCCTTCGCCACCGTACGGGTGGAGAACGGCCACCTGCACGGCGAGTTGACGGGCATCGCGGACGCGGCCGTAGCCGACCTGCTGCTCGTACCCGCCGACGACGGCGGGCTGTACGCGGTGGACTCCGCCGCCGTGACCGTCACCCCGCAGGTGTCCTTCGACCTCACCCGCCCGCTCGCCACCGTCCGGCTCGACGGCGTCGCCGGCCGCCGCGTCGGCGACGCCGGACCGGCCGTCCGGCGCGCCCTGCGGGCCGGTGCCGGACTGCTCGCCTCCGAGCAACTCGGCCTGGCCGAATGGACGTTGACGGAGACGGTCCGCTACCTCAAGGAACGCAAGCAGTTCAACCGGCCCGTCGGCGGGTTCCAGGCCCTCAAGCACCGGCTCGCCGGGCTGTGGCTGGAGACCGTCGGTCTGCGCGCCGCCGCCCGCAACGCGGCCGACGCCCTCGCCACCGGCGAGGACGCCGACGTGGCGGCCGCCGTCGCCCAGGCGTACGCGGCCTCCGTCGCCGTGCACGCCGCCGAGGAGGCGCTCCAGCTGCACGCCGGCATCGGCATGACCTGGGAGCATCCGGTGCACCTGTACCTCAAGCGGGCCAAGGCCGACTCGATCGCGTACGGCACGGCGGGCGCCCACCGGGCCGCGCTGGCCGAACTCGTCGACCTGCGCGCTCCCTGACCGACACCCGGCGAAGCCCGCCCCACCCGGACGCGAACCACTCCCGCGTCCACCCGGGGCGGGCTTCGCCGTGCGCCCGCGCGCAGGGGTGAACGAGCGGCGGCGGTCCGGCCAACTCCGCGCACCCACAGGCCTGTCGGGGTGCGGGCGGCCGCATACTCCCTGTGGTTCGCACCCGCCCCACAGGGAGGAACGACATGGTCCCCGTCACCCGCCGCAGAGCCCTCACCGCCTTCGGCGCCACGCTCGCCACGATGCTCGCCCCGCCCGCCGCCGACGCGTTCGCCGACGGGCCAGGGCACGGC
>NZ_VJZD01000447.1 GCF_009377175.1 Streptomyces adustus
CCCACAACTGTCCCCACCCCCCTTCGGATCGACCTACAAACCCGCAGGTCACCACGCCTTTCCGGGCATGGTCGGGAGCCTGACATCCCCCTCTGCACACCCCCGCGCCCCCGTGACCAGGAAGAAAGAAGGGAAAGAGGACGGGCGGGACGGAGTGAGCGCGCCGCCGGGGGATCGGGGCGCCCTGGTGTCTGCTCGCGCGTCGGCGGGGCCGCGCGCGGGCCGGGCCGACAAGCAGCCCGCCCACCCTCTGGCGGGTGATCTTGTGCGGGGGAGCGTGACCGTACGAGTGGGCAGCGGGGTTGACCGCGTATGCACCTGACCCGACGCCTGCTCACCACGACGGCTGCCGTCGCCGCCGTCCTCGCGACCGCCCTGTCCGCTGCTCCGCCGACCACCGCCGCCGCTGCCGCCGTCGCACCGTGCACGTCGACCTGGCAGGCCGTTCAGAAGGTGGCCGTGCGCATGCCGGCGTGGAACGAGGGACCGGTCGCGACGACGCGATCGCCGATCGTGCGGTACCTGCACCGGGGCGAGCGGGTGCGCTCGTGTGTCGTCGCCGTCGGCCGCAACTCCTGGTCGCAGTACCACGAGTGCGGCGGCGGGAGCCTGTGGCGCATCGTGCGCGGAGGCCAGGTGCCTTCCGGGTGCCTGCGCCGGGCGTGAGCGGAGGAGCGGATCCGGTGCACCGCGACTACGACCAGGCCCTCGCGCTCATTCTGAGCCTGATCGGTTCCGGAAAGACGCGGCTTATCCGTGCTCAGCTCGTCGGGTGCGGGCGTGACGCCTGTCCCGCACTCTTGCTGCTCTGGCAATGCGGAGGGACAGTTCCAGGCGATCGAGCCGCTCCATGTAGTCGTCCAGGGCCGGAGCGAACGACATGCAACGGTCCACGACCCACTCGAACATCTCGTCCGTCGGCATCGCCTCGCCCGCGAGATATCTCTCGACCCGTGAGACTCGCGTGTCGAACAACAACCATCGGTCGTCCTGCAGCCCGGTCTCACCAATCAGGGCGCTCAGTTCGGTGATGAACCGCTGTTGCTCGGGGGGAACGGAGATGGTGACGCGCGGCGCCCTTGGTTCGTAGTCCCGTTCAAAGAGGATGTCCCGGACGAGGCGTTCGTAGCGCGTCATCCACTCAACCGCGAGTTCTGCGCCTTCGTGACCAACGGGGAGTCGATTGATCCAAGCCCAACCAGGCTTCTCGTGTAGGTGTTCTGGTTCCGCTGGTCTTTCGTCCATTGGGTTTCCGGCCCACCAGCGGAGCAGGGTGCCCACCGTTTTATGCGTCGGCAGGCGAGTGCCGGACAGCGCCGCATACAGGGCAGCTCTGGAGACCGTGGTCTCGGGGTGCTGGGCAATCCACGCGACTGGCGCCTGGTCTGCGCCGAGAAGACGAAGGTCGTACGCGAACTTCTGGAGTCGCCCATCTGCAGGGTTCGGGATCTTGGGGCGAGCTGGCATCTGCGCGTTCACCTCCCTCTCTGACTGATGTCTCGCGACATCTTTTTACAACATTTTGGTGTCAGTGCGCCCCCTTAGGATTCTTCGAAGCGACAAGAACAGCCGCGAGGGAGACCTGAGTTGACGGTCTTCTGAAGAGGCAGCCGGGCCAACGGGTTCTGGTCGTGCAGCAGTCTGATGCCGGTCGCACCTGGAGGTGACACGACTGCGGCCCCCCGGGCCAACGGGGGGCCGCACAGCAGTCCGATGGGTCTCGCACCCGAACCAAGAAGCACGCGAGCACTTCAGTGAATGGAGCAGAACCATCAGTTCCAACCCCGAGCCTACGGGGCAGGCCGACCTGCCGTCGAGCCAGCCCACCCGATGGAAGTCATGTTGGACGGCGGTCCGTGGCTTCTCTGCAAGACACCGAGGTCTAAGCGCACTTGTCGGCGCCGGCGTCCTTGGTCTGATGAGCGGAGCCTGCAAGGTCCTCGGTCAGGACTTTGCTGAGCAGCTCGTCACTTGGGCCAGCCGACGCTGACCCGATCTCTTGCGACGGCGGCCCGTCAGGCTCTCCCCGGCGGGCCGCCGTCGCGGCTGCAATCGGCGAGCGGCAGCGGAGCAGACCACGTAGGTGCGCGCGATCATGGCCAGCCCTTTCGGCATGAGGCCCCTTTGAAGTCTCGCTGCCTCACCACGTAGGGGCAACAAGACCCACATGGAGAGGAATTGGACTGAGCAACCCGTCGCGGCCGGTACGATGTTGCTGACCGCTGCGTGTCTTCGTGTGGCCAGATGAAGCCGAGGACGCCGAGCGCCTTTAAAAAAAAGCCGTTCGAGTGTGACGAGCATCACCAGCGAGTGTTACGGATTGTGTAATTCGGCAGGCACGGTGACTCATAGACCTGTGAGGTCTCGGGGCGCGACCGACGGCTTCGGCTCTCGACTTCGAAAGCGGTCCCCTCTCCATGCCGTCCTTTCCGCCTCTCGGTGCAGCGAGGTGGCTTCTCGCCTCCGTACGCACGCTTCCCCTGCTCCTGATCGTCGTGTTTTCGGCCCCTGCGTGGGTGGTCTGGCCGTTCCTGTCTGCCGCCCGGCAGCAGGTCGTGCTGGAGATGGTGCGCACTCTCGCCGCCTGGGCGAGCGGCACGGCACTCGCAGAGAGCCCGTCCGTGAACAGCGCACAGACCCGGCTCCCACATGCCCGTGAGGGGCAGGGAATGGGCACTGGTACCCGCTCGCCGGCCGTCAGGCAGCGGCAGGGGCAGGGACGTCCTCGGAGACGGAGGCGGCGGCGCGCTTGAGAGCCTGTCCCCGGCAGCATCCGCGCGGCGTCCGCCCGACAACACAAAGAGGCCGGCGCCCAGTCCGCGCGAGCGCGGGTGGCAAGGGCGCCGGCCACCGAAAGCCCCCGAAGGGACACCTCTTACTCTACGGCCCCGCACCGTCTGCTCACCCCGCTCTGAGCGCATGTCACAGCCCGCCCCGCGGAACGCCTCAGCGCCTCCCTGGCCACACGCGAGGGCGCAGCACAGCCCTTGGGCGCAGCCAAGCCCGACAAGCGCGCAGGGCGCAGCACAAGACCTTCATTCTGGTCGGGGTGGGCGGGGCGTGGTGGGCCACCGGCCGCCGCCCCCCGGGGCTCCGCCCCGGGGGAGTCCGCCACTCCGTGGCGCCCTCGCCTCGCGCTCCGCGCAGCGGCATGACCCGAGCGCTCCGCGCGGGTCATCAATCAAATCGCTCCGCGATTTTCAGCGGCGACCGGCGCCCCACCACGCCCCGACTACCCCGACCAGAATGAATTCTGAAGCTTATTTGCGAGGAAAATCGAGAATAAAAAAGTCCCCTGAACTGTCGTTTTTAGCTCCGCATTCTGCCCTTGATTCGGTAGAGTTCTCTTTGTCGGGAGGCCGTGGCAGCCAAACGACACCGAAAGCCAAACCCGAGAAAAAGGGAAAACAGAATGCAGAACGAGCAGCAGCGTTACCAGCTTGGCGCCCGTGAAGAATCCGGACGCTACCCCGTCACGGTCAACGGCACCCCCGCCGGATGCGTCTACCGCCGCCACGGAAGCTGGTTCCCGGAAATGCCGGGACACCGAATCGAGAGCCGCGGCACCAGCCGGACCGGTGCCGCCGAAATCCTCGTTGCCGCCGTCGACCAGGGTAAGCGCCCCACCATCCCCGCGC
>NZ_VJZD01000448.1 GCF_009377175.1 Streptomyces adustus
CATCGGCGTGGTGGGTGCGGGCGACCTGGACCGGCGGCATCGGCGGGGCGAGGGGGATGGCGTGTCGGGTGGCTTCGGTGAGGTCGGCGTAGGGGCCGCGCAGGCGGGGGTAGACGGTGGGGGAGAGGTTGGCGAAGGTGGTGTGGGCGGTGCCGAGGTAGTGCCCGTCGACCTGCAGTTCGGCGTGCAGGGTCAGTGAGGTCAGGCGGCCGGCGCGGCGTGCCACGTCGGTGCAGGTGATGTGCAGTTCGACCGCGGCGTCGGTGTTGGTGGCGGTCAGGGCTTCGGGGTTGATGCGGTAGCCGAAGCGGCTCCAGGCCTGGCGGTGGCCGAAGGGCACGCCGTAGGCGGCGTGGCTGAGCAGCGGCACGCACTGGCGGACGGTCTCGGCGATGAGCAGCGGGTCGTGCAGCCCGTCTGCGGGTGTGTAGAAGGGGTGGCCGAGCGGCCAGCGTGCGCTGACGCGGTGGCGGTTGTCGCCGGCGGGCTGCCAGCCGGTGAGCAGGACCTCGGACTGCGCCTGCTTGTGCACGTAAGCGCGGGGGACCGTCGTGGCCAGGGAGCTGGGTGTCACCGGGCCGGAAGCCGTGATGGACATGCAGGGGTTTCCCTTCCGAGGCGGGTGCGTGGCACCCGGGGGCGTCTGGGCAGCCGTTCCTGACGAAGAAAATAAAGATTGCTCTTTTTGTTTTGCGCCCAAGCGAAAGTCAATTGATACTCAAGCGTTGGTCAAGTCCGTTGCCATAAATGGCAAGATATGCTCATAAACCGCACAACTAAAAGGCGGGGTTCCGCTGGCACTGGCGCGGGGCCGGGCAGGCTAGTAACGTAAGGAACGTTCTTTTTCTTTGGGAGGTGTGGGGTGGCTCAGCAGCAGCCGAAGCAGGAGCGTGCTGTCCAGACCCGGGAGGCGATTCTCCGGGCGGCCGCGGAGGTCTTCGACGAGGCCGGTTTCGCCGGTGCGAGCATCAACCGCATTCTGAAGAGGGCGGGGCTGACGGCGGGTGCGCTGTATTTCCACTTCGCGTCGAAGGAGGATCTTGCCCGTGCGGTCATGAACGCCCAGCCCGCTTCGATCATCCCGTGGCTGAAGTCGCAGGGGCTGCAGCGGCTGGTGGACATCACGATGGTCTGGGCGTATCAGCTGCAGGTCGACCCGCTGCTGCGGGCGGGTGTGCGGCTGACCGGGGAGCAGGGGGCGTTCGGGGTGAAGGACGCCACTCCGTACCAGGAGTGGAGCCAGATCATGACCGAGTGCCTCGAGGCAGCCGCGGCCAGGGGGGAGCTGCAGGCCGGTGTCGAGCCTGCCGAGCTCGCCGAGTTCGTGGTCGAGGCGTGCACCGGCATGCAGATGTACTCGGCCGTCGTCAGTGAGGCGCGGGCGGACCTCGCGCAGCGGGCGGTGAGGATGTGGCGGCTGCTCCTGCCCGGCATCGCCGTGCCGGCCGTCATCGCCCGCACCCAGGTCGATCCCGCCCGGGTGCAGGCGGCCATCCGCGACGCCGCAGCGCCCCGGGCGAAAGCGGCGGAGGCGGCGGGGGCGGCGCACAACGGCACGGGCACCACCACCGGCACCACTGCAGGCACCACTTCGGGCACCACCAGAGCGGCCGGCTGAGGCCGCGACACCACAGTGCCCCGGGCGGGAGCGGCGGGGGCGGCACACAACGGCACAGGCACCACCACCGGCACCACTGCAGGCACCACCACGGGCACCACCAGAGCGGCTGGCTGAGGCCGGGACGCCGCGGCGCCCCGGGTGGTGGCGGCGTACAACGGCACGGGCACCACCACCGGCACCATCACGGGCACCACCAGAGCGGCCCGGCCGGCTGAGGCCGGGACGTCGCGGCGTCCCGGGTGGTGGCGGCGTACAACGGCACGGGCACCACCACGGGCACCATCACAGGCACCACTACGGGCACCACTTCGGGCACGACCAGGGCGGCCGGCTGAGGTCGCGTGTCAGGGGCGTCGTCATCGATGCGGCGTCACGATCAGGGGGGTTCACATGGGGCACGGTCTGGCACATCTGCGTCTGGGTGCGGTGAACATCGACGGTGTCATGCTCAATGACACTTTCAGTCCGGTCATTCATCAGTTCCTGGCGAGCCGCGGCCGCGCGTGCACGCTCGAGCTGGAGCGCAGCATCTTCTCCCAGCCGCGTGCGGTCGCGGGCCGGCTGCTCGCGGAGTCCGTGGGCGGCGCGATGAGCGGGGAGGAGGCGCTCGAGGCGTATTTCGAGGAACGTGCCCGGTATGTGGCCGGGCATGCGGTGCGGGTGACCGAGGGGGCCCTCGAACTCGTCGCGCGGCTGCGGCGGGCGGGGCTGCGGACGGTCTGTTACGGCGGCCTGGCCAGGGATCACTTCGAGAGGTTCCTCGGCGAGCACGCCGAGCTGTTCGACGCCCCGGGCTACATCTGCACCGATGCCGTGCGGCCGGGCCTGCACGAGATCGCCACCGAGTACTTCGGCCTCAGCTACGACCAGGTGCTGGTCGTCGACGACGTGGCCAGGGTCGCGGAGGAGGCCCGGCGCCTGGGCATGGCGTTCATCGGCCATCCGAGCCACTTCGAGCACAGTTTCCAGCGGCAGCTGATGCGGGAGGCGGGGGTGCAGCATCTGGTCGACTCGCTGCACACGGTCGACGAGGAACTGCTGCACACCCTCGACGCCCAGGTGGCCGAGGGCACGGTGTGGCCCGGGTAGGGCGGCGTGCGGGAGCGGGCACAACTGCCTTTCGCAACGACGGGCACCACGGACACGACGGACGCGACGGGCACGACGGACACGGCCAGCGCGGCCAACGCGGCGGACACGACAGATGAGGGGGCATGCGGCCATGGACGGGAAGCGGGCGCTGCTGGACGGCAGGGTGGCCATGATCACCGGGGCGTCCAGCGGGATCGGGGCGGCGGCCGCCCGGCTGTTCGCGCAGGAGGGGGCCGCGGTGGTGCTGATGGCGCGGCGCAAGGAGCGGCTGGATGCGCTCGTCGAGGAGATCCGCGACGGCGGCGGCCGGGCGCTGGGGGTTGCCGGTGACGTGACGTCGTCGCAGGACGTGGCCCAGGCCGTGCGGGCCGCGGTCGACACCTTCGGCACGCTGGACGCGGCGTTCAACAACGCCGGCTACGCCACCGCCGGCACGCCGCTGCACGAGACCGACGACGAGACCTACGACAGGACGCTCGACGTCAACGTGCGCGGGGTGTGGAACTGCCTGCGCCACCAGATACCCGTGATGCTGCGCTCCCCGTGCGGCGGGTCGGTGGTCAATACCTCCAGCGTCGCCGGCACCAGGGCCACCGGCGCCTCGGCCGCCTATGTGGCGGCCAAGCATGCGGTGATCGGGCTGACCCGGGCGGCCGCGCTCGAGTACGGACGCTCGGGCGTGCGCTGCAACGCGCTCGTGGTCGGAGCCACGCGCACGGAGATGATGGACGGCGTGCTGGCCGCCGTGCCGGAGCTGGAGGAGGTCTTCATGGCCGAGTCCGTGCAGCGGCGGATCTGCGCGCCCGTGGAGGTGGCGCAGGCGGCCGCCTGGCTGTGCAGCGAGAGGGCGTCGTTCATCACCGGGGCGGCGATGGCGGTCGACGGCGGGGCGAGCGCCGTGTAGGG
>NZ_VJZD01000449.1 GCF_009377175.1 Streptomyces adustus
CGCCCGCCCGTCTGGTCGCCGACCCGGCCGCGCTGCGCGTCGTCCTTGGCCCGCGCGAGCAGCAGCGCGGTGCCCGATCCTTCGGCGCCGGCCGATCCGGGTTCCACGACGACCCACCGCGAGCCGTCGGGGCGCTCGGTGTCCTCGACGAGGTCGAAGCCGAGCGCCTGCGTGTAGAAGCGGATCGCCTCGTCGTAGTCGTCGACGACGAGGGTGACCAGGGCGATGCGTCTCATCGGGGAGTCGGGGCCTTTCGGTACGTGCGATTAGCGGGTGAGGTTATACGTAAAACTCCGTGCACGCCAGTCACCCGTCCAGGCTCGTCGGGCCCGGCTCCTTCGGCCCGGCGTAGGTCCCCGGACCGGGGCACGTTCCGCCTGCGGCCCGAGGCGTGGCGGCGACGGCGCCCGTTAGCGTCCCCACCATGACGATCAACGGCACGCCTCGCACCCTCGAACAGCGCAGGCAAGACGTGCGGGACCGGCTGGAGCGGGAGCGGGACGTCTGGGTCGCCACCGCGGACGCCGACGGGCTGCCGTGTCTGGTGGCCCTGTGGTTCGTCTGGGAGGGCGAGGCGCTGTGGCTGGCCACCAGACCGGCCAACCCCACCGGCCGCAATCTGCGCCACGGCCGGCGGGCCCGGCTGGCGTTCGGGGACACCGAGGACGTCGTCCTCGTGGACGGTGACGTGGAGACGTTCGGCGCGGCGGACGTGCCGGAGGCGGCGGCGGACGCGTTCCGGACGAAGACCGGCTGGGACCCTCGCACGGACCGTGCGGTGTACGCCTACTTCCGGGTGCGTCCGCGCGCGGTGCAGGCCTGGCGCGGGGTGCCCGAGCTGCCCGGTCGGCATCTCATGCGGGACGGGGTCTGGGCCTCCTGATCACCGACCCGGCCGACCGGCCCGATCGCCCGCCCCCGTTGACCGGCTCCGCCGGCCGGCCCGGTCGACCGGCTTTGTCGACCGGCTTTGTCGACCGGTTTTGTCGACGGGCTTTGTCGACGGGCTTTGTCGACCGGGGCTCAGGGGTGCCGTGCGTCCGCCAGCTCGCCGCGCCTGCGTTCCAGGTGGGCTCGCTCGGCCGCGCTGTCGGTGAGCGCGATCGCCGCCTCGTACGCCTGAACCGCCTCGCCGGTCCGGCCCAGGCGGCGCAGCAGGTCCGCACGGACCGCGTGGAAGACGTGGTAGCCGTCGAGGCCGAGGCCGTCCAGCAGGTCCAGGGCGAATCCGGGGCCGCGGACCTCGGCGACGGCCACGGCCCGGTTCAGCGCGACGACCGGGCCGGGGGCGAGGATCGCGAGCTGGTCGTAGAGCCGCAGGATCTGTCCCCAGTCGGTGGCCGCGGCCGTCGGCGCGTCGCTGTGCACGGCCTGGACGGCGGCCTGGACCTGGTAGGGGCCGGGACGGTTGCGGCGCAGGCAGCGGCGGACCAGGTCCTGCCCCTCGGCGATCAGCCCGGCGTCCCAGCGGGCGCGGTCCTGCTCGGGCAGCGGGACCAGGGCTCCGCCCGTGTCGAACCGGGCCGGACGGCGGGACTCGATCAGCAGCATCAGCGCCAGCAGACCGGCGACCTCGGGCTCGTCCGGCATCAGCTCCGCCAGGAGACGGCCGAGACGGACGGCCTCGGCGCACAGCCCGGGATCCCCGGTGTACCCCTCGTTGAAGATCAGGTAGATCACGGCCAGCACGCCCTTGAGCCGGTCCGGGAGGTCCGCGTCACGAGGCACGCGGTACGGGATCCGGGCGTCGCGGATCTTGGCCTTGGCGCGGACCAGACGCTGGGCCATCGTCGGTTCGGGGACGAGGAAGGCGCGGGCGATCTGCGCGGTGGTCAGTCCGCCGAGCAGACGCAGGGTCAGGGCCACCTGCGCCCGGGGAGCGAGCGCGGGATGGCAGCAGGTGAAGATCAGCCGGAGCCGGTCGTCGCGCACGGGTCCCTCCTCGGCGGGCGGATCGGCGGCGTACAGCCGGACGGCCTCGGTCTGCCGGGCGTCCCGGGTGGACTCGCGGCGCAGCCGGTCGACGGCCCGGTTGCGCGCGGTGGTGATGATCCAGCCCGCGGGGCTCGGCGGCGCGCCGGTCTCCGGCCAACTGCGCACGGCGGTCGTGAAGGCGTCCTGGACGGCCTCCTCCGCGAGATCGATGTCACCGAGGAAGCGGACGAGGACGGCGACCGCGCGGCCGTATTCCGCGCGGAAGACCGCCTCGACATCGGGTGGCATCAGGCCTCGCCCATGAACGGGCGCACCTCGATCGGGAGCGTGGTGGCCCAGGTCGCCCGCCGCCCCCAGTGCAGGGCCGCGTCCAGGTCGGGGGCCTTGATCAGGCAGATGCCGCCCAGATACTCCTTGCCCTCGGCGTACGGCCCGTCGGTGACCAGGACCTCGTCACCCCGGGGGCGCAGGACGGTGGCGGTCTCCGTGCCGTGCAGTCCGCCCGCGAAGACCCAGGCGTCCGCCTCGCGCAGCTCCTGGTGGAAGGTCTCCAGGTTGCGCTGGATCCGCGCCATCCCCTCCGGCGAGGGCGGCTCTCCGTCGGTCGGTGTGATCACGCTGAGCAGGTAGTACTTCATGACGGACTCCTTGGCGTCGTGGGTCGGTCCGGGCGTTTCCCCACCTCCTACACGAACGGCGGGCCGCCGGATCGACATCCCGCGCCGGGACACCGGAAGAATCTCCGCATGACCGTCGCATCGCATCCGCTCGTCGCCCGCGCCCGTCTCCTCGCGGACGACGTCCTCGCCCCGCAGGCCGAGCGCGTCGACCAGGAGGGCGTGCCCGCGAGTCACATCGAGGCGGTCAAGCGGTCGGGACTGCTCGGGATGAGCGCTCCGACGGAGTACGGCGGCTCGTCGGCGCCCGGCGCGGTGGCCCGGGAGACGGCGGAGATCCTGGCCGGGGCGTGCTGTTCGACGTGGTTCGTGCAGACCCAGCACCACACACCGGTGCTGACCCTGGCCAAGAGCGAACTGCCGGTGCGCGAACGCCTGTTGGGTCCGCTGGCGCGCGGGGAGCTGCTGTCCGGGGTGGCATACGCGCACCTGCGCGCGTTTCCGCGCACGCCCGTGCGGGTCACCCGGGAACGGGGTGGGTGGCGGTTCGACGGAACGGTGCCCTGGTACACCGGGTGGGGCCTGAACGACGTACTGCTGCTGGCCGGAGTCACCGAGGCCGGCGAGGCGCTGTTCGCCTTCACCGAGGCACGGGAGCAGCCGGGGCTGCGGGCGTCGCGGCCGATGCGTCTCGCGGCGCTGACCGCCGCCCGCACGGTGTCGCTGGAGCTGGACGGGCTGTGGTTGGCCGAGGACGCGGTGGCGCTGCGCACGCCCTACGACCGGTGGGCCGCGGCGGACCGGGTCAAGGCGTCGAACGCGTCACCGGCGGTGTTCGGGGTCGCGCGGGCCGCGCTGGATCTGCTGGAGGACGACGTCGCCGGCCCGCTGCGCGGCCGGCTCGACGAGGTGCGGCGCCTGGCCTACGACCTCGCCGACCTCCCGGCGCCGCCCGAGCGGCTGGAGGATCGGCTGGCGCTCAGGGCGCGGGCGCTGGAGGTGCTGAGGGCGGCCACCACGGCCGCGGTGGTGGCGGGCGGCGGGCGGGCGATGG
>NZ_VJZD01000044.1 GCF_009377175.1 Streptomyces adustus
CCATGTCCTCGACCGCTGCCGGGCCTTGGTGGATCCTGGGCTGCGGGCAGCGTCGTCATCGCGCGGTCCCCTCGCCGGTGCCGGTGCCGGTGCCGGTGCCGACGCCGACGCCTGCTTCCGGGCCGGGGCCGGTGTCCGTGCGGGGGCCCGCGTCGACGCCCAGCTCCTCCTGCGCCCGTGTCACCATCTGCCGGGCGTGCCGCAGTCCGATCCGCTCCAGGGTCCGGGCCAGCTCGGCCAGTTCGGTCGCGGTCTCCGCGCGGTCGCGGCCCAGCCGGGCAAGGGACTTGGCCAGACCGAGCCGGGCCAGCGCCTCGCCGCGCGGTTCGCCCATGGCGCGGAACTCGTCCAGCGCCAGCTCGTAACGCTCCCGGGCCTCCGCCCAACGCCCGGCACGGTAGAGGACGTTGCCCTGCATCTTGTGGTTGTAGGCGAGCGCGCTCGACAGGTTCATGGCCCGGCAGGTCGTCTCCGCCTCGGCCAGCAGGGCCAGTGCCCGCCCGGTGTCGCCGTCGCGCACCGAGACGACGTCGGCGAGCCCGCGCAGCGCCCAGGCGTGCCCGCGCCGGTCCTCCGCGCGCTCCGCTATCTCCGCCGCCTCCTCGAACAGGGCGTACGCGCTGTCGTGGGCGCCCGAGTTGCGATGCATCTGGGCGATGCCCTCCAGGGCCCAGACCGTGTGCCGGGCCTCGCCGCGCCGCCGGGCCTCGGCGAGGAGCTGTTCGTGCAGCCGTCCGACGGCCTCGTAGTCGCCCTGGATGCGGCCGGTCTCGGCCAGGCCCGCCAGCGAGTAGCCGCGGGCCACGACGTCGCCGCCGCGCTCACCGAGTTCGGCCGCGAGCTCCAGCAGACGCCGGGCCAGGGGGAGCGCGCCGCGCTGGCGGGCCAGCGTGCCGCCGCTCCACAGCGCCCAGGCCATCGCCGCGACGTCGCCCGCGTCCCGGGCCGCGCGGTAACTCGCCTTCCAGGCCAGGTCCGCCTCCCGCACCTGCCCCAGTCGCCGGTGCGCCTCCGCCACCGCCAGGCCCGAACGCGCGGCCTCGGCGCGCTGTCCGGCCCGTTCGGCGGCCCGGAGCTGTTCGGTGCCCGCGGCCAGCACGTCGACCAGGGAGGAGTTCACGGAGAGGGTGGTGAGGGCGCCCTGGTACTCGGGGGCGTGTGCTTTGCCGTACATCGATGCCTTTCCACGGGGTGGGACGCTGTCCGGCACGACATCTATGCACTGTGCGTATACATGTCGTGTATACATGTCGTGTATACATGCCGCGTATACATGATGCGTATAGTGCGCCGGAAATCAGCCCCGGCACTGGAGGCCGGGGCCGTCGTCTGTTGTGGATCAAGACGTCGGATCGGGCGGGGAGGTTGCCTCTCAGGCGCCGAAGAGCTGGGTCCAGTACGTACCCGCAGGTCCGCCGCCCGCGAAGCCGACCCCGATATGGGTGAAGTCGGGCTTGAGGATGTTGGCCCGATGCCCCGGACTGTTCATCCAGCCCTCGACCACCTCGGCGGGGGAGCGCTGCCCGCAGGCGATGTTCTCGCCGATCGAGCGCCGGGTGGAGCCCGCCGCGGCGGCCCGGTCCCACGGCTGGATCCCCTCGGGCGAGGTGTGGGAGTAGAAGGCGCGCGCCACCATGTCCGCGCTGTGGGCCCGCGCGGCGGTCGCCAGCAGCGGATCTGCGGACAGGGGCCGCAGGCCCGCGCGGGCGCGCTCGGTGTTGGTGAGGGCCACGACCTCGGCCTCGGCGCGGGCCAGTCCGTCGGCGGTGAGCGGGGTCGCCCACAGCGCGGTCCAGTAGGTGTCACCGTCGGCCGGGACCCGGGCCACACCCGCGTGGGTGAACGCCGGGTCCTGGAGGGTGCGCCGGGGCTGGTCGGATTCCAGGCAGTAGGCGACGAACTCGGCCGGGGTGCGCGGTCCCGACACCAGATGCTCGCCGACGGTGAGATAGGCGTATCCGGCGGCGGTGACGCGCTGGTGGACGGAGACGCCGTCCCGTCCCTCGACGCCGAGGCGGCGGGCCGCGGCCATGGCCGCGGCGTGCTCGCGCGCCGCACCGGCCAGCCGGGCGTCGAGGGCGACGGGCGGGGAGCCGGCCCGGGCACGGGCGGAGTTGACCAGGTCCAGGAAGCCGTCGGGATCGGGGGCGGGCACGTGCCCCTGCGCGGGGCCGCCCGCCGGGACGGGGACCCGGCCGTGCGCGGGCCGGACCGCGGACGCCGTCGGCCGGACCGCCGGTGGTGCCGGGCGGGCGGACGGTGGTGCCGGGCGGGTCGTCGGTGGCGCGGGGGCCGCGGCGGACGGTCCGGGCGGCTCGTCGGTGACGTCCACGCCGAAGTCCCGAGCCAGGCCCGCCAGCCCGTCCGCGTACCCCTGCCCGACGGCGCGCAGCTTCCAGCCGGTGCCGCGCCGGTATATCTCCGCGAGCAGCAGGACCGTCTCCTGTCGGGGCCGCGACGGGGCGAACCGGGCGAGCGCGCGGCCCTGCGGGTCGGTGACGTACAGGACGGGAGCGGGCAGCCGGTCCAGGGAGGTGCCGGGGTCGGCGGGGCTGACCACCACGGTGACCCGGGTGGCGCCGGGCCGCAGCGAGGCCGGGTCGACGCGCAGGGTGTCACCGCCGAGCCGGGCGCCCGGGGCGGTCGGCTGGTTGTAGAAGACGAAGTCGCCGTCGCCCCGGACCCGGCCGCTGTCGTCGGTGACGAGCGCGGACACGTCGAACGGGCCGGGCACCCGGACGGTCAGCGCGCCGTCCGGGAGGGGCACATTGCCGCCGGGGACCAACTCGCTCATCCTGCCGCCCTGGTGTCGTGGTGCCGGACCTGCCGGGCCCTCGATCGGACAACGCGCCCCGACCCCCGGGGGTTCCTGGCCCGACGCCCGACGCCCGACGCCCGACGCCCGACGCCCGGCGCCCGACGCCCGGCGCCCGGGGTCAGTCCCGCTCGATCCCCGGGGCGATGTCCTCGTGCCGCTCCACCGATGCGGCCCGCCCGGCCGCGCCGGCCGCGCCGCCCACGCGGTTGCGCACACCGCAGAACGCGGACTCCAGCGTGCCCAGCATGGTGTTGAGCACCTTGCCGTTGTTGGAGGTCGTGGCGAGCGCGGTGAGGCTGCGGCCGCCGTCCCCGGTGGTGAACGCGTAGCTGTAGTAGCCCTGCACGGCACCCGTGTGCCCGTACACGGACACCCCGCAGGACAGGTCGCGCCGCCGCAGTCCGAGCCCGTACCCCTGGGTGGGGTTGACCACGGTCCATCGCTTCATCTCGGCCAGTCGCGCGGCCGAGGTCAGCCGGCCGCGCAGCAGCGCCGCGTAGAAGGTGCCGAGGTCCCGGGTGCTGGAGATGATCGCGCCCGCGCTCTGCGCCCACGACGCCGTCTGCTCGGTGGCGTCGACCAGCGGGGCGCCGGCCTTGTCGGGGGTCAGATAGCCGTGGGCGTGGCGGCCGGGGATCCCGGTGTCGGGATGGACGTAGAAGGTGTCGCGCAGTTTCAGCGGATCGATGATCCGCTCCCGGTACTCGGTGCCGACCGGCCGGCCTGTGAGCTTCTCGATCAGCAGACCGGCTACGACGAAGTTGGTGTTGGAGTAGGAGTAGGCGGCGCCGGGCGCGTTGGTGGGCGCGTGCCGCAGCGACAGGGCCACCAGCCGGCGGTAGGTGAAGACCTTGGTGCGGACCGCTTCGAAGCCCTGGACCGAGTCGGCGAACATGTCGTTCGTGTAGTCGTACAGACCGCTGCGGTGGCTGAGCACCTGGCGCACCGTGATCCGGGCGTCGGGCAGCAGGCCCGGCAGATGGCGGTCGACCGGGTCGTCCAGTTTCAGCCGCCCCTCGTCGACCAGTTGGAGCAGGACGACGGCGGAGAACGTCTTGGTGATGCTGCCGACCCGGAAGCGGTCGGTGTCGGCCAGGAGCCGTCCAGTGGTCCGGTCGGCCACCCCGACGGCCGACCACCGGACCGTGCCGTGGTCGTCGATCCTGGCCATGGCGCCCGGCGCGCCCTGCTGCTGCGCCGTGCGCAGGACTCCGCGCAGCCCCGTGAGATCGGGTTCGGGCAGCAGGGGGCGGGTGGTCGTGGCCGGGGCCGCGGTGGGGCTCGCTCCCCGGGGTGTCGCGTGCGCCGGTGCCGCCAGGAGCGACAGCAGGACTGTCGTCGCCAGTGCCGTACCTCTTCGGGCCGTCGTTGTGACCATGCGGTTCCTCGTCCGTCGTCGGTCGATGGGGAAGCGAGTGTCACGAGCGGACGTCAATGCGAGATGTGTCACACCCGTGCGAGGGCAACCTTCTCGCGTCTCGTCATATCTCCTCGTTCGACGCACAGTTGGTCGCTCACCGATCACTGAGCGGGATGGATTTGCAAAGTAATGCCATGAAAAGCAGCTAAAAAGACCATTCGCTCTTTACATGGACATGACTGATCCATAAGGGTTCCACTCTGGGGCTCTCCCGGCCCCCATGGCGTTCGACACCGCCATGCGTCAGGGCGGTCGGTGCTCCCGGCCGTCTGCGAACTAAGGAACCCTCAGCAGTGCGCAGACCCCATATACGCAGCCTGGCGGTGGCCGTCGCCGTGACGACGACCGCCACCGGACTGGCGGGCACGGCCCTCGCGGCCCCGGCCACGGGGACGGGCGCGGGCACCGCCTCGACCTCGCCCGCGTCCGTGGTGGGGGCGGCCGTGGCCGTCGCCTTCGCCCACGCCTCGGCGACCGGCCTCGCGCCCGGCGACGAACTGCACGCCCGGGACGTGCTGATCGACCCGGAGGGCGCACGCCACGTCCGGTTCATCCGCACCCACCGGGGGATGCCGGTCCTCGGTGGCGACATGGTCGTCCACCTCACCCGGAACCTGACGTACGCGGGTGTCACCCGCGCCGCCGACCACACGGTCAAGACCGTCGCCACGGCCAGGCTCACCGCGCGACAGGCCGAGCAGAAGGCCGCCGCCGTCGCCAAGGGCGACGCGGGCGGCGCCCGGCTCGTGGTCGACGCCCGCGACGGCTCCTCCGCCCTCGCCTACCAGGTGCGGGTGAGCGACAGCGACACCACCGAGAGCGGCGGCTCCCGTACGGTCGTCATCGACGCCGTCACCGGCTCGGTGCGCAGCAACGCCCCCGACCAGGACGAGTTCCTGTCGCCCCGGCTGCTGGACACCCTGCGCCGGCGCGGCGAGACGATCTCCCCGGCCGTCGGCACCGCCCCGCGGTCCGCCTCCTCGATCGTCGGCTCCTCGATCGCCGGCTCGTCGGCCTCCGCGGTGTCGTCCGCCGCGGTGACCGCGGGCCGCTACCCGGCGACCGCCTTCGGCACCGGCACCTCGCTCTTCGTCGGCAAGGTCCCGCTGGTCACCACCCGGACCGCCGCCACCACGTACGTGCTGAAGGACCCCTCCCGCTGGGGCACCGAGACGCGCGACGCCAAGGGCGCGGAACTGGAGGTCTTCGGGCAGGGCAAGCAGTTCACCACCACGAACGACTCGTGGGGCAACGGCGCCGTCTCCAGCCGTACCACCGCCGCCGTCGACGCCCAGTACGGCATCACCAAGACCCTGGACTTCTACAAGAAGACCTTCGGTCGCAAGGGCATCGAGAACAACAGCAAGGGCGCCCGCGCCATGGTCCACTTCGGCAACAAGGTGGGCAACGCGTTCTGGGACCCGTACTGCGACTGCATGCTGTACGGGGACGGCGACGGGTCCGTCATCAAGAAGCCGCTCGTCGTCCTCGACGTCACCGGCCACGAGCTCACCCATGGCGTCGTGGACGCCACCGCCGGCCTGGAGCCCACCCGGTACGACAACCTGGGCAACCAGTACGGCGAGCCCGGCTCGCTCAACGAGTCGCTCGCCGACGTCTTCGGCTCCAACGTCGAGTTCAGCGCGAACAACGCGAACAACCCGCCGAACTACCTCATCGGCGAGAAGCTGGGTCTGTCCCAGAAGTTCCTGCGCCGCCTGGACAAGCCCTCGCTCGACACGATGGAACGCACGATCGACTACTGGTCGCCGGCGGTGTACGACACCGAGGTCCACGCCGGCTCCGGCGTCTCCTCGCACGCGTACTACCTCCTCGCCGAGGGGAGCGGCAAGAAGACGATCGGCGGTGTCACCTACGACTCGCCGACCTACGACGGTCTGCCGGTCACCGGCATCGGCCGCACCAAGGCCACGGCGATCTACTACCGGGCACTGACCCGCTACATGGTCTCCACGACCGACTTCCACGACGCGCGCGTCGCGACGCTGAAGGCGGCGAAGGACCTCTACGGGGCGGACAGCGCGGAGTACAAGGCGGTGGACCGGTCCTGGGCCGCCGTCAACGTCACCGCCGCCAACACCCCGGCCGCGCGCAACTGACGCGAGGCCGGACCGGGTGCTCCGCCCCGGGCGGGGCACCCGGACCCGCGGCCGTGCCGCCTCGCCAGGAGCCGGGACCGGCCGGACGCGCGTGCGGTTCCCGGGCGATCAGCCGGACGCGTTCGCCTGCCGGGGGATCAGCCCCTCCCGGTAGGCGATCGCCACCGCCTCCGTACGGCTGGCGGCGCCCAGCTTGGCCAGGATGTTGGAGACATGGACGCTGGCCGTCTTGCCGGTGATGAAGAGCTCCTCGCCGATCAGACGGTTGCTGCGGCCCAGCGCGAGCAGCCGCAGCACGTCCTGCTCGCGCGCGGTCAGGGGGGAGACGCGGTCGTCGGACGGCCGGGTGTCCGCCAGCCGCCCGCGCCGGACCAGGGCGTCCACCTGCTCCCGCAGCGGCGCGGCACCGAGCAGGTCGGCGCACTCGCGTACCGCCCGCGCCTGCGCGGCGGCCTCCTCCCGGCGGTCGGCGACCAGCAGCGCCTCGGCGAACCGCAGCCGGCAGCGCGCCCGCTCGTACACGTCGCCGTAGTCGAACGCGACCACCGTCCTTTCCCAGATCACCGGATCCGGTCCGGACACGGCCCGGGTCCACTCCGCCTCCGCGCGGGCCAGCCACGCCTGCCCCTCGGGACCCTGCGGTGCGGCGGGCTTTCCTTGCGCGGCCGTCTCCCGGGCCAGTTCGACCAGTTGCGTCGCGGTGTCCGTCCAGCGGTCCAGCTCGCCTTCCTGGCCCGGCTGGCCCGCCTGGCCCGTGCGACCCGACCGGCGCAGCTCCGCGGCCCGGTCGGCGACCGCGGACAGCGCGAGCGCCACCAGCCGGACCGCGGCGTCCGGCAGCCGTCCCCCTTCGGACAGCGCCGATACCGAGGTGCGCGCCCGCTCCACGGCTTCCTGCGGGTCCCCGCGCAGCGCGGCGTCGTCCGTCAGCACGATGCCCGCGACGAGCGTGGCGAGCCAGTCGAAGGGCTGCCGCAGCAGCTTCCGAGCCTGCTCGGCGGCCGACCGGTCGCCGCGTGCGACACCGACGTACCACGCGGGCCCCAGCGCGAACCCGCCCGACGGGGGCAGCGCCTCGGCCGCGTCCGCCGCCGCGCCCAGACACGCGTCCCACTGCCCCAGGGTGTACATCGCCAGCAGCTGGAGATAGCGCATCTCCAGCGGATACGGCGCGGCCTGCAACCCTGTGCGGCGGGCCCGGTCCAGGCCATCCGCCAGCCAGGGCAGACACTCCTGGAACTCGCCCGACTCGAAGCAGCCGATGGCCAGATGGAACAGTGCACGCATCTCGACCGTCGTGTTGCCCGAACGGCGGGCCAGTTCGCGGGCCTCCTTCAGCCGCTCACGGCCCTGCGGGGTGCGCCGGGTGCAGCCCTCCAGCCCCGCCAGCGAGATCAGCAGGTCGGCCTGCGCGTCGGTCACCCGCAACTCGCGCGCCACCGGCAGCGCCTGCCGGGCGACGCGCAACGCGGTCTCGTCGTCGCCGAGCTGACGTGCCGCCAGGACGTGCGTGGCCGCCGCCCACACCCAGGTCGGCGACGGAGGATCGGCCGGTATGAGCGCCAGCGCCTCGCCGCTGTGCGCGAAGGCCGCGCCGTGGTCGACGCCCAGCAGGTTCCCGGCGAGGGTGTAGCGGACCCGGGCGGCGAGTTCGGAGTCCGCGTCGTGTCCGACGCCGGCCAGCGCGGCCCGGGTGAGCGCGACCGCGCGATGGCCCTCGCCCGTGTGCGCCGCCGCCACCGAGGCACGCAGCATGAGCGTGATCCGGTCCGTCCCCTCGCCCGTGGGCAGCGCCGCCGCGTCCACCGCGGGCCAGAGGTCCAGGGCCGTCTCCAGGTGCCGCAGCTCCTCCGCGGGCGCGCCGACCCGCTGGGCGTGCCCGGCGGCCTCCAGCGAGGCGGCGAGGGCCTCGGCCAGGTCGTGGCTCTCGCGGTAGTGGTGGGCACGCTCCGCGGCCGTCTCGGCCGCGTTTCCCCGTCCGGCCAGCAGGCGCGCGAACGCCCCGTGCAGCCGCGCCCGTTCACCGGGCAGCAGATCGGCGTAGACCGCCTCGCGGGCCAGCGCGTGCCGGAAGGCGTACGTGTTGCGGCTGTCGGTCACCAGGAGCTGATGCCCGACGGCCTCGCGCAGCGCCGACTCCAGCTCGTCCTCGGGCAGCCCGACCGCCTGGCTCAGCAGGTCGTGCTCGACCCGGCGCCCGGCGACGGCGGCCGTCCGCAGCATCGACTGGGCGGTCTCGGACAGTTGCTCGACCCGAATGAGCAGGAGGTCGGCCAGGCCGCTGGGCACCCCGCCCACCCGCGCGTCGGTGGCGGCGAGCAGTTCCTCCGCGTAGAAGGCGTTGCCCTCGGCCCGCTCCACGATGCCGCGGACGGTCGCCTCCGGCAGCGGACGGTCCTGCCGGGCGCGCACCAGCCGGGCGACCTCCCCGTCGGTCAGCGGCCGCAGCTCCAGGCGCTCGACGGCGGGCAGCCGCACCAGTTCGGCCAGCAGGGGACGCAGCGGGTGGCGGCGGTGCAGGTCGTCGGCGCGGTACGAGCCGAACACGGTGAGCCGGTGGGCGGGCGCGCCGCCCACCGGGCGGGCGAGGAAACCACGGCTGAGCAGGAAGCGCAGCAGGTCCCGGGAGGACTGGTCGGCCCAGTGCAGATCCTCCAGCACCAGCAGCAGGGGCGCGGTCCTGGCCAGGTCGGCCAGCAGCGACGCGACCGCCTCGAACAGCCGCAGCCGCCCGCCCGCGTCCCCGGCGGCGTCCGGCCCCGCGCCGAGCAGCCGGTCCACGGCGTGATGGGCGGCCAGGACCGGCGCGAACCGCTCGTCGGCGGCGACCGCCGCCAGGATCTCGGTGAACGGCAGATACGGCAGCCCGACGTCCCCCAGATCGACGCAGTGGCCGGTGAGCACGGTCGTACCGGACTCGGCCGCCCGCGCGGCGGCCTCGTCCAGGAGCCGGGTCTTGCCGACCCCGGCGTCCCCGGCGAGGAGCACGGCACGGGACTCGCCGGCGCGGGCGAGCTCCAGCACACCGGCGAGGCGGGCGAGTTCCGCCTCCCGGCCGACGAGAGCGGTGGTGAAGACGGGTTGCGGCACGCCCCCATCCTGGCACGGATCACCGACAGCGCCCCGGCCGCGACCGACAGTGCCGCGGCCGCGCGACGGCAGGCTCAGTGCAGCGACTGCGACCAGTTCGCCGGTACGCGCCCCGCCGGTCCCGGTGCGGGCTGGTCCAGCGGGTGGTGCTCGGGCGGCGTGAGATCAGGCCCCGACTCGTACAGTTCGCTCGTCTCGTAGTTCCAGAACCAGTCCTCGCCCGGTTCGAAACTGCGCACCAGCGGATGCCCGGACGCCTTGAAGTGGGCGGTGGCGTGCTGGGCGGGGGAGGAGTCGCAGCAGCCGACGTGCCCGCACTGCGTGCACCGCCGCAGATGGAACCACCAGCCGCCGACCGCGTCGCAGTCCACGCAGCCCTCGCCGCTCGGCGGGACGCTCGGGTCGATGCCGTCCACGTTGCTCACAACGCCTCCTCGGAAGTGGTCTCGGACTCTGCCCCGGTGAGCGGCAGCAGGATCCGGAACCGGGTGTCACCCGGCACGGACTCGACCTCGATGCTGCCGTGGTGCTTGTTGACGACGATCCGCCAGGAGATGTCCAGGCCGAGACCGGTGCCCTGGCCCACCGGCTTGGTGGTGAAGAACGGGTCGAAGATCCGGCCGCGGATCTCCGGCGGAATCCCGCCGCCCGTGTCCCGGAACACCACCACCAGCTGGTCGTTCTCCCGCGCGGTGCTCACCGTCAGCGTCCCCTCCCCGCCCGCGTCGGCGATGGCGGAGACCGCGTTGTCGATCAGGTTGGTCCACACCTGGTTGAGCTCCGCCGGGTAGGCCGGGACGCGGGGCAGCGAACGGTCGTACTCCTTCACGACCTTGATCTTCTGGCCGATCTTCCCGGAGAGCATCAGCAGCGTGCTGTCCAGGAGTTCGTGCACGTCGGCGACCTGGAAGGGGGCGCGGTCGAGCTGCGAGTACTGCTTGGCGGCGTTGACCAGGTTCGAGACGCGGGTGGTGGAGTCCTCGATCTCGTCCATCAACAGCTCGGTCTCGACCGTGTAGTTGAGCCATCCCACCGCCCCGGGCAGGATCTCCTCGTCCACCGCCGCGGCGACCTGGTCCAGCCAGTCGACGTGCAGACCGGCCTGGACGAAGGCGGGCGCGAGCCGCCAGCCGTCCGGGATGTCGTGGTCGTCGAGCCAGTCGGTGACGGCGTCCTCCCGGTCCGAGGCCTCCAGCGGGCTCAACGTGGGGGCCTTGGCGACCAGTTCGGCCGTCCGCTCCTGGATCTCGATGAGGCTGACGAGGGCTTCGCGCGGATACGGGCCCGCCGAGATCACACTCAGCTTGTGCCGCATCTTCGCCACCCGCTCGCGCAGCGTCGCCGTGGCCCGCACGGCCGCCGCGGCCGGGTTGTTGAGCTCGTGCGTGAGCCCGGCGGACAACGAGCCCAGCGCCAGCAGCCGTTCGCGCTGGCCGATGAGCCGCTGCTGGCTCTTCGAACCGAAGAACAGCCCCTCCAGCAGATGGACCGCCATCGGGAACCACTCCTGCATGATGCCCGCGAACGTGTCCGCGGGCAGTACGAAGAACCGCGTCGGCTCCGTGACCCGCATCGAGTTCGTGTAGACCTGCCGCACCCGGTCGTCGCCGATATAGGCCTGCATCGCCCCCGCGTACACCCCGCGCTGCGAGGTCCGGCCGACCTCGACATCGTCGTCGCCGACCCGGCGCAACAGCACGACCGTGCCCTCGACCATCACATAGAAGCAGGTGGCGGGCTCTCCCTCGGTGTACACCGGCCCCGGTTCGTACTGCTCCACCCGCCCCTCGTGGCACAGTCTGCCGAGCTGCTCCGGGGTGAGCTTCTCGAACAGGAACAGCGATCCGATCTCCTGCGGGCGGCACTCCACCCGCCGCCCGCTCACGACTGCTCCAGATACCGGTGGACGAGCATCACGGCCATGGCTCCCTCTCCGACGGCGGACGCGACGCGTTTCGCGGACTCGGCGCGGGCGTCGCCCGCCACGAACACGCCGGGGACACTGGTCTCCAGGTGGTACGGCGGCCGGTCCAGCTCCCAGCCCGCGGGCGGCCGCCCGTCGGGTGTCAGGTCGGGTCCGGCCAGGATGAACCCGCGCTCGTCGCGCAGCACCGTGCCGTCCAGCCAGTCGGTCAGCGGGGCCGCGCCGATGAACACGAACATCCACTGCGCGTCGACGAGTTCGCTCTGCCCGCTCGCCGAGTCGCGCAGGGTCAGCTGCTCCAGGTGCTCGGAGCCGTGCGCGCACTCCACGACCGTGCCGGTGCGCACGGAGATGTTGGCCGCCTCCTCGATCTGCTGGATCAGGTAGTACGACATCGACGCCTCCAGCGACGGCCCGCGCACCAGCAGCGTCACCGACTTGGCGCCCCGGGACAGGTACATCGCGGCCTGCCCGGCGGAGTTGGCGCCACCCACGATGTACACGTCGTGTCCCTGGCAGGAGGCCGCCTCGGTCAGCGCCGACCCGTAGAACACCCCGCAGCCGGTGAGGTCGGTCACGCCGGGCGCGGGCAGCTGCCGGTAGGAGACGCCCGTCGCCAGGATCACGCTGTGCGCGGCGATCGCGGAGCCGTCCGAGAACCGTACGATCCGGGCCGCGCCGTTGATCTCCAGGCCCGTCACCTCGCGCGCGGTGAGGATCTCGGCACCGAACTTGGCTGCCTGCCGCCGGGCCCGGTCGGTGAGCTGCGCGCCCGACACCCCGTCCGGGAATCCCAGGTAGTTCTCGATCCGGGAGCTCTGCCCGGCCTGCCCGCCGGTGGCCTCGCGCTCCACCAGCACGGTCCGCAGCCCCTCGGAGGCCCCGTACACGGCCGCGCCGAGCCCGGCCGGGCCGCCGCCGATGACGACGAGGTCGTAGAAGTCGGCGGTCGGGGTGGTGGCCAGCCCCACCCGGGCGGCCAGCTCCGGCGCCTCCGGCTCGACCAGCGGGGTGCCGTCCGGGGTGACGACCAGCGGCAGCCGCTGTCCGTCCTGCCCGGCCGCTTCGAGCAGCCGCTTCCCCTCCGGCTCGTCGGCCGAGTACCAGCGGTAGGGCACCTGGTTGCGGGCCAGGAACTCCCGTACGTCCGACGAACGCGCCGACCAGCGGTGCCCCACGACCTTCGTGATCGCCACCGACCGGTAGTCGCTGGCCCGCCAGGCGACCAGCAGGTCGTCCAGGACCGGGTAGAGCTTCTCCTCCGGCGGGTCCCAGGGCTTGAGCAGATAGTGGTCGAGGTCGACCACGTTGATCGCGTCGATCGCCGCGCTGGTGTCCGCGTACGCGGTCAGCAGCACCCGGCGCGCCCCCGGATACACGTCCAGGGCCTGTTCCAGGAACTCGATGCCGTTCATCTGCGGCATGCGGTAGTCGGCCAGGATCACCGCCACGAGGTCGCCGCGCAGCTTCAGCTCGCGCAGCGCGTCCAGCGCGGACTCTCCCGACTCCGCGCGCACGATCCGGTACGACTCGCCGTAGCGCCGTCTGAGGTCCCGGGCGACGGCACGGGAGACCCCCGGGTCGTCGTCCACGGTCAAGATGACGGTCCGCGCTGCCTCGGCGGCCTGTGCCATACGTCTCCCACCCCGAGTGGTCGGATGTGCGGCACGGCGCCTGCGTCGCCGCCGGGCCGACTTCCGCCATCGTATGTTCGATCGCCCGGCTTCGCTCGGGTATGCGGCGGCCCGGGCCGCCCGCGATCATGAAAGGCGGGCGTGCCGGGAGGGCCGTGGGGAAGACTGGGGGCCCACGGACGACACGCGACACAGGGAGGCGACGCGCATGACGCGCCCCATCACGGCAGGCGTCGACGGAACGGACGAGAGCCTGGCCGCGCTCGCCTGGGCGGCGCGGGAGGCCGTCCGCAGGCGGCTGGCGCTGCGGGTGGTGCACGCCTGGCGGTTCCAGCAGGACGCGGCGCCGGACGTGGCCGAGCGCGACACGCAGGAGCGGTGGGTGCGGGACGCGGTGGCCGGTGCCGTGCGCACCCTCGCCGAGCGGCACCCCGACCTGGAGGTGACCGCCGACGTACCGGAGGGCGACGCGGCCGAGTCCCTCGTCGCCGCCGCGGCGGACGCCGAGCTGCTGGCGCTGGGCTCGCGCGGGCACGGCGCCGTCGTGGGCTTCCTGCTGGGCTCCGTCGGACAGCAGGTGATCGCCGAGGCGGTCCGGCCCGTGGTCCTCGTACGGGCCGGGGACCAGGCCGCCGCCGAGGCCGGCGGCCGCGAGATCGTCGTCGGGCAGGAGGGCGGACCGGACGACAGCGCCGACGTGCTGCGGTTCGCCTTCGAGACGGCCGCCGCCCGCGGTGCCACCCTGCGCGCGGTGCGGGCCTGGACGCTGCCGCCCGCGTTCGCCTACAGCCCGGGTTCGCTCCGGCTCCTCGACGACGCCGGGGGCCTGGAGCCGTACGAGACGAAGGCGCTCGGCGAGGCCCTCGCACCCTGGCGGGCCCGCTTCCCGGAAGTGCGGGTGGTCGAACACGTGGAGATGGGCAGCGCGGGCCAGGTCCTGCTGTCGGCGGCCGGGCGGGCACAGCTGGCGGTGGTCGGACGCCGGGCCCGCCGTACCGCCGTGGGGGCCCGGATCGGCTCCGTCGCGCACGGGGTGCTGCACCACGCGCCCTGCCCGGTCGCCGTCGTCCCGCACGCCTGAGCCACCCGGTGCCGGGGGCGTCCGAAGCGGCCCGGGCGCCCCGGTCACTCGGGATCCGTCGGCTCCAGGGTGTCGCGCGCCTTGGGAAGGATGTTCGCGACGTAGTCCGCCACGGCCCGGTCCAGACCGATGTCGTGCTGGGCCCGCTCGGACAGGTACCAGCGGTGTTCGAGCAGCTCGTGGTAGATCTCGGCCGGGTCCATCGCACCGCGCACTTCGAGCGGCACGGCGCGCACGGTGGGCCGGAACACGTCCCGCACCCAGCGGTGCGCCAGCACCTCCGGGCGGGCCGCGAGCGGGTCGCCCGGCGCGTAGTCGCTCTGGGTCGCCATCCAGCTCTCCAGATCGTTGAGCAGCCGTCTGGCCTGGTTCTCCTCGGTGTCCAGGCCGGTCAGCCGCAGCAGCTGACGCTGATGGTGACCGGCGTCGACGACCTTGGGCACGAAGGTGACCGCGTCGCCGTGCGAGGAGTGCTCGATCTGCATCTCGGCGACGTCGAACCCCAGGTCGTTCAGCCGGCGTATGCGGCGCTCCATGTAGTGGTGCTTGCCCGCCGGGTAGACGGAGGTGCGGGTCAGCTCCTGCCACAGCCCGTCGTAGCGGGCGCAGATCTCCTGGCCGAAGCCGATCGGATCGACGGCCGGGTGCAGCGCCCCGGCCGCCTCCAGATCGAGCAGCTCGCCGCTGATGTTGACCCGGGCGAGGTCGAGGTCGTACTCGCGCTGCCCGGGGCTCAGCCGCGGGTGCAGCTCGCCGGTCTCCGCGTCCACCAGGTACGCCGCGTAGGCCCCCGCGTCGCGCCGGAACAGCGTGTTGGACAGCGAGCAGTCGCCCCAGGCGAACCCGGCCAGATGCAGCCGCACCAGCAGCACCGCGAGGGCGTCCATCAGCCGGTGCATGGTCGCCGGGCGCATGGTCGTCTCGAACATCGAGCGGTACGGCATCGAGCCGCCGAGGTGCCGGGTCACCAGCGCCGGTTCCAGCGGGGCGCCCGCGGCGTCGAGGCGGCCGGTGACCACGGCGAGCGGGTCCACCGCGGGGATGCCCAACCGGTCGAGGTCGCGCAGCAGTTCGTACTCGCGCAGCGCGGGCCGCTGCGCGAGCTCCTTGACGGCGATCACCTCGTCGCCGGCCCGCGCGTAGCGCACCACGTGCCGGGAGATGCCCCGCGGCAGCGGCACCAGGAACTCCTCGGGCCACTCCTCCAGGGCCGTGTCCCAGGGCAGTTCGAGCAGGAGCGCGGGGTGCTCCGGGTTGGTGGCACTGATCTGCAAAGCCATGGCCCGAGCTTAGGCGGCGCGCTCCCGGGCCAGTCGTGCCGCCGCCTCGACCGATCCCCGGTGCACGGGTCCGTGTCCGGGGAGCAGCAGGTCGGCGGAGAGGGCCTCGATGACGGACAGGGAGGCGACGGCCCGGGCCCGCTCGTGGTGGAACATGTCGGGCAGCAGCTGCGGGCCCTTGGTCCGCGCGGTGGCGTGGCCGCTGACCAGGGCGTCGCCGGAGACCACCGCGCCGACCTCGGGCAGATGGAACACGGCGTGTCCGACCGTGTGGCCGGGGGTGTGCACGGGCACGGGCCGGCCGGGCAGATCCAGCGCGCCGGTGCCGGTGAACGGCGCGGGCGCCGTCACGGGGTGCTGCTCGGCGCCGCCGACGCGCAGCACGTGCACCAGCCACGGCAGCACACCCGGCCGCCAGATGTTGCCCAGTACCTGTCCGACGCTCACCTGCTGGAGGAAGTCCCGGCGCGCGTGCGGCACTTCGTCCTCGTGCAGGTAGACCGGCGTGCCGTAGGTGCTGCGCAGGTATTCGGCCGAGCCCAGGTGGTCGTTGTGGGCGTGGGTGATCAGCACGGCGGCCACGGCCTCCGGCGAACTTCCCACCGCGGCCAGGGACTCCAGGAGCTGCTGCCGGTCTCCCGGATAGCCGGTGTCGATCAGGGTCGCGGCGTCCCCCTCGGTGAGGATCACCCAGTTGGTGTTGCTGCCGTGCACCAGGTAGGTGCCGTCCGCGACTTGCTGCACATCCGCCCGCATGATCGCCCCGTGTGGTGTGGTCCGTGCCTGACCCGCACAGCAAAGCAGATCATCAAGACGGCCCTCCAGGCGGGGCGGCTCCGTAGGATCCCTCGTATGCCTTGGATACGCCGCCGCGCGCGCCAGCCCGAGCCGTCCCCGGAGCGCCTGCCGGACCTGGAGTTCCTCGCCCTCGTGAAGGCGAGCCTGGAGGAGTACGCGCCCGGTGTGACACGGGGCGCCGAACTCAAGGGCCAGTCGCTGCTCAGTCCGCACGGATGGGCCGTGGCCGTGGCGCCCCCGCACCACGGAGGCGGCCGCCACTACGATCTCGTCGCGCTGCCGGACGTGAGTATCCAGCCGGACGTGCCGTGCTTCATGGACTGTGTCGTCGCCATGTCCGGCGACCCACGGCAGGCGGCTAACGCGTGGGTGGAGACGGCCGGCGCGTGCCTGCTCGAACTCCTCGACCCGCAACAGCGCTTCGCGGAGCACGCGGGTCCCGGGGACGAGCGCGGCGTCCCCGGTATGCACGCGATCGTCTCCGGCGTGGTCGGCTTCGGATTCGACGCCTCCGAGAACCGGCGCATCCAGACCGCCCTGGTGGAAGCGAACGTGCTGCACCGTCTTGCGGACACGTTCACCGCGGACCTGGAGTCCCCGTTCTTCAACGGGGTCAAGTTCTTCTACGGCGGGCAGCCCGGCTCGATGCAGACCGAGATCCGGGTCAACGGGGAGCGCCACGAGGCCGCCTCGGCCGCGATGGCGGCACTGGACCTGCCCGAGCCTTCGGTGTTCACCGCCGTGCGCGGTTACGCGTTGCTGATCCCCGAGCGGGCCGACGGCGGGGAGCCGGAACACCGCTGAGCCCCCCTGAGCCCGCCGCACCCGGCGGTGCGATCGGCGGACCTCCGTCACCGCACCCCGTGCGGCCGGAACTGGACGCTGATGCGCGGCCCGGCGGCGCGCGTGGACTTGGGTACGCAGTGCTCCCAGGTGCGCTGGCAGGAGCCGCCCATCACGATCAGGTCGCCGTGGCCCAGCGGACGCCGCACGGTGTCGCCGCGTCCGTGCAGCGGCCGCAGCAGCAGATCGCGGGGCGCGCCCACGGAGAGGATCGCCACCATCGTGTCCTCGCGCGCGCCCCGGCCGATCCGGTCGCCGTGCCAGGCGACGCTGTCCCGCCCGTCGCGGTAGTAGCACAGCCCGGCCGTGGTGAAGGGCTCGCCCAGCTCGTCCCCATAGCGCGCCGAGAGCAGCTCGCGTGCCTCGGCCAGCACCGGATGGGGCAGCGGATCGTCGGCGCCGTAGAACGCGAGCAGCCGGGGCACGTCCACGACCTGGTCGTACATCTTCCGCCGCTCGGCACGCCACGGGACCTCGGCCGCCAGCTGTTCGAAGAGTGCGTCGGCTCCGGCGAGCCAGCCGGGAAGCACATCGATCCAGGCGCCCAGGCCGAGCTCCGTGCGGCGCGTCCCGTCGAGCCGGCCCAACCGCAGCCGGTCGGTCTGGTCGAAGAGCGAGCCCTGGAGGTGCGTGGTCATGGAACCAGCGTACGCCTTAATCGAAAATATGTTCCCTTCCCAGAGCCGGGTGCCACCGGATTTCCTCACCCGTCGCACACCTCTTTCGATGCACTGATGTATCGGATACATTCGCGTATCGAACGGAGGTGGGGCATGGCGCAAGCGGCGCAGCAGCCGGCGGGGCGGGTCACCAAGCGCCGGGTCCGCACCCGCGCCAACCTGCTCTCCGCGGCCTTCTCGGTGTTCGCCGCCAAGGGGTACGGGCGCGTGTCGATCGAGGAGGTCTGCGAAGCCGCCGGCTACAGCAGAGGCGCCTTCTACTCGAACTTCGACAGCCTGGACGAGCTGTTCTTCGCCCTCTACCGCGAACGCGCCGACCTCATCGCCGACCAGGTCGCCGGGGCGCTCGCCCTCGACGGACCCGACCTCGACGTACCCGCCGCCGTGGACCGCGTCACCGAGGTGCTCCTGCTCGACCTGGACTGGCTCCTGGTGAAGACGGACTTCCTGGTGCACGCCGCGCGCGACCCGGTCGTGGCCCGGACCCTTCTGGAGCACCGGGCCCGGCTGCGGCAGGCCGTCGCCGACCGGCTCTCCCGGGCCCGGGGGCACACCGAACTGCCCGCCGTGCTCGGCGACGTGGACGGCGCCGCCCACGCCGTGGTCGCCGCGTACGACGGCGTCACCACCCAACTGCTGCTGGACAAGGACGTCGAGGGCGCCCGCGCCTGGCTCAAGCAACTGCTCACCGCGCTGCTCACCGACGGCAGCGACAAGCCCGCCGCGCAGCGCGGCGGATGAGGAAGGAAACGGTCGCCATGGACGCGGACGTCATCGTCGTCGGAGCGGGCCTCGCCGGCCTGGTCGCGGCGCACGAACTCACCAGCCGGGGCCGACGCGTCGCCCTGGTCGACCAGGAGAACGCCGCCAACCTCGGCGGCCAGGCGTTCTGGTCCTTCGGCGGACTGTTCCTCGTCGACTCCCCGGAACAGCGCCGCCTGGGCATCAAGGACTCCTTCGACCTCGCCTGGACCGACTGGCAGGGCAGCGCGCAGTTCGACCGCGCCGAGGACGAGGACTCCTGGGCGGTGCGCTGGGCCCGCGCCTACGTCGAGTTCGCGGCGGGGGAGAAGCGCTCGTGGCTGGAGGGCCACGGCATCAAGCTGCTGCCCACCGTCGGCTGGGCGGAGCGCGGCGATCTGCGCGCCGACGGGCACGGCAACTCCGTACCCCGCTTCCACATCGCCTGGGGAACCGGCACGGGCGTCGTCGAGCCGTTCGTCGCGTACGCACGCCAGGCCCAGCGCGACGGACTGCTCACCTTCCACCACCGCCACCGGGTCGACGAACTCGTCGTCGAGGACGGCGCCGCGCGCGGGGTGCGGGGCACCGTCCTGGCCGACGACGACTCTCCCCGCGGTGTGGCCTCCAACCGCGAGGCGGTCGGCGAATTCGAGCTCACCGCGCAGGCCGTCGTCGTCACCAGCGGCGGCATCGGCGCCGACCACGACATCGTCCGGCGCTACTGGCCCGAGCGGCTGGGCACGCCCCCGGCCCACATGGTCACCGGCGTGCCGGAGTACGTCGACGGGCGCATGCTCGACATCAGCGCCGCGGCCGGTGTCAGACTCGTCAACCGCGACCGCATGTGGCACTACACCGAGGGCATCCAGAACTGGAACCCGATCTGGCCCGGCCACGGCATCCGCATCCTGCCCGGCCCGTCCTCGCTGTGGTTCGACGCCCTCGGCCGCCGGCTGCCCGACCCGTGCCTGCCCGGCTACGACACCCTCGGCACCCTCAAGCACCTGCGCACCACCGAGGACCTCGCGGGCCACGACCACTCGTGGTTCGTCCTCACCAGGAAGATCATCGAGAAGGAGTTCGCGCTGTCGGGCTCCGAGCAGAACCCCGACATCACCGCCAAGGACCGCAAGGCGGTGCTGCGCGACCGGCTGCTCGGCAAGGGCGCGCCCGCCCCGGTGACGGACTTCCTGCGGCACGGCGCCGACTTCGTGATGGCCGACACCCTGGAGCAGCTCGTCGAGAAGATGAACGGCCTCACCGACAAGCCGTTGCTCGACGCGGCCGGGATGCGCCGTCAGATCGAGGCCCGCGACCTCCAGATGGCCAACCCCTACAGCAAGGACTCGCAGATCCAGGGCATCCGCAACGCCCGCCGCTACATCGGCGACCGGCTCGGCCGGGTCGCGACCCCGCACCGGATCCTCGATCCGGCGGCCGGCCCGCTGATCGGCGTCAAGCTGCACATCCTCACCCGCAAGACGCTCGGCGGCATCCAGACCGACCTGGACTCCCGCGCCCTGGGCGCCGACGGCACCGCGATCGACGGTCTGTACGCGGCCGGAGAGGTCGCCGGATTCGGCGGCGGCGGTGTGCACGGCTACAACGCCCTGGAGGGCACGTTCCTCGGCGGCTGCCTCTTCTCGGGGCGGGCGGCCGGACGGGCGGCGGCGAAGCAGACGGCCTGACCGTTCCCGCCGGTCGCCGCCGCGACCGGGGTGACTGCCGCAACCGCCGTGACGGTCGCGGCAGTCACGGCGGCCCGGCCCGTCGCGCTCAGCCCTGGAGGAGGTGGGCCAGGACGGCCGCGTGGCTGTGGTCCGGGGACTTCGAGGCGGTCAGCAGGGTGACGGGCCCCTCCTCGGCCGACTCGCGCAGCACGTCGACGAGCTCCGCCGCCTCCGGCGCGGCGAGCTCCGCCTCGTAACGGCGCGCGAACTCCTCGTACGACGCCTCGCCCTCGTGGTACCAGCGGCGCAGCTCGGTGGACGGGGTCAGGCCCTTGGGCCACTCGTCCACCGCCGCCGCGTCCTTCGACAGGCCACGCGGCCACAGCCGGTCGACCAGGACCCGCACACCGTCCTCGGGCTGCGGCGTTTCGTAGACGCGGCGCACACGCACGCTCATGGTCAGGCCCCTCCGTAGTGGCAGTGGTCCTCTCGAGCCTACGACCGCGCGCAAGGTGACGCCCCGTGACTTGACCTGAACGAGGGGGACCGCCGGGCGGGGGCGCCCCTAGTCTGTGGGGGTTTGATCATCGCCACCCCCCAGGAGCGCATGTGAGGCCCACTCAACAGCAGTCCGTCAGAAGCACCACCGTCCTCGGCCGCAGGGCCGTCGTCGGAGCCGTCCCCGTCGCCGTCGCGGCCCTGCTCGCGACCGCCGGGCCCGCAGCGGCGGGCACCACGGGCGCATCCGGTGCCGCGGACCCGTACTTCCCGCTCGCCGGAAACGGCGGCTATCACGTCAGCCACTACGGCCTGACCCTGGACTACCGGCCGTCGAACCGTCACCTCGACGGCAGGGCCGTGCTCACCGCCCGCGCGACCGAGCATCTGACCCGCTTCGACCTCGACTTCAAGGGCCTGAAGATAACCGGCCTCACCGTCGACGGGCACAAGGCGGCCTTCCGGCGCAGCGGCCAGGAACTCGTCGTCACCCCGCGCCACGCCCTGCGCAAGGGGCAGCGGTTCTGTGTCACCGTCACCTACGGCGGCACCCCCGCGCCCGTCACCGACCCGGACGGCTCCGCCGACGGCTGGATACCCACCGACGACGGAGCCTTCGTCGCCGGTGAGCCGCAGGGCGCCATGACCTGGTTCCCGGCCAATAATCATCCCAAGGACAAGTCGGCCTACGACTTCACCCTCACCGTCCCCGAGGGACATGCCGCGATCGCCAACGGCGTCTACCTCGGACGGCGCACCGCCCACGGGAAGACCACCTACCGCTGGCACCAGGCCGAGCCGATGGCCGCCTACCTGGCGACCGCGACCGTGGGGAAGTTCAAGGTCCAGCAGTACACCACCCGCGACGGCGTGCAGGTCGTCAACGCCGTCGACCCGCGCGAGGCGGCCGCCGCCGCACCCGTGCTGAAGAAGCTGCCCTCCGTGCTGGAGTGGGAGAGCAAGGTCTTCGGCCCCTACCCGTTCCGGGCCGCCGGCTCGATCGTGGACCACGCGCCCGACGTCGGCTACGCCCTGGAGACCCAGACGCGGCCCCTGTACGACTCCGCGCCCGACCTGGCCACCCTCGTCCACGAGAGCGCCCACCAGTGGTTCGGCGACTCCGTCTCCCTGACCAGCTGGAAGGACATCTGGCTCAACGAGGGCTTCGCCACGTACGCCGAGTGGCTCTACAGCGAGCAGCACGGGGGCGACAGCGCCCAGAAGACGTTCGACGCGCTGTACGCGCGTCCGGCGGGCGACGACCTGTGGGCGTACCCGCCCGCCGACCCCGGCAGCGGCGCGAACATCTTCGGCACGCCCGTCTACGCGCGCGGCGCGATGGCCCTGCACGAGCTGCGCACCGCCGTGGGCGACCGCACGTTCCTCCGCATCCTGCGCGCCTGGGCCACCGAGCACCGCGACGGACACGGTACGACCGCGCAGTTCGAGCGTCTCGCGCAGCGGGAGTCCGGCAAGAAGCTCGACGGCCTGTTCCGGACCTGGTTGTACGGCACCGGCAAGCCGGCCCGCTCGGACCGGTCGTAGGGACCGGCCAGTCGCGCCCCCGTGTCGGCCGCCGGAGCGGGGCCGACACGGGGGCCGTCCGCGGTCGCAGGGGGCGCGGTCCGCGCGTGTGCGGCCGTCGCGGGCGCGGGTCCGCGCGTGTGCGGCCGTCGGGGGAGGGGCGCGCTATCCCGAGTGCCTGCCGGAGCCCAGCCGGCGCCTGAGCGCGCGCCGTGCCGCCTCGTCCGTGCCGCCCCAGACACCGAGGGCCTGCCCCGTGTCCAGCGCGAACCCCAGACATTGCTCCCGGACCGGACAGCGCGCGCAGACCCCCTTCGCCTGTTCGGTCTGGAGCAGCGACGGCCCCGAGGTGCCGACCGGGAAGAACAGATCGGGGTCCTCGGTCCGGCACTCGGCGCGGAATCGCCAGTCGTCCATGGAAGTCACCTGCGATCGGGATCGTGTGTGCGCTTGTGGAGGATTAATGTGAACCACTTGCCTGCGGGTCACCTCTCGACGCGCCGTCAAACAGCGGTCAGGTCCTCCGGGACGCACATCACTGTTCCCGGATGCCCCAGGGCGAGCCGTACTCGGTGAGCAGGTCCAGGAACGGCACGGCCGGGAACGCCTCGGGTCCGAGGACACCCTTGCCCGACCAGACGCCGTCGGCCAGGAGTTCGAGAGCGACCACGGGATTGACGGCGGTCTGCCACACCACCGCCTGGCAGCCGTACTCGGCCATCGACCACTGGTTGTCGACCACGTGGTACAGGTACACCTCGCGCGGCGCGCCGTCCTTGACGCCCCGTACCCAGGTGCCCGCACAGGTCTTGCCGTGCATCCGCTCGCCCAGGGTCGCGGGGTCGGGCAGGCAGGCGGCGACGACGTCCCGCGGCGAGACGGCGATCGGACCGTCGGGGCCGGGCACGGTCACCGGTTCGGTGCGGTCGAGACCGAGCAGACGCAGGGTCTTCAGGGTACGGATGAAGTCCTCGCCGAGGCCGTACTTGAAGGTGACCCGGCGGGCGCCGACCCAGCGCGGCACCAGCAGTACCTCCTCGTGCTCCACGTTCACGCACTCCACGGGCCCGATGCCTTCGGGGAAGTCGAACACCTCGGGCTCGCTGAAGGGTTCGGTGGTGAACCAGCCGCGGTCGGCCTCGTAGACCACCGGCGGGTTGAGGCACTCCTCGATGGTGGTCCAGATGTTGAACGACGGCGCGAAGTCGTGGCCGTCGACGGTGAGGTCGGCGCCGTCGCGGATGCCGATCTCCTCGATCTCGTCGAACAGTTCGTCGGCGGCGTACCGGGCGAAGACGTCCGACAGACCCGGCTCCACCCCCATGCCGACGAGCGCCAGGGCACCCGCCTTCTCCCACTCGGCCGCCTGCGCGAACTGGGCGTCGCCGAGCATGACCCCGCACTCCTCGTACGGCCGCTCCGGGTGCGGCCGGGACAGTGACATCGCCATGTCGACATAGGTGGCCCCGGCGGTGCGGGCCGCCCGGAACAGGGGCTCGACGAAGCGCGGGTCGGTGGCGTTGAGCAGGACGTCGCAGGCGTGCCGCCGCAGCAGCGCGGCCACCGCCTCGTCGTCGCCGGCGTCGACCTGCTCGGCGCGGAACCTCGTCCCGTCACCGAGGGCGGCGACGGCGGCCTCGGCCCGCGCCGGGTCGTAGTCGGCCACCACCATCGTCTCGAAGAACGACCGCCGGGCCGCGATCCGGGTGATCGCGGTACCCACACCGCCGGCTCCCACAAGCAGAACACGCATGACGAGGACTCCTTCTCAGCTGAAATCGGCGACTCGGTGACTCGGCGACATGGCGACGCGACGAATCGGTGCACTCGGTCGAGTCGGGTGAACGAAAGACGTAAGGGGCCCCGGGGGTGATAAAACGCTTCCCGTCGTCGTAAGGTCAATGGCGTTGGCATAAGAGCGGTCGTGCAGGACAGCGGTCGAGGAGGCGGAGATGCCCAAACCGGTGGTGCCCGAGGACAAGCGGCGCCGACGCCGGCCCACCAGGAGCGGCACCGTGCTCTCCGAGCAGCTGATCGTCGACACGGCGCTGCGGATGCTGGCCGAGCACGGCAGCACCGGACTCACCGCCCGCCGCCTCGGCCTGGCCCTGGACTGCGACCCGAGCACGCTCTACCGGTACTTCCGGGGCATGGACGACCTGACCCTGGCCATCGGCGACGCCCTCATCGGGCAGGCCCTGCGGGGCTGGCGGCCCACCGGGCAGTGGCGGACGGACCTGCACGCCGTCGGGCTGCGCATCCACGCGGCGTACGTCGCCCATCCGCAGGCGGCCCTGCTCACCGCGAGCCGGGTCACCGGCCGCACCCATGAACTGGCCGCCGACGAAGCCGTGCTGGACATCCTGCGCACCGCCGGCTTCCCGCTGCCGGACACGGTCCGCGTCTACCACGCCTTCATCGACCAGACCCTCGCCTTCGCGGCCCTCGACGCGGCCTCGCTGGCCCTGCCGCGGGCCGCGCTGCGCGCCGACGAGGGCAGGTGGCGCTCGACCTACGCACATCTGCCGGCCGCCACCCACCCCCGGATCGCGGAGGCTGCGCCGCTGCTGGCGGCCCGCATGGTCGACAGCGCCTACCCGACCGCGCTGGAGATGCTGCTGGACAGCGTGGCGGCCCGGCTGGCGGCGCTCTGATCCGGAGTCGGGCCCGGGGCGCCCGGCGCCCCGACCCCGGTGCTCGTGAGCACGTCCCGGTCCGGTACCCGCCCCGTGTCCCAGAACCCGGGATCGCGTGTCCCGAGGGCACAGCCGGTGCTGCGATAGTGATCCCCGGCCAGAAAGATGTATCGAGCAACCAGGAAGCCCGTGGACACCAGCGAGAGCAGTACCGAGTCACCCACCGCCGCTCCGGCGCCGCCCCGGCGCGGCTGGCGCCGCTGGGCCATGGACACCCGCCCCCTGCGCCGCCCGGCCTACCGCAGGCTGTGGTCGTCGACGATCGTCACGTCGGTCGGCAGCCAGCTCACCGCGGTCGCAGTGCCCAAGCAGATCTACGACATCACCGGCTCCTCGGCCTGGGTCGGGGCCGCCAGCCTCGCCGGCCTGCTGCCGCTGATCGTGTTCGCGCTGTGGGGCGGCGCGGTCGCCGACACGGTGGACCGCCGCAAGCTGCTGCTGATCACCAACGTCGGCATAGCCGTCACCTCGCTGCTGTTCTGGGTCCAGGCCGCCGTCGGACTCGACTCGGTGGCCGCGCTCATGGTCCTGCTGGCCGTGCAGCAGGCGTTCTGGGGGCTCAACGCCCCGGCCCGCAACGCCTCCATCGCCCGGCTGGTCCCGGCGGACGAGCTGCCCGCCGCGAACGCCCTCGGCTCGACCGTGATGCAGACCGGGCAGGTGGTCGGACCGCTGCTGGCGGGCGTCCTGATCCCGATCATCGGTCTGCCCGAGCTGTATCTCGTCGACGCGGTGGCGCTGTGCGTCACGGTGTGGGCGGTCCTGCGGCTGCCCGCGCTGCCGCCGCTCGCCGCCGTGGCACGCCGTGCGGGGGTGCGCGAGATCGCGGCCGGCTTCCGCTACCTCTCCGCGCACAAGGTGCTGCTGCTGTCCTTCCTGGCCGACATCATCGCGATGGTCTTCGGCATGCCCCGCGCCCTCTTCCCGCAGCTCGCCGCGGAGACCTTCGCGCCCTGGGGCGAAGGTCTCGCGCTCGGTCTGCTGTTCGCGGCGATCCCCGTCGGCGCGGTGGCCGGCGGGCTGTTCTCCGGCGCGTTCTCCCGGGCCCGCCGGCACGGCTGGATGGTGATCGGCTCGGTCGTCGCCTGGGGCGCGGCCATCACGGGCTTCGGGCTGAGCCGCAACCTGTGGTTCGCGGTGGTGTTCCTGGCGGCCGCCGGGGTCGCCGACATGGTCTCCATGGTCTTCCGCGGGGCGATCCTGCTGTCCGCGGCCACCGACGAGATGCGCGGCCGGATGCAGGGCGTCTTCACGGTCGTGGTCGCGGGCGGACCGCGTGTCGCCGATGTGCTGCACGGTACGGCCGGTGCGGCGTTCGGCCCCCGCGCGGCCGTCGCGGGCGGCGGTCTGCTGGTCGTCGTGCTGATGCTGGGCCTGGCGGCCGCGGTACCCGCCCTGCGCCGCTACCGCGTCTGACGCTCCGCCCCCCCCGCGGCGCCACGGGGGCGCGGGATCGCTGTGGGCTACAGGGCGCTGCGTCGGCGCACCGCGTACTGCTCCATGAGTTTGGTGCGGGTCATCTCCAGCCGGTGGGCAAGGATCTCGGCGACCGTGCGGATCAGCGTCAGCCCGAGCTGGGCGTCCTCGTCGCACAGCTCCCGTACGGGCTGCGCCTCGAACTCGTAGGCGCGTACGGGGCTGAAGGCCTCCGCTCCGAAGTCCCACAGATAGGGCGGGAACAGCCAGGACCAGCCGAGCATGTCGCCCGCCCCCAGCGTGGCCACGGTCACCCGCTGCGCGGTCGTGACCTGCTGGTCCAGGGAGACGGCGCCCGAGCGGATCACCCAGAACCGGTCGGCCGTGCCGCCGGACTCGAAGATACGGGTGTCCTCGGGGAAGGAGACCTCCCGGGCGAGCGACATCAGGCGCTCGCGCTGCGGCTGGGGCAGGGCGGTCAGGAGTTTTGTCGCTTTGGTCATGAGCGGGGCTCCTCGCCGGCGAAGTGGAGGGAGAGCGGCCGCGTGGCGGATCGTCACCGTCGGCGGTGTCCTCCCCGGAGCTCTACGCCCCATTTCAGCCGCTGCCGACGGCGGGGGCACCTCGGCGGGGTGGGCACCGGTGCTCGTCGGCCCGACGCGTGGGTGGGGGTGGTAGAGGCAGTTACCCAGTCCCTCGCGATTCAACCGGGGGAGGGCGGCACGGACCGGTCCGGGCATGAAAAAGCCCTGGCTGGACGGGGGAAGCCAGCCAGGGCCGTAACGCGGTCGTACACGGAGGACGGTACGGTCGACTCCGTCACCACGTATGGGTGAACGATAAACCATCTAGCGCGGGTCCATGCACCGGAAACCGGGTTGCGTGACCGGTTTCACTTGCCGTCCTCTCCGCGGTGCCTGCCGGGAGTGAGGATCTCGTCCATCACCCTGATCACCGCCTCGTAGGCCAGCGTCCGCACGGCCGCCTCGCGGGCCCCGTCCGGATCGGTCGCCCTCAGGTCCCCGCACCGCTCCTGCCAGGTCCGCGCCTCCTGCTGGGCACAGGACCTGGCCCGCTGCATACGGCGCACCAGCTCGTCCGAGTCCACAACATCCGTCATGGGACCCGACTACCCCCGATGGGCCCGTCGATGACGGGGTCTTCGCTCGGGAACGGCAGGTTTGAGGCCCTGCCTCCCGGTCATGCGAACAGAGAAGGATCCGCTGATTCCGGGCGGCGCGAGAGCGGGTGCCCGGTCCGGGCGCCCCCAGGTCCTCTCCGACGGGCGCCGCGGCCGGACGGAGCTCGGGCGCGGGTCGCCCGCGAGCCCTGGCCGGGGCCGTGAAGACGCGATCACTCAGGGAGCGCCACCATGTGTGCGAAGCCGCCGACCGGACACACCACAGATCCCGTCCGGGGCCCGGACGACTCGCGCACCCGGACCGACTTCGACGGCCGGCGACCCTGGTGCCCGGCCGACGTCCGCATCGCCGTACGGAGCGTGGTGGACCGGTGGTGCCGGGAGAAGGGCTCGCCCTGTGACGAGGACGCGCTCTCGGACGCGCTGCTCGTGGCCTCGGAACTGACCACGAACGCGATCCTGCACGGCGGTGGGGTCACGGGGGTCGACGTGGACCTGGAGGGACGGGCCGTACGGGTCTCCGTCTGCGACCGCAGCGAACGGCTGCCGGTCTTCACCCCCTCCGCCGGTCTGCGCGAGCATCGGCACACCGGCGGCCGAGGCTGGCCGATCGTGTGCCTGCTGTCGCGGGACGTACGGGTGACCGACCTGCCCGCGGGCGGCAAACGGATCACCGCGGTCGTGCCGGTCCTCTGACGGGGGCGGAGGATGCGCAGCGGGCGGATCCGCCGAAGTGGGCGGACCTCCGCCGGGGTCGCTCCCCGGCCCCGCGACCGTGCCCTCGCCCTCGCCCTCGCCCTCCTGACTCTTCCCGCGATCGTGCCTTCCGCCCCGGCTTCCCCCGAGGCCGAGTTTGTCCCCCGGAAGCCAGGGCAGACGCACGTTCGTGCTTCGGACCGGAGGCGCCCCCGCGGAAGCGGTGTGCGGGCCCCGGTGCTCTGGGGCCGCCCAGCCAGGCCCCTTCCGCGGCACATCCCAGAAACCATCTGTTCGGGAGTGATTCCGCATGCTCATCGACGCATCGACAGGCAGCACCGACGCACGCGATCGCCTCACCCCGCCCGCGCGGCGGCCGCACGACGACACCCCCGACACCGCAGGCCTGTTCGGTCGTCTGGTGGACCTGGAGGACGGCCCCGAGCGGGACGACGTCCGCGACCGGCTCGTCGCGGCCTGGCTGCCCATGGCCCACCGGATCGCCGGACGCTTCCGCGAGCGCGGCGAGTCCCTGGAGGACCTGCGCCAGGTGGCGGCCCTCGGACTGGTCAAGGCGGTCGACCGGTTCGACCCGTCCCGCGGGGCGTTCGAGAGCTATGCCGTGCCCACCATCACCGGTGAGGTCAAACGGCACTTCCGCGACCGGATGTGGGCCCTGCGGGTGCCCCGCCGGGTCCAGGAACTGCGCAACAAGGTGCGCGTCGCGCGCCGCGAGCTCACCCTGAACCCCGGCACCCCCGAGCCCTCGGTCACAGAGATCGCCGCCCACACCGGGCTGACGGAGGACGAGGTCGGCGCGGGCATGGAGGCACTGGAGAGCTTCAGCACCCTGTCCCTGGACGCCGAGCTGTCGTCCGCCGACGACGGCCACAGCCTCGCGGACACCCTGGGCGAGCCGGACACCTCCTACGACGTGGTGGTCGACCGCGAGGCGGCCAAGGAAGGCCTGCGCCGGCTCTCCGAACGCGAGCGCGCCGTGCTGTACATGCGCTTCTTCGAGGACATGACGCAGAGCCGTATCGCCGACCGACTGGGCATCTCCCAGATGCACGTCTCGCGGCTCATCAGCCGCAGCTGCGCCCGGGTGCGCGACCAGGCGACGGAACGGCACGGAAGCCGCCGCGGGCCCGGTCGGGGCCGGACGGCCTGAGGACGCAGAGGACGCGACGGACATGACGGTCAGGACCGACGGCGGGCGCAGCGAGGTCGAGCGCGTGGCGAGGGGATCGGTGACGGAGGGCGCCGCGCGGGCGGGGCTCGTCGCACAGGGCGTCATCTATCTGCTGGTCGGGGTGCTCGCGCTGCGCATCGCCGCGGGCGACGGCGGACACCAGGCCGACCGCGGCGGCGCCCTCGCCGAGATCGCCGACCAGCCCTTCGGCGACGTACTGCTGTGGGCGCTGGGCATCGGAGTGGTCGGCATGGTCGTGTGGCGGCTGTCCGAGGCGGTCTTCGGCGCGGTCGGGCCGGACGGTCGCAAGCCGCACATGCGGCTGCTCGCCGTCGTACGGTGCGTGTTCTACGTCTTCGTCGCCTTCTCTGTGCTGGCGTTCGCGGCCGGGGCGGGCGGCAGCGGCAGCGGGGCAGGCGACCGGGAGTCCAAGGACGTCACGGCCCGGGTGCTGCACCTGCCCGCGGGGCAGTGGCTGGTGGCGGCGGTCGGGGCCGGGATCGTCGTGGCGGGCGTCTGGACCGGGGCCCGCGCCGTCGTGCGCTCCTATCGTGACGAGCTGAAGCTCGCGGAGATGTCGCGAGGCGCCCGGCGGCTGGTGGACGTGACGGGCGTGGCGGGCGGCGCGGCGCGCGGGCTGGTGTTCGCCGCGGCCGGAGTGTTCGCCGTACTCGCCGCGGTCGACTACGACCCCGACCGTGCCAAGGGCCTCGACGACAGCCTGCGCGCCTTCGCCGGCACTCCGCTGGGCCCGTCGCTGCTCGGGTGCGTGGCCGCCGGTCTCGCCCTGTTCGGGGTGTTCTCCTTCGCCATGGCCCGCTGGCGCAGGGTCTGACGGTCCGGCGCCGGTCGGGCGGCGCGCGGTCCGACGGCCGCGCGCGGAGGCGGACGGACGCGCGCGGAGGTGGACTGACGCGCGCGGAGGTGGACTGACGCGCGCGGAGGTGGACTGATGCACACCCCTCGGGACCGGACCGAGGCCGGGGCCCGTACCCGGAGCGTTGCCGGGGTGGTCACCGCCGGGCGTCCGCCCGCGGCCGGCCCTGGTCCTCGGGTGTCACCACCGGGACGTGCAGCGGGCGGGCCAGGCCCACGACCGCCTCGTCCAGCCGTTGCAGATGGCGCAGCACCCGGTCGGTGACACGGCCGTAGCGCGGGCCGACGTCGGGCCCCAGCAGGGACGCGATGCTCGGACCGGTCCGCACCGGGACCTCTTCGCCGGGCTCCTCGTCCGCCGGCTGCGCGATCCGTGCGGCGATCGCCGCGATGTTGTCCACCACACGCCGCCCGGCCCGCCGCAGCCGCGGGTCCGCCGCGATCGACGGGTGGGTGGGCAGCAGTTCGGCCGTCGCCGCCAGTGAACGGGCGTGATACGCGCACGTCTCCAGCAGCGCGAGCACATAGCGGGCGGTGTTGCGCCGGTTCCGCAGCGGCGTCACCGGATGCGTCAGCGGCTGCACGGCGGCGCGCAGATCGCTCAGCGCCTGGTCCAGCTCGCGCGCCCGGTCCAGCAGATCGGCCGGGTCCCCGCCACTGAGCTGCGCGACCGCCTCGTCCGTGACCTCGCCGAGTCGCTCCAGCACCGTGACCAGCAGTTCGTCCGTACGGCGGGCCGTGCGCACCGGCAGCACCACCGCCGCGGCGATGACCCCGCACGCGGCCCCGAGCGCCGTCTCCGCCACCCGCAGCACCAGGACCGACGGCGAGTAGGTGTGCAGCAGGGTGTACAGCAGCCCCAGCGCCGCGGTCACGAAGAACGACATCAGCGTGTACGACAGCGGAGCCGTGTAGAACATCGCGAAGAGACACAGCAACACCAGCGCGAACGCCGTCCAGGTGTGGTGGCCGACGAGTCCCGCCAGGGCGATACCGGCGCACACGCCCAGCACCGTGCCCACGAGCCGACGGGAGCCCTTGACCAGGATCTCGCCGGTCGACGCCGTGTTGATGAACACGATCCAGCAGGTCAGCACCGCCCAGTACCAGCGCTGGGCGGAGAGGAACTCGCCGCCGACCATGGCCAGCGCGGAGCCCACGGAGACCTGCACGGCCGTGCGCGTGGTGGGCCGGTCCAGCCCGGTGAGCGTGCTCGTCTCCTGGTCCTGCTCCTCGGCACCGGCGATCGCGGCGTCCTCGGCGTCCAGCTCCTCGCGGGAGCGGGCCGTCGAGGGACTGTCGTCCGTGTCGTCCTGCGGCCCGTCGAGGGCGATCCGCAGGCCCAGCACCGCCCGCGCGGCCTCCCCGACGCCCCGGAAGACGTCCCGGACGGCCGGCGAGGCGGGCGGCAGGTTCTCCTCCTCCCGGTAGCCCAGGAGCCGGTTGCGCATCACGGCCGACGCGGTGCCCCGGTTCTCGGCGACCGGGCGCAGCACGAGCAGGCGCAGCGCCGCCAGGTCCCGCCGCAGCGTGTCCGTCGCCTCGTCCCGCACCGGCAGATGACCGCCCGACGGCAGCGGCGCGCCGGACAGGTGCAGGGTGAGGGTGGTCGCCCGCTCGGTACTGCGCGCGGTCAGCACCAGCACCCCCAGCCGCTCGGCGGTCACCTCGGCGTCCGCGATCCGGCGTTGCAGCAGCCGGGCCACCGACGGGTCGGAGGTGCCGTCCTCCAGCCGGCCCTGGATCATCAGCGCCGTCTCGTGCAGGCGCGCGGTGCCGGCGCGTACGTGCTCCAGCGCCTTCTGCACGTCGTCGGGGCCAGCGTCCAGCAGTTCGGTCTGCGCGGCCACCAGCTGGGCGAGCCGGGCCCGGAACGCCTGGCGCAGCCGGTCCAGCACGCCCTCGGGCGTCTGAGGCACCACCACGAACCGGACCACGGCACTGCACAGGAACGCCACGCCCAGGACGCCGTACAACATGGGCAGTGCGGGCACGGTGGCGCCGACGAACAGGGAGACGAAGTAGATCTGGAAGGCGATCAGTCCGAGCGCCGTGCCGCGGTCGCCGAACCGACGGCCGTAGACGGCGCCGAAGATGACCAGCACGAAGACCAGGTCACCCAGGACCACCCGGGAGTTCAGCACCGCACCCAGGGTCAGCGAGGCCAGGGCCACCGGCAGACCCAGGGCCAGCGTGAGCGCCTGCCGGTCGCGCTGCTTCTCCCTGACGGCGAAGGTGGCGACCATCGCCGTGATGGCCCCCGCCACCAGATGGGGCACGTCGGCCCCCAGCGAGGCGAGCACGGCGAGGGTCAGGGCCACGGACCCCACGGTCCGCAGCCCGGCGGTCAGCCGCAGCAGCCCGGGATCGGATGCCGCGAGGTGGTCCCGCAGCCGGGCCCGGGCCCGTCCCACCGCACTCACGTCGCCGGGCCCGCTCCCGCCGCGCCCTCTTTCGCCCCACGGCCAGCGCGTGCGCCGGACGCGGCGTGCCGAGTCACCGCTTCGGCGAATCCGTCCGGGCCACGTGGGCCCGCACCTCGTCGGGGGTCAGATAGTGGTCGGGGTACTCGAAGTCCTTCAGCTTGGCCGGCCTGCGGGACTGGAACCCGGTACGGACGAAATCGTCGCCGGCGAGCGCGTTGAGCGTCCAGTTGGTCAGCACCCGCGCCTTGGCGACGTTGGTGCGCAGCGCCGACCAGTGGTAGCCGCGCGCGACCGCCTGGGCGGCCAGTCCGCGCAGCTCGATGCCCAGCGGCTTGGAGACGGCGTCCGTGCCGCCGAGGTCGACGACCAGCCCGAGATCCCGGTGGACGTACGGGGTCAGCGGCTGGTTGTGCAGTGTCGCGATGACGTTGTCGGCGACGTGCCGGCCCTGCCGCATGGCGTGCTGCGCGGTCGGCGGGCAGACCGCGTCGTCGCCCTTGGCCCGGTCGGGTACGGCGGCGGCGTCACCGAGCGCGAACACTCCGTCCTCGCCGGGCAGATGCATCTCCGCGTTCACCGCGAGCCGCCCGCGGACCGTCTCCGCGCCGAGTGTGGCGATGAGCGGACTGGCGACCACCCCGGCGGTCCAGATCAGGGTGTGGGTGGGCACCACGCGGCCGTCGGTGAAGGTGACCTCCTCGGCGGCGGCCTTGTCGATCGAGACGCCCAGGGAGACCTCGATGCCGCGCCGGGCCAGGATCTCCTGGGCGGTGCGGCCGAGCTTGTCGCCCAGCTCGGGCATCAGCTTCGGCGCGATGTCGATCAGATGCCACTTGATCAGGCTCGGGTCCAGCCGCGGATAGCGCCGGACGGCGCCGTGCGTCAGGCGTTGCAGACAGGCGGCGGTCTCGGTGCCCGCGTAGCCGCCGCCGACCACCACGAACTGAAGCCGGGAAGCGCGCTCCGCCGGGTCGTCGCTGGCGTCGGCGAGGTCCAGCTGCGAGATGACGTGGTCACGGAGGTACGCGGCCTCCGCCAGGGTCTTCATGCCGTACGCGTGATCGACGAGCCCGGGGATGTTGAAGGTGCGGGTGACGCTGCCCGGGGCCAGCACGATGTAGTCGTACCGCTCGTCGACGATCTTGTCGGTGATGGTGCGGATGACGCAGACCTTGGCCTTGAGGTCCACGCCGATGGCGCCGCCCGGGATGATCCGGGTGCGGTACTTCTTGCTGCGCCGCAGGGACAGGGCGATCGACTGGGGTGTCAGCACGCCGGAGGCGACCTGAGGCAGCAGGGGCAGATAGAGCTGGTAGGAGTACGGCGTCACCAGAGTGATGTCGGCCTCGCCCGGGGACAGTTTGCGCTCCAGGCGTCGTACGCATCCCACTCCGGCGAAGCCCGCGCCCACCACCAGGATCCTGGGTCGTGTCACGATGGTTCATCCCTTCTGCGGCTCCAGGCGGTCTGCCTCGGCACCATTCGCGTGCCCACCGGGCGCTGCTTCGCACCTCTCGATCCCACCGCGCCCCCGTCGGCCGGGTGCGGCGCGCGGGCGAGCGAACAGATCTTCAGTCTGCCTGCTCGACGGCCAGGGCGCGTGGGGAGCCGGGACGCGCCCGCGCTCCCACGGGTTCCACGGGTTCCACGAGCCCAGCTGCCGTACACCCCTGGGACCTTTACGGACTTTTTGGACTTCGGGGCGGGCCGCCGCGCGGTCAGGACAGCGGTGGGCCCGGCTGCCGGGTCGGGCCGGTCCGGTCGGTCCGGTCGGTCCGGCCGTCGATGTGGCACAGCAGCAGACACACGTCGTCCTCGCGCGGGGAGTCGTCGAGCAGTGGACGCAGCATCCGGTCCGCCGCACCCTCCAGGTCCGTGTCCAGCTCCGCCGGGCGGAACCCGCCGAGCGCGGCCGCCAGCCGCTCGATGCCCGAGTCGATCCCCTGGGCCCGGCGCTCCACCAGACCGTCCGTGTACAGCGCCAGCGTGCAGCCGGGGGACAGCCGTAGCGTGTGGTCGGCGATCCGCTGCTCCAGCGGGATGCCGAGCATCGCGCCCGGTTTGGCGTCGAGGATCCGGACACCTCCGTCGGCGGTCCGCAGCACCGGCGGCGGGTGACCGGCGGCCGCCCAGGTCACCGTCGGGTCGTCCGGGTGGAAACGGGCGATGACCGCGGTGGCGTACAGATCGGGTTGCAGATGACGCAGCAGTACGTGCAGCCGGGTCAGCAACTCGCCCGGGCTGCCGCCGTCGACGGCGTACGCGCGCAGCGCGGTACGCAGCTGGCTCATCATGACGGCCGCGTGCAGCCCGTGCCCGGTCACGTCGCCGATCACCGTGATCAGGCTCCCGTCGGGCTGACGGAAGGCGTCGTACCAGTCCCCGCCGATGTTCAGCCCGTACGTGGCCGGCAGATAGCGGGCCGCCAGGTGCAGGCCCGGGGTGCGGGGCAGGTCGGTGAGCAGGGCGCGCTGAAGGGTCTCGGCGATGTCCCGGTTGTGCTCGAAACGCCGGGCGTTGTCGATGGCGGTGCTGGCCCGCCGGGTGAGCTCGACCAGCATGACCGCGTCGTCGGGGTCCCAGCGTTCGCCCGGCGGGGACAGCGTCAGCACGCCGAGGGGTGTGTGCCGGGTGGGCAGCGGGATGCACAGCAGCGGCCGGGCCGGGTCCAGCGCCGACGGCGGCTGGTCGTCGACGCCGGGCAGTCCGCCGGGGTGCCCGGCGGCGTACTGCGGCTGGCCGGTGCGGGCCGCGAGCACGGCGGCGGCCGGCCGCGCCCCGGGCCGGCCGCGACCGCCCACCCCGGCCGCCGGCGCGCCGTCCTCGGTCCGGGGCGGGCCCGGGAGCCGTTGCTCGTCCTCGGCGTCGAACAGCCATACGTCGACGCTGCGGGCGTACTCGGGCACCAGCAGCCCGGGCAGTCTGCGCACGATTTCGTCGTGGTTCAGCGACGCCGTCAGCACCGCACTCGCGTCGGCCAGGAAGGTCAGCCTGCGCCGGGCGCGTTCCGCCTCCCGATGCGCCGCGCGTTCGGCGGCGAACGCCTCGCGCTGGGCCCGTCCGGCGGCGTCCAGTTCGCCGTGCAGCGCGAGCACGCCCTGGTTCGTCTGGTGCAGCTCCTCGCGGTGGTAGGCGACCAGCTCCTCCTCGTCCGCGAGCCTGCCCAGTACGAGAGCGGTGTCCTCGTCGGCGCCGAGCAGGGCCTCCGCCAGGAGTTCGGGGCCGTCGGCCACGGTGTCCGGGCCCGCCGTCCGGGCCTCCTCGGTGCAGCGCACCGCCATCCGCCAGGTCGGCTCGCCGTCCTCCCGGGGACGCACCAGGGCGTGCAGCGACCGCTCCCCGCCCGGCGCCGCGGACGCCTCCAGCGTGAGCCGCCAGCTGCCGCCCTTGGTGAGGCACTGGCGCAGCCGGGCGCTGAGCGCCGTGACCAGCCGGGTGCGCTCCAGGACGGGCACGCCGAGCGCGGCGGCGATCCGGGCCGTGGCGATCCGGGCCCGCGCCGCGTCGGTGACGGTCGCGACCGGCCAGACCCGTGTCATGGGCCCTCCGGCGGGTTCGGCGCCAGTACGGCGACGGCGGTGTCGTCCCTGACCGGGCGGGCGGCGCTGCCGGCGTCGCGGACGGTCACGGCGGCCACGACCGCCGGGTCGGCCAGCAGCAGGCCGGGGTCGGACGGCGGGACCCACCGGCTGGGCAGCCCGTCGCTGTGCAGCACCAGCAGCCGGTCCGGGCCCCACGGCAGCCGGGTCTCGGGCAGGGTCGCGGGGCGGTGGACGCCGACGATGCCGGGCCGGGACAGCAGATGCCGCCAGGTGTCGCCCTCCCGCAGCCGCGCCCCGATGTTCCCGATGCCGGCGAACGTCAGCCGGCCGGTGTCCGCGTCGAGCTGGGCCAGCGCGACGGCCGCGCCGCGGGTGCCGCGCAGTCCGGTGTCCAGCAGGCGCAGGAGTTCGGCGGGGGAGAGATGCGCCGAGTGGGCGAGCACCTGCGCCGCCGCCGTCGACGCGTGGGCCGCCTGCGGCCCGTGTCCGAGCCCGTCGGCCAGCATCAGGGTGAGCCGGTCGCCCGCCCGGACCCATGCCCAGGTGTCCCCCGAGTAAGCGGCCCCGGCGAACGGGATGTTGACCCCGCCGGCCCGTGCCGTGCACCGCTGCGCGCCGTCGGGCGCCGCGGCGGCGCGCCCGGCCCTGCCGGAGGTGGTGCCGATCCGGGCCAGGGCGACCGTGCCCCGGCCCGGGGCGCTGTGCAGGCCGAAGTCGTCGGCGAGGCGCACACAGGTGCCCAGGCCCGCGCCGAGCGAGTCGGCCGTCGAGAACCCGTCGCGCAGGGCGGCCCCGACGTCGGGCATGCCCGGGCCGTGGTCGACGGCGGCGATCTGCACGACGTCGTGACCGTCCCGGCCCTCGCCGACCGTGGCCGGCGCGACCAGGTCGACGAGGAGCTGCCCGCCGCCGGCGTGCTTGAGCAGGTTGGTGGCCAGCTCGCTGGCCACCAGAGCGGCCGCGGCCTTGCGCCGTTCGTCCAGCCCGGCGAGCGCCGCGGCCTCCTCGGCGGCGACCCTGGCGTCGCGCACCCGGGTCGAGTCGTGCACCGGTACGTCCCACAGTCGTGCCATCACCACTCCTCGCGCGGGTGGCCCGGGCGGGGCGGCCGGCCCGCCCAGGACGTCACCGTGACGGTGGTACCGACACCCGGGGTGCTGTCGATGGCGAACTGGTGCACCAGGCGGCGCGCGCCGCCGAGGCCCATCCCCAGTCCGTCGCCGGAGGTGTAGCCGTCCCGCAGGGCCTGTTCCAGGTCCGCGATCCCCGGGCCCCGGTCGCTGAAGGCCAGCCGCAGTCCCTGCGCCCGGCCGTGGGCCACCCGGGTCGTCGTCAGCTGCCCGCCGCCGCCGTAGACGAGCGTGTTGCGGGCCAGTTCGCTCGCCGCGGTGACCAGCTTGGTCTGTTCCACCAGACCGAAGCCGAGCCGGGCGGCGGCCTGGCGCACATGCTGGCGCACCCACACCAGGTCCAGATCGGAACGGATCGGCAGGCGGGCGTCGACGCCCGCGGCCGCCTCCATCACCGTCTCCCGGGTCGCGGGACGGCGCTGCCGGAGCGCGCCGGGTCGCCGAGCAGATGCAGGGCCGCCTCGGTGTTCAGGGCCGTGCGCAGCCCCGGCAGCGTCAGCCCCATCTCCACCAGGGTGATCGCGACCGCCGGCCGCATGCCCGCGACCACGGTCCTGGCCGCCAGCAGCCCTGCCTTCGCCGCGATCTCGGCCAGCACCCGGCCGAGGAAGGAGTCCACGATCTCGATGCCGGAGATGTCGATGACGACGCCCGTCGCCCCGCTGCTGCCGATCCGTTCCGTGATGTCCTGCTGGAGCTGCTCGGCCGTGCTGTCGTGCAGATCCCCCTGGAGGGTGACCAGGAGGACGTCACCGAGCCGGAGCACCGGCACGGGTGCCACGGGCGGGCGGGAGAACTCGTCGGTCACCGCGACCCCGCACCGCCCGATGAGGCGTGCACGATGTCCGCGCCCAGCCGGTGCAGGGCGTGCGCCAGGGCGTCGGCCAGGCTCGCCCGGGTGACCACCGTGCCCAGGTCCAGACCGAGGTGGACGATGGTCTGCGCGATCGCGGGACGGATGCCGGAGACCACGCACTCGGCGCCCATCAGCCGGGCCGCCGCGACCGTCTTCATCAGATGCTGGGCCACCAGGGAGTCGACCGTCGGCACACCGGTGATGTCCAGGATCGCGTACCGCGCCTGCTGGTCGACGACGGCTTCCAGCAGCGTCTCCATCACCACCTGGCTGCGGGCGCTGTCGAGCGTGCCGATGAGCGGTACGGCCACGATGCCGTCCCACAGTTTGATGACGGGCGTGGCCACCTCCAGCAGTTGCAGCCGCTGCCGGTCGATGAGGGCCTCGCCCTCGCTCAGCGCCGTCTCCAGCACGACCAGCCGCAGGGTGCCGAGCAGCACGGTCAGCGCCGACTCGCACTCGCGCAGCCGTCCGGCCGGCGCGTCGGCGAGGTCGGCGACCAGGAGGTCCACGACCGGCGGCCGCAGTGCGTCGACCTCCCTCGACACCTGTGCGGTGCCGAGTCCGGCACGGGCGCGCGAGGCCGCCATCCGGGCCAACTGCTCCCGCACCAAGGTGAATCCGGCGGCCTCGGGGTCCACCACCCGTTCCGCGGTGGCGACTTCGGCCAGCGCGTCGGCCACCGTCCGCCCCGCCTCGACCGCCTCGTCCCGCGAGACGGTGAACACCGCGCGGAACAGGGGCTCGTCGGCCCACCGCTGTGCGATCTGCTCGCGGCGGCGGCGCAGGAAGACCCCGACCTCCCGGGCCGGTGACCCCTGCCGTGCTTCCGCTTCGTGCTCCGGCACCTGTTTCACTCCTCGTGTCTGTCGCGGTGGGCGACGACCGGCGGCGGCCGGCCGTCCTCGGACCGCTCGTGGCCGGGTCCTGCCCGGCGGGGCGCGCGGCCCGTCAGGTCCGTCGGTCCGGTGTGGCCTCCGGCACCGCGTCGACGAGCGCGAGGGCGTCCTCGACGGTCTCGGAGACGGGGACCGTGATGCTGACGCCGGTGAGGTCCAGGATCCGCCGTACGGCCGGGGTGGGGGCGATCACGTGCACGCTCCCCGACACCCCGCGTGCCTCCTGGTACACCCGCAGGACGATGTTCATGCCGGACGAGTCCATGAACGGAACCGCGGAGAGGTCGAGCAGGAAGTGCCGGCGGCCGTGGTGCAACTGGTTGGCCAGCTGATGCTGGAACTCGGTCGCGGTGTCGAGGTCCAGATGGCCCTCGACCGCGACCAGGGCGATGTCCTCCCTGGGCACGGTGACGTCGACGGACAGGGGGTTGCGGGCTCGTATCACGACTGCCTCCACGCGTGCGGACGACCTGGTCCGGTCCTGGTCTGTGATGCGGGGGCGCAGGCCCCCGCACAAGGCTGTGCCCGGCGTCACCGCCCTCGGGCGGCGACGCCGGGCACAGGGATGTCAGGCGATCTCGGGGCCCAGCAGTCCGGCGCGCAGCCGGCGGACCATACGGGTGATCAGGCGCGACACGTGCATCTGCGAGATGCCGAGCTCCTTGCCGATGTCCGCCTGCGTGCGCTCCTCCACGAAGCGCATATGGATGATCAGCCGTTCCCGGTCGTCGAGTTCGGCGATCAGGGGCGCCAGGGAGTGGAAGTTCTCCACCAGTTCGAGGGCCGGTTCCTCCTCGCCGATGAAGTCGGCCAGCACGGACTCGCCGTCCGCGCCGCCGTCCGAGGTCAGGGCGGCGTCGAGGGAGGAGGAGGTGTAGCAGTTGGCCGCCTTGCGGGCCTCGATGACCTCTTCCTCCGACAGCGACATGAGCTGCGACAGCTCGCGCGTGGTCGGCATCCGGTCCAGCCGGGTCTGGAGTTCCTCGGTGGCCTTGGCCAGCTCGACCCGGGCCTCCTGGAGGCGGCGGGGCACGTGCACGGCCCAACTGGTGTCGCGGAAGAAGCGCTTGATCTCACCGACGATGTACGGGACGGCGAACGAGGTGAACTCGACCTCGCGGGACAGCTCGAACCGGTCGATGGCCTTGATCAGACCGATCGTCCCGACCTGGACGATGTCCTCCATCGAGTCCCCGCGGCTGCGGAAACGGGAGGCGGCGTAGCGCACCAGGGAGAGGTTCATCTCGATCAGCGTGTTGCGCACGTACTGGTGCTCGGGCGTGCCCTCCTCCAGGGTCGCGATCCGGTCGAAGAACCGACGGGAGAGCTCGCGCGCGTCCTTCGGGCTGACCTGTGAGGGGCTGTCGATGAACGGCAGGCCGCCCCGAAGGCCGTCCGTGACCGTTTGTTCCACTGCCGTCACGGCATTCATGCCGCCCACTCCGTTCGTCGTACGAGTTGCTGACAGGGGTCGACTGCCCCGGCTCCGCCAACTCATGTCAGGGGGAGGCAAAAGAAAATGGCGCACCTCGAAGGCATGACCGAAATGCGCCGTTTGGGCCCGGCCGGCCGCGGCGACGGGTCCGTCACGCGGGACCCGGCGGTCCCGACAGTACGTCAGGACGACGACGTACGCTGGGGGACGGGATGCGGAAGGCGGGTGTGCGGGTGGTGCAGGTCGGGCGTGCGCAAAGACCAGGGGAGTCGTTCGTCCACCCGGCCTTCCTCTACCGCGGTGACGACGAGTACCGGGCGGGGATCGTGTCCTTCGTCCTCGAAGGCCTCGCGGCGGGGGAGCCGGTGGCCGTCGCCGTCCCTGCGCGTCGGCTCGAACTGATCCGGGACACGCTCGGCGCGCGCGCCGCCGAGGTGCGCTTCACCGACATGACCGCCGCCGGCCGCAACCCCGGCCGCATCATCCCGACGGTGCTGCGGGCGTTCGCGGACGCCGTCGCGGGCGACCGCCGGGCACGGATCGTCGGGGAGCCGATCTGGCCCGGTCGGACCGCCGAGGAGTATCCGGCCTGCGTCCAGCACGAGGCGCTGATCAACGCGGCCTTCCAGGGGCGGCCCGTGACGATCCTGTGCCCCTACGACGCCCGCGCCCTGTCCGCCGGCACACTCGCCGACGCGCACGCCACGCACCCGCTCGTCGTCGACGCGGGGCGCACGACCGTCAGCCGGGCCTACGACCCGCAGGGCGTGCTGGAGCGCTGCAACCTCCCGCTGCCGCCCCCGCCGCGCACGGTCGTCGTCCGCTTCGACGCCGCGGGGCTGCCGGACACCCGGGACACCGCAGTGCACGAGGCGCGAAGCCGGGGCATGAGCGCCGCCCGATTGCCGGATCTGGCCCTCGTGGTCGCGGAGTTGACGACCAACAGCGTGGTGCACGGGGGCGGCGAGGGCACGTTCAGGCTGTGGGCCGAGGGCGGCCGGATCGTGTGCGAGGTGCGCGACTCCGGCCGGCTCACCGACCCGCTGGCGGGCCGCCGCCCCGCACGCCCCGAGCAGATCGGGGGACGCGGACTGCTCCTCGTACACCGGCTGGCGGACCTGGTGCGCACCCACACCGGCGAGCACGGCACCGTCACGCGCGCCTGCCTCGACCTCCGCTGACCCCACGACCGCCCGCACGATCCCGCCAGACCCGAATGCGCGTGCGGGGAAAGGGTATTTGGTGCTGTGTGGGACAGGCGGGCGACCGTCGGCCGCCCGCGGGGCAGCACAGGCCCGGGAGGAAGAGGGAGGAGCAGTGTGGCCACAGGCAGAATCTGGACGTACGCACCGGACAGCGGTCACGTCGAGGGGCAGGATCTGACGGGCTACGCCGTCGTCGCGAGAGACGGCACGGTCGGGCAAGTGACGCGCCAGGCCGACCCCCACGGTATGCGGCACCTGGTCGTCGACAGCGGTGTCTGGCTGTTCGGCAGGAGCGCCGTCGTCCCGGCGGGTCTGGTCACCGGGATCGATCCGAGGGCCCGCAGGGTCTCGCTGGCCTGCACGGCGGGCGCGGTCAAGGCGGCGCCGCGGTTCCGCATCGACAGCGAGACGAGGGACGCGCGGTACCTGGCGACCGTGGGGGAGCACTACGAGCGGCTCGCCGTGCCCAGGACCGCGACGGACTGACCCGGACACCGCCCCGCACCCGGTGCGGTGTCCGACCTCCGGTCTCCGGCCTCAGGTGTCTCACCCCGGTGATTCACCCCCGGTGTCTCACCAGGGGAGGAAGACGTGCACGTCCTTGCCCCGGTCGGCGGCCACCACGCTGACCTGGGTGCACAGCGCGTGGACCAGGTGCCAGCCGATCCCGCCGCCGCCGGTGCCGGGGTTGAAGGGGCGGGGCGTCGGCGGGGTGGCGCTGGTGTCGTGCAGGGTGACGTGCACGCCGTCGAACGTACGGCGCAGCCGCAGCTCGAACGGGCCCGGCGCGTACTGGACGGCGTTGGCGGCCAGCTCCGTGACGATCAGCACGATGTCGTGCCAGTACTCCGGCGCCGCGGGCGGTGAGACACCGGCCAGGGCACGCAGGAAGTCCTCCGCGGCCAGCCGCGCACCGGTCACGTCCGCGGGCGCGCCGGTGAAGCCGACGGTGCGGCTCTCGATGTCCTGGGAAGCCAGTGTGTCGTCCCCACGCTGCTCGGCTGCCATCTCGCCTCTCTTCGACCCTGACGTCGGCAGGGCCCTCGTCCCTTCTCACACGTCTCTCGCGTCGTCACCTCTGCGAGTTCCCGGGGGTGCGCGGCGTACGCGTCCGAGGCGGGGGCCGTATGGGTGATCCTTCCCCGGCCCGCCCACCGGACACACCGGGTCCACCTCCGGTCACGGAGCGTACGGGGGCGGAGCCGACGCTGCGCGACACAGGGAAATCGCGGCCGGGACGGCTGTCCCGGCGTTTCCGGGGAACCAGGACGCCACGGAAAGACACAGACCTGACAAGAGGAGAACCCGTGCTTGCCATCGTTGCGGCGGTCCTGCTGTTCATCGCGTTCCTGATCAATGCCGCGGACATCTCCACCAACGACGTCTTCACATCGACCAACGTCATGCTGCTCGGGCTGACCGCCCTGAGCCTGCACCTCGCGGGGGTGGGCACCGCCTGGGCGAGCCGCGGCCGCCGGCGCTGACCGGGGCCGCCGCCTGCTATCGGAACATGTTGTCCGCGTCGTCCCAGCCCAGTACCTCCTCCGCGGTGGGCTGCCGCGGGACGCGCGAGCGCGACTGGTACATCGCCTCGATCTCCTGCGCGTAGTGCTGGACGATCGCGTCCCGGCGCAGCTTCATCGACGGGGTCAGCAACCCGTTGGACTGGTCGAACTGGTCCGGGAGCAGCCGGAACACCCGGATGGACTCGGCCCGGGACACCGCGCTGTTGGCGGCGGCCACGGCACGCCCGATCTCCTCCCGCAGCGCGTTCTCCTCCCGCGCCTCCCGGTTGGGCGTGTCGCCCTGGAGGGTCAGGGCCGCCCGCCAGTGCGCCAGATAGTCCGGGTCCAGGGTGATGAGCGCGCCCACGCAGGGCCGGTTGTCGCCCACGATCACCGCCTGGTGGACCAGCGGATGCATCCGCAGCCGCTGCTCCAGCGGGGCCGGGGCCACACTGTTGCCGCCGCTGGTGACGATGATGTCCTTCTTGCGGCCGGTGATGGTGAGGTAGCCCTCGTGGTCCAGGTGCCCGAGGTCGCCGGTGGCCAGCCAGCCGCCGCGCAGCGCCGCTCGGGTGGCCGCCTCGTCGTTGACGTATCCCTGGAAGACCGACGGCCCGTGCACCAGGATCTCGCCGTCCTCGGCGACCCGGATGTCCGTGCCGGGCAGCGCCTGCCCGACCGTCCCCGACTTCTCCCGGCCCAGCGGCTGCATGGTGATGCCGCCGGCGGTCTCGGTCAGCCCGTAGCCGTCGTGCACGTAGATGCCGATGCCCTCGTAGAAGAGGGAGAGTTCGCGGCTGAGCGGTGAGCCGCCGGAGGTGGCGCGGATGACCCGGCCGCCCAGCGCGCCGCGCAGCCTGCGGTAGATCGTCCGCTCGTACAGGGCGTGCTGGAGCCGCAGGTCGAGGCCGGGACCCGAGCCCCGGCCCAGCCGCTGCCGCTCGTTCGCCGCGGCGAAGTCCCGCGCCGTCTCGGCGGCCCGCTCGAACAGCGGTCCCCGGCCCGACTGCTGGGCCGTGCGCAGGAACGTCTTGTACAGCTTCTCGAAGACCGACGGTACGGCGTAGAAGTACGTGGGCCGGAACGAGAGCAGCGCCGACGCCAGGGACTCCTCGCTGAGGTCGGGCTCATGGCCCATGAGCAGGCCGCCGCGCAGACACAGGCCCTGGATCATGAGGCCGTACACGTGGGAGAACGGCAGGAAGGCCAGGACGGCCGCCTGTTCCCCGGCCTGCGCCGCCGTGTGGCCCCAGCCCTGGAGCAGGGTGTCGCAGGGGCTCGCCAGACTGCGGTGGCTCAGCGCGCAGCCCATCGGGTGTCCCGAGGTGCCGGAGGTGTAGGCGACGACCGCCGTGGAGTCCGGCATGACGATACGGCGCAGCGAGTCGACCGTGGTGATAGGGATGAACTCGCCCCGCTCCACGAGCTGTTCGAGCGCGCCCGCGTCCAACTGCCAGACGTGCCGCAGCCTGGGAAGCCCCGCGCACACCGAGCCCACCGTCATCACGCTCTGCTCGTCCTCGACCGCGACACCCACGCAGCCCGAGTCGCGCAGCATCCATTCGACCTGGTCGCGGGAGGAGGTGGGATGGATCGGCACCACCTCGGCGCCGACCGTCCACAGCGCGAGACTGAGGACCGTCCACTCGTAGCGGGTCCGCGCCATGACGGCCACGCGGGCGCCCGGTGAGATCCCGGACGCGATCAGTCCCTTGGCCAGGTCGACCACCGCGTCCCGGACCTCGACGGCCGTCACCTCCTGCCAGGAGGCGGTCCCGGAGGTGCCCTGGCGGCGGGCGAGCAGCGGCAGGGCGGGGTTGCGCGCGGCCGTCTCGAAGACGGTGTCGGCGAGTCCCCCGGTCACGGACGGTCTGGCCGGGGGAGCGAAGGCGAAGTCGCGCATGCGCTGGCTCCTGGGGTGTACGGGGAGTGACTCCGCCTATGAGAACTGTTATCGACGGTGGTCGAATCTAGCCCAGGAGAGACCGGATGGGGCCGGGAATGGAGAAGTAATCGAGCCGTGATCATTTCCACACGGCGGACCGGACCGGCCCCCGTTTGAATCCGGGGTCCGGCAAACCGGACCCGCCCGGTTCTCACCGTTCGGGCGTCAGCCAGACCGTCGCCAGCGGCGGCAGTGTGAGCGTGATCCGGCCGTCCAGCCGCTTGACCGGTTCGGGGTGGGTGACGTCGCTGCCGCCGTAGCACGCCGCGTCGGTGTTGAGGGTCTCCTGCCAGGTGTCGACCGCGTCCGGGACCCACAGCTCGTAGTCGTGCCGGACGACGGGGGAGAAGTTGCACACGGCCAGCAGCGGGCTGCCGTCCGCGGCGAACCGCAGGAACGCGAACACGTTGTCGTCGGCGGCGTCCCCGACCACCCACCGGAAGCCCTCGGGCCGGGTGTCGCGCTGCCAGAGCGCGGGGGTGTCCCGGTAGACGGTGTTGAGATCGCGCACCAGGTCGCGCACCCCACGGTGGTCGCCCTGCGCCGCATAGGCCGGGTCCAGCAGCCACCAGTCCGGGCCGTGTTCCTGCGACCACTCCCCGCCCTGGGCGAACTCCTGCCCCATGAACAGCAGTTGCTTGCCGGGATGGGCCCACATGAAGCCGAGGTAGGCGCGGTGGTTGGCGCGCTGCTGCCACCAGTCGCCGGGCATCTTCGCCACCAGCGCCTGCTTGCCGTGCACCACCTCGTCGTGCGAGATGGGCAGGACGTAGTTCTCGCTGTAGGCGTACACCATCGAGAAGGTCATCTCGTTGTGGTGGTACTTGCGGTGCACCGGCTCGTGGCCGATGTACTCCAGCGAGTCGTGCATCCACCCCATGTTCCACTTCAGCCCGAAGCCGAGACCGCCGCCGTCGGTGGGCCGGGTCACCCCGTCCCAGGCGGTGGACTCCTCCGCGATGGTGACGACGCCCGGCACCCGCCGGTAGACGGTCGCGTTCATCTCCTGGAGGAACGCCTTCGCGGCCAGGTCCTCGTTGCCGCCGAAGACATTGGGCTCCCACTGGCCGGAGTCACGGGAGTAGTCGAGGTAGAGCATCGAGGCGACCGCGTCCACCCGCAGCCCGTCGATGTGGAACTCCTCGCACCAGTACACCGCGTTGGCGACCAGGAAGTTGCGGACCTCGATCCGCGCGTAGTCGAACTCGTAGGTTCCCCAGTCCGGATGCTCCGCGCGCCGCCAGTCCCCGGGTTCGTACAGCGGCTCCCCGTCGAACCGGGCCAGCGCCCAGTCGTCCTTCGGGAAGTGCGCCGGCACCCAGTCCATGATCACGCCGATGCCGGCCCGGTGCAGCGCGTCCACCAGGTACCGGAAGTCGTCCGGCGAGCCGAGCCGGGACGTCGGCGCGTAGAAACCGGTGACCTGGTAGCCCCAGGAGCCGCCGAACGGGTGCTCGGCCACCGGCATCAGCTCCACATGCGTGAAGCCCAGGTCCTTCACGTACGCCGGGAGCTCCTCGGCCAGCTCGCGGTACGTCGCCCCCGACCGCCAGGACGGCAGGTGCACCTCGTAGACGGAGAACGGCGCCTCGTGCACCGGGGTGTCCCCGCGGTGCGCCAGCCAGTCGGCGTCGCCCCACTCGTAGTGCGAGGCGGTCACGATCGACGCGGTGTCGGGCGGCACCTCCGTGCGGCGCGCCATCGGGTCGGCCTTGAGGAACCGGTCCCCGTGCCGGGAGGTGATCTCGAACTTGTACCGCGCGCCCTCGCCGATGCCCGGCAGGAACAGCTCCCACACCCCGGCCGCGCCGAGGGAGCGCATCGGGAACTGGGTGCCGTCCCAGAAGGTGAAGTCCCCGGCCACCCGCACCCCGAGGGCGTTCGGCGCCCAGACGGTGAAGCGGGTGCCGGCCACGCCCTGGTGCGTCATCGGCTCGGCGCCGAGCGCCTTCCACAACTGCTCGTGCCGGCCCTCCCGGATCAGGTGCAGGTCGAAGTCGGCCAGCGACGGCAGGAAGCGATAGGGGTCGTGGACCTCGTACTCCGCGTCGTCGTACGCCACCAGCAGCGTGTACTGCGGGATCGCGTCGAACGGCAGTACGGCGGAGAAGAGGCCGTCGCCCTCCGAGACCAGGGCGCCGCGCGTGCCGTCCGCCACGACGGTGACCGAGCGTGCGAACGGACGCAGCACCCGGAAGAGGACTCCGCCCGTCACCGGATGGGCGCCGAGCAGCGCGTGCGGGTCGTGGTGCGCCCCCGACAGCAGGCGCAGGCGCTCCTGCGGATCCAGGGTGAGGGCGGTCGGCGGAACGGGTCCGGCCGACTCGGGGGGCGAGGTCTCTCGCAGTGCCACGGTGTCAGGCTCCTCTCACGGCGAGACGCTCGATCGCCGCCATAGGTACGGGCATCCAGTCCGGGCGGTGCCGGGCCTCGTACAGGACTTCGTAGACGGCCCTGTCCGTCTCGTAGGCGCGCAGCAGGGCGTGTTTCTTGCGCGGGTCCCAGCCCGCCCGGTCGGCGTAGCCCGCGCAGAAGGCCTCACGGCAGCGCCGGGCCCACTCCGGGCGCCAGGGGTGGCGCTGACGGGCGGCGTAGTCGAAGGAACGCAGCATGCCCGCGATGTCGCGCACCGGGGAGTGCGCGCTGCGCCGTTCCGCCAGCGGACGCGACGGTTCGCCCTCGAAGTCGATGACGAACCACTCGCGTCCGGCGTGCAGCACCTGCCCCAGGTGCAGGTCGCCGTGGATGCGCTGGACCGGCGGGCCGGGGTCGCAGGTGGCGAGCGCGGTGAACGCGGTGCGCAGGGCGCCGACGAACGGCCGCAGGGCCGGGACGTGGTGCGCGGCCGCTTCCAGCCGCTCGGTCATCGCGGCCGCCGTCACGTCGTTGTCGGTGTGGGCGCAGGACGGCAGGGCGGAGGCCAGCGCCAGGTGCACCTCCGCCATCGCCCGGCCCAGCTCGTGGGCCTCCGCCGTGAAGGTGTCGCCGGTGGCGAGCGCGCGCAGGGCGAGCGCCCAGCCGTCGGAGGCGCCGGGCAGGAACGGCTGGAGCACCCCGAGCGTCGCCTCCTGCGGATGCGTGGTGCGGAACCAGGCCACGGGCGCGGGCACCCGCCCGCAGCCCTGACCGGCCAGCGCGACCGGCACCTCCAGATCGGGATTGATCCCGGGCTGGATGCGCCGGAACAGCTTCAGGATGAACGCGTCGCCGTACACCACCGACGAGTTGGACTGCTCGGCGTCCAGCAGCCGCGGCGGCAGCCCGGCGGGCACCGGCACGGACGCGTCGGACTCGAACCGCAGCGGCCCCAGGGTCCCGGGGTGACGCAGCCGCTCCAGGAGCAGATGCGTCGAACGGGGGTCCTGGAGGGCGTCGTAGACCGCCAGGCCGGCCAGCGGACCGAAGTCCGCCCGGCCGATCAGCGCCCGGCCGAGCCGGGGCGAGAGGTGTTCCTGGATGCCCAGCAGCAACTGGTAGCAGTCGTCGGCCGGGGTGGCGCCGCCGGGTGCGGGGACCCCGCTCTGGCCGGTCTGGACGAGCAGATGCAGACAGCCCGGGAACAGCTCGGTCATGGACAGCAGCCGGAGGTCGGTCAGGGGCCGGTCCTTGCCGGCGAACCAGCGCTGCCGCGGCAGCCACTCCCGCAACAGTCCGCCGAGCGATGCCATCGGCTGGATGCCGTCGGCAGTGATCGGGTGGAGATATGCGGTCTTCGGCATGGTGACGCGTCCTTTCCTCGGCGCACGCTCACAGTTGTCGGCCGGTGCGGGGTGCGACTCGGGCGAGTCGGAACCAGTAGAAGCCGTGTCCGGTGAGGGTGAGCAGGTAGGGCAGTTCGCCGATGGCCGGGAAGCGCACCCCGCCGAAGAGCTCGACCGGATGCCTCCCGTCGAACTCGCGCAGGTCCAGCTCGGTCGGCTGGGCGAAGCGGGAGAAGTTGTGCACGCACAGCACCAGGTCGTCCTCGTACTCGCGCAGGAAGGCGAGAACGCCCGGGTTGGACGACTGGAGTTCGGTGTAGGACCCCAGTCCGAAGGCAGGATTCTGCTTGCGGATCTCGATCATGCGGCGGGTCCAGTGGAGCAGGGACGACGGCGAGGACATGGAGGCCTCGACGTT
>NZ_VJZD01000450.1 GCF_009377175.1 Streptomyces adustus
CCCCCTACCCCTTGCTCTCGGGCCCCTTCACGTCCGGCGGCAGACTGGCGTCCGGTTCGCCCAGCTTCGTCAGCGCCGCCCGCGCGGCCGGCGCCCCCAGCAGCGAGAAGTCCGGATTGATCCGCAGCGCGTCCTGGAGATGCCGGCGCGCGGAACCCGGCCGGTCCAGGTGCTGCTCGATCACCCCCCGGTGATACGCGTACAGGGCGCTGCGCACCCCGCCCCCGTGCACCTTGTCCGTCGCGATCCCGGCGAACTTCAGCGCCTCCTCGTCCTCGCCGGTCCGGTGCAGCGCCCACCCCAGCGCGTCGGCGACCGCGATACCCGGCTGCCGTCGCCACTCGGCGCGCAACCGCCGTACCGCGGACTCCGGATCGCCGTGGTCCGCCTCGAACAGCCCGAGCACCAGCTCCTCGTCCGCCCCGCCCGCGGCCGCGGCGCCGACCCGCGCCCGCAGCAGGTCGTACTGCACCCGCGCCTTGTCGGCGAGGCCCACCGACTCGTACAGCTCGCCCAGTTCCAGCGCGTACTGCGGCAGCGGCTGCCTGGCCAGCGCCGCCCGGTAGGCGGCCACCGCCTCCGCCGTCCGCCCCAGCGCCGCCAGCACCCGCCCCTGCCCGGCCCGCGCGGCCCACTGGTCGGGGTCCAGCCGTACCGCCTCCCCGAAGCGCCGCAGCGCCTCCGCCGTGTCCCCGCGCTCCCACGCCAGCTGCCCGGCCTGCTCCTGGTACGCGGCCTGCTCCACCGAGGTCCGCGCGCCCGCCGCCGCCTCGGTGAGCGTGGCCGCCGCGTCCTCGCGCCAGCCCCGGTCCCGGTAGACCGCGGCGGCCCGGGCCAGCGTGGCCGGCCCCTTGTGCAGCGCCATCAGCTTGTCGAGGGTGCTGCGGGCCTTCTTGTAGTCGCCGAGTCCGGTGTAGGCGTCGATCAGCAGCGGATACGTCGTCCACCGCTTCGGCGCCTGCTTCAGCGCCGTCTCGCCCCATTTGCGCGCGGCAGGGAAGTCACGGCGCGCGTTCGCCAGCGCCGCAAGTCCGTCGAGCGCCTCCGCGTTGTTCTTGGGCAGTGTGCTCATCGAGGTGCGCAGCGCCTGCTCGGCCCGCGGGTAGTAGGCGGCCTGCGCCGTCCGCCGCCCCCGCTCCACATAGGCGGCCCCGAGCACCGCCCACGACGCGCCGTCCTTCGGATGGACCCGCAGATACGTCTCGCGCTGCCCGATCAGCGCCGTCAGATCCGGCAGCGCCGCCGGCACCCCGTCCCTGACCGCGGCCAGCGCCAGCGCCCCGGACGCCGGAGCCCCGTGCGCCGGAGCGGGGTGCACCACGGCCGGCCGCCGTGTGGTCGCCGTAGGCAGCAGCAGCAACGTCGCGCCCAGCGTCACGCACACCACGGCCGCGACGAGCAGCAGCCGCCGAACGACACGCCCGGCAAGAGCCGGCCGTCGGGACGAGGTCACGGAAGTCGGTGGTTGTCCGTCCATGGCGCTCACTGTGCGGGAGCGCGGCGACCACATCGCGGCAGCCGAAGGGAGCCGCGGACGGGGTTCACACCGATGGCCGCGAGTGCGAACCTTTGATCATGAGCCGTATCGAAGCGCCTCGTGACGAAGCGACCGGAAACACGACCGGAGACCTCATCGACCGTCTCCGGGACGGCCTGCCCGCCGACGCGGTCCTCACCGATCCCGACGTCACCGCCTCGTACGCCAACGACATGGCCAGTTTCTGCCCGGCCGGCGCCCCGGCCGCGGTCGTGCTCCCGCGTACCGTCGAAGAGGTCCAGCACGTCATGCGGGTCGCCACCGAACTACGCGTACCGGTCGTCCCGCAGGGCGCCCGCACCGGTCTGTCCGGCGGCGCCAACACCTCCGAGGGCTGCATCGCGCTGTCGCTGACGAGGATGGACCGGATCCTGGAGATCAGCCCGGTCGACCGGATCGCCGTCGTGGAACCGGGCGTCGTCAACGCCGTCCTGTCCCGGGCGGTCGACGAGCACGGGCTGTACTACCCGCCCGACCCCTCCAGCTGGGAGACCTGCACGATCGGCGGCAACATCGGCACCGCCTCCGGCGGCCTGTGCTGCGTGAAGTACGGGGTCACCGCCGAGTACGTGCTCGGTCTGGACGTGGTGCTGGCCGACGGCCGGCTGATGTCCACCGGCCGTCGCACCGCCAAGGGCGTCGCCGGATACGACCTGACGCGGCTGTTCGTCGGCTCCGAGGGCTCGCTCGGCATCGTCGTACGGGCCGTGCTGGCGCTCCGGCCGAAGCCGCCGGCGCAGCTGGTGCTGGCCGCCGAGTTCGCGTCCGCTGCCGCCGCCTGCGACGCGGTGTGCCGGATCATGGCCGGCGGGCATGTGCCGTCCCTCCTCGAACTCATGGACCGTACGACGGTGAAGGCCGTCAACGACCTCGCCCACATGGGCCTGCCGGAGACCACCGAGGCGCTGCTCCTGGCCGCGTTCGACACCCCCGACCCGGCCGCCGACCTCGCGGCCGTCGCCGCCCTGTGCGAGGCGGCCGGCGCCACCCAGGTCGTGCCGGCCGACGACGCCGCCGAGTCCGAACTGCTGCTCCAGGCCCGCCGGATGTCGCTCGTCGCGCTGGAGGCGGTCAAGGGCACGACGATGATCGACGACGTGTGCGTGCCGCGCTCGCGGCTCGGCGAGATGCTGGAGGGGGTCGAGCGGATCGCCGAGAAGTACCGGCTGACCATCGGCGTCTGCGCGCACGCGGGCGACGGCAACACCCATCCGACGGTCTGCTTCGACGCCCTGGATCCCGACGAGTCCGCGCGGGCCCGTGAGTCCTTCGACGAGATCATGGCGCTCGGCCTGGAGCTCGGCGGCACCATCACCGGCGAGCACGGCGTGGGTGTGCTGAAGAAGGAGTGGCTGGCGCGCGAACTCGGGCCGGTGGGACTGGAGATGCAGCGGGCGGTCAAGCAGGTCTTCGACCCGCTCGGCATCCTGAACCCGGGCAAGCTGTTCTGACCCGCTCACTCCCCGTCCTCGTCCACGGGTGCCGGGGCGAGCAGTTCGGCCAGGCCGTCGTCCAGCCCGAGCTGCTCGCCCTCCGTCCCCGGCGGCACCAGCCGCAGTGTGCGCTCCAGCCAGGCCGACACCTGCGCCGTCGGGGCCTCCAGCAGCGCGTCCCCCTCCGGCGCGCTGAGCGCGATCAGCACCACGCCCCGGCCTTCGACCTTCGTCGGCCACACCCGCACGTCCCCGTGTCCGCACGGCCGGAACACCCCCTCCACCAGCAGCTCGCGGGCGAAGGTCCAGTGCACGGGGTGCTCGGAATGGATGTGGAAGCCGATGTGGACGGCGTACGGATCGTCGGTGCGGTAGATGAGCCGGGCCGGTACGGGGATGCTGTGCTCCGGCGACAGGATGAGCGTGAGCTCCAGCTCGCGCTCGACCACGGTCTCCTTCATGGCGTCGCGTTCCTCTCTCGTGTCTCGTGCGGGGCCGCCGGGATGGGCCCGCCCGGGTGAGAGAGGCACGGGAGGCAACCATTACGCGGGTTCGCGGAACTTTTCTCCGGACTTCCTTCCGAGCGTGTGAAGTAGATGCACGAGGTTGCCCGGAAAGGGGTGGGT
>NZ_VJZD01000451.1 GCF_009377175.1 Streptomyces adustus
GTCCGGGCGCTGCGCCCAGCCCCCCACCACCCGCCCGTTCCACCACACCGTCGGCCCGATGTTCCCGCTGTAGTCGAACAGCAGGGGACGCAGCTCGGGCGCCAGATACCAGTCCCGCTGCTGCCAGCCCATGGCCGTCGGGTCGAGCGCGGGCAGCAGCGCCGCCCACGGCTCACCGGGCCCGGCCACGGGCTCGACGTCGCCGTCGGTGACGTACCCCGTGCCCTCGTCCAGCTCCACCTCCCGCGCCCCGATCGAGGCCAGCGCCCGCCGGACGTCGGTGACCCGCCATCCCGTCCACCACTTCAGGTCCGCCTCGGTGGCCGGCCCGCAGACCGTCAGCCAGCGCAGCAGCAGGTCCGCCCGGGCCTCGGCGGCGTCCAGCTCGGGATGCTCGGGAGCCGGGGCCCAGCGGAACTGGCTGGACGTCCACGACCCCAGCGGGCGCCCGCGGACCACCTTCCCCTCGACCCCCAGCACCCTCAGCAGCCGGGTCGAGACGGTGTGGACGCCCTCGTAGCTCTTCCCGGCCGCGTACGCGAACTTCTCCCGCAACCGCGGCTCCTCCCGGGCGAGTTCGGTCGCCGTCGCCTGCCCGCGCCGGGCCAGCGCGGCCAGCGCCGACTCCTCGACCTCCCGCAGCCAGGCCGCGTCCGGCGCGCCCGCCTTCGCCATGTCCTTGAGCAGCGAGGCGCGCTCACGGGCGGCCACGTCGAGACCGGTCGAGGCGTGCACGACCGCGGTCAGCGCGGCGGGGAAGACGAACACCGTGTGCCGCATCCCGTGCATCCGCACCAGGGCACGGTCCTCGTACAGCGCCCGGTCGGTCGCGTCGACCGTGGTCGCCGGATCCGTCAGCCGTGCCCCCACCGCCAGATACACCGTCGCCGGGTCGCTGCCGTGCAGGGCGACCAGGGAGCGGGCGACGTCCTCGGGGGCCGTGGCCCGGGCCGGGCCCGCCAGCCGGTGGCGCAGCGCCAGCCGGGCCCGCCGCTCCGCCCCGTCGATGTACCGTCGCCCGTCGCCCATGCCGACCTCCGCCCGTGCGTGCACCGCCGTCCTGCGGACCATCCTCGCCGACACCACTGACAATCGGGCCCGGACCGGCCCGTCACACGATCGCACCGCCGGGTGTGCGCCCCTCGTGCCCAGCGTTTTTACTGCCCTCATGGGGGTGTGCCTCGGCAGGGAGGTCGGATGAAGCGGCACGGCAGACCACGGCGGACGCGGACGGCACTCCCGGGCACCACACCCGCTCCGGGGACGGCAGGGCGGGGGGCCGGGCCATGACCTCCTCCCCGGCCGACCGCGCCCAGCGCGGCAAGGACGCCCGCAAGTACGTGGCGCGCTCCGCGCACGGCCTGTGGCTGCCCCCGGTCGAACGACCCGACCCCGTCGCCGTACTGGAACGGCAGGGCCGGGACCGGCTGCCGGAGCTGCTGCCGGTCCGCTACGGGCGGATGAGCACCTCCCCGCTCGCCTTCCTGCGCGGGGCCGCCGCGGTCATGGCCGCCGACCTCGCCGCCCAGCCGCACACCGGTCTGACCGTCCAGCTGTGCGGCGACGCCCAGCTGCTCAACTTCGGCCTGTACACCTCCCCGGAACGCACCCTGCTGTTCGATCTCACCGACTTCGACGAGACGTTCCCCGGTCCCTTCGAATGGGACGTCAAACGGCTCGCCGCCTCAATCGCCGTCGCCGCCCGGGAGAACGGCCACCCCGAGCCGAAGGTCCGCCAGGCCGCCCTCGCGGCCGCGGCCGGGTACCACACCGCCATGCGACGCCTGGCCCGGCTCGGTGAACTCGCCGCCTGGTACGAGCGCGTCGAGACCGACCGGCTGCTGCCCCTGGTCCGGGACGGCCGGCGCCGTCCGCAGTCCAGCCTCACCCGCGCCCGCCGCCGCACCAGCCTCCATGCCCTCGGCAGACTGACCGAGACCGTCGACGGCCGGCGGCGCATCGTCCGGGACCCGCCCTTCCTGGAGTCCGTCGGCCCCTCCGACACCGCCGCGCTGCGCAAGCTCTTCAGCGACTACCGCTCCACCCTCTCCGAGGGGCGCCGGCTGCTCCTGGACCGCTACCGTTTCGTCGACGCGGCCCGCAAGGTCGTCGGCGTCGGCAGCGTCGGCACCCGCTGCTTCCTCGTGCTGCTCGCCGGAGTGGACGACGACGACCCGCTGCTCCTCCAGATCAAGGAGGCCAGGGAATCCGTACTGGAACGGCATCTGCCCAGCGGCCCCTACGTCCACCCCGGCCACCGGGTCGTCGCGGGACAGCGGCTGCTCCAGGCCGCCGGGGACATCTTCCTGGGCTGGACGACCGGGCCGCAGGGCCGCGCCTTCTACTGGCGTCAGCTGCGCGACACGAAAGGCCCGGCGAACGTCGCCGGCGCGAGCCCGGCCGCCCTCCAGCGGTACGCCCGGCTGTGCGGCACCGTCCTGGCCCGCGCCCACGGCCGCTCCGGCGACCGCATCGCCATCGCCTCCTACCTGGGCTCCGCCGACACCTTCGACCGGTCCGTCGCCGACTTCGCGACGGCCTACGCCGACCGGACCGCCGACGATCACGCCAACCTGGTCGCCGCCGTGGCGGCCGGGGTGGTGCGGGCCGCACCGGAGAGCTGACCCGGGCCCGGTCCTGCGGACCCGGACAGCACGGCGCTCACCAGGGCACGACGGTCCGGTTCGTGGTCGCGCAGCCGAAGGCCCAGCCGGTGGTCCGCGTCGGGCAGGTCGAGGCGGAAGCAGTGGGCGCGGGCCGTCAGCGCCTCCTGCACGGCCTGTGTCACCGCGGGCGGGATGACCGCGTCGTCGCCCGGGACCGCCAGCACCGCCCGGCCCGGGAAGGCGCGCAGCACGTCGAGGGCGGGGGAGCCGCGCCAGCTGCCGGGCGTACGGATGATCTCGCTGAAGCGGCCGGCGCCGTCCCCGAACGGCAGCTCCCACGCCTCGGCCGCGTACACCGCCGGAGCGCACAGCCCCAGCGCCGTCACCCGGTCCCTGTAGTGCGCGACGAGGTCGGCCACCGTCTGCCCGCTCATGCTGAACCCGACCGGCACCAGCGGACCGTCCGCCGGGGCGTGGGCGTCGATCACGGCCACGGCCTGTTCGAAGCGTCGGCGCAGGCTCAGCTCCGCGAGCGTGCCCGTGCTGTCGCCGTGACCGGAGAAGTCGAAGGCGAGGGCGCGGCACCCGCGGGCGACGAACTCCGCGAGGAGCGGCACGAGCCGCTCCTTGCTGCCGGTGCCGGCCCCGTGCAGCAGGACGACGGTGGCCCGCCCCGGGCCGGCGTCGCCGTCACCGCCGTACACCCCGCTCAGTCGTTCGCCGTCCGTGTCGTGCGTGAAGGAGACGATCTCGCTCATGCGCCCATTCACGCACGACGCGCCCGCCCAGAGCGCGGGTTTCGCCGCCTCGGCCTGCGGCGCGGCCGCGATCGCCACGCGCAGCGCCTCCTCGTCGGCAGCGCTCGGCGACGTCTGCACCAGCCGGCCTCCGGGGCGGGAGAAAAGCAGATGCACGCCGAGTGAGCGGATGGCTACGCTGAGTGCGTCATCATCGATCGGCCGATCACCCACCCG
>NZ_VJZD01000452.1 GCF_009377175.1 Streptomyces adustus
ACTCACCCGTTCGCCACTAATCCACCCCGAAGGGCTTCATCGTTCGACTTGCATGTGTTAAGCACGCCGCCAGCGTTCGTCCTGAGCCAGGATCAAACTCTCCGTGAATGTTTACCGGTAATCCGGTGCACACACACGAGAGCGGAACCACCGGAGGAATAATCCGGCGGTTCACAGCGTCCTCGCTGTGTTTATTTCAAAGGAACCTCGTCCCAGCCGATCGGCCGGAGACGGGGTATCAACATATCTGGCGTTGATTTTTGGCACGCTGTTGAGTTCTCAAGGAACGGACGCTTCCTTTGTACTCACCCTCTCGGGCTTTCCTCCGGGCTTTTTCCCTTCGGTCTTGCGTTTCCGACTCTATCAGACCGTTTCGCGATCCGATTTCCTCGGTGCTTTCCAGGTTCCCGCTCTCGCGTTTCCCTTTCCGGCGATTCCGACTCTATCAGACTCTTTCGGGCCTGACTCCCAGTCAGCGGGCTTTGCCTTCCCGGCCGTTGGGCCGTTCCGACGTCCCAAACCTTAGCGGATCTTCCCGGCGATTCCCAATCGACCCGTTCGAGTCGACCAGAACCCGCCGAACCCCGATATCGAATTCAAATTCGGGCACGCCGAAAAGAACCCTGCCGGGCGATCATGCTGGTGGTTTGTCGCCGCAGAAGCGGCAGGAGACGCTGCCGAAGAACCGATACGGCTCCGTGGCAACCCGGAGAACTATACGCATCCGGCAGAGGGCCGTCAACCACCCCCTGTCAAGATCTTTTGAGCGCGGGGGAGGTCGGCTACGAGGGGCTCCGGCACAGCATCGGGCCCCTCCCCGTCTGCCTGCCGAGGTAGGCCGTCAGCCGGCCTTGGCGCAGATCGCGTAGACGGCGGCGGTGTAGGCCGGATCGTAGCCACCGTTCATGAAGCCGACGGTCCAGCCGACTGGTGTGGTGCCGGAGACGATCGGGTTGGAATGCAGCGTCGCGCCGTACGACTGGGCGGTGCTGCCGGGCAGGTACCACCCGCCACCGGTGGCGATCTCACCGTCCGGGCACCGTGCCTCGACGTCGACCATGTCCAGCACGGCGACGTCCTTCGTGGCAGTGACGACGTGCACCCCGGCGACCCCGGCGACCCCGTTCACCCCCGCGGGCCCCTGAGCCCCGGCATCACCCTTGTCGCCCTTGTCGCCGGACTCTCCCTTGGTCCAGGTTTCCCCCTTCTCCCCCTGGACACCCGGGGCTCCCTGCTCTCCGACATCACCCTTGGGGCCCGCAGGCCCCTGAGGGCCGGTCCGGTTCCAGGTGACGGAGTCCTCCCCATCGGGGCAGGCCGAGTCCGGCTCGACGAGACGCAGTCGACCGGTGGCATTCGATTTGGCAACTGGCCCCGGTCATGCCCAACTGCCGCTGCCAACACACTTGTTGCCGGAATGCACAGCCATCCCACAAGCTGCCTGCCGGAGCCCTGCCGCAGGAGCATCGCGGTCCGCAGGTACCCAGGTGCCGCCGACCTTCAGCCCTCCTGCAACACGGTCCGGATCACGTGCCGGGCGTTGTGCGCCATCGTCGGGTTCGTCTCGCGGTAGTACGGCAGCGCGATCAGTGCCTGCGAGAGTGTCCGCCCCCGGCCGCGGATCCAGGTCGCGTCGTCCACGCGCAGCGCCTGGCGGAAGACTTCCCTCGCCTTGGTCGGCAGCAGGTTCCACGCCGGGAACAGATCACAGGCCGGATCGCCCGTCCCCAGGCATCCGAAGTCGATTACCGAGGTGAGCCTGCCACCGTCCACCAGCAGGTTGCCCGGCATGAGATCCGCGTGCAGCCACACCGGGGGTCCGCCCCAGACAGGAGCCCGCAGCGCCTCCTCCCACACGGCTGTGGCGGCCGTGCAGTCGACGCCCTCCTGCGGGATCCCACGCAGCTCCTCGATCGCCGCCCGGGTCTCCGCGTCGAGCGAGGCGACCGGCCCGCCGCGGTGGGCCTGTGGGGCGGCATCCGACAGCGTGATACTCCGCATCGCCGCCACGAACTCCGCCAGGTCCTCGGCCAGCCGCACCGGCTCGCTCAGGGCTCCCGCTTCCGGGTTCTCCCCCTCCAGCCACCGGTACACCGACCACGCCCATGGGTACCCCTCCGCGGGCTCTCCGTACCCGAGTCCCGTGGGGACTGTCGTCGGCAAGTGAGGTGCGAGCCGGGGCAGCCACATCCGCTCCTTGTCCACGTCGCCGGCCCCGCCCTGCACAAGCGGCAGCCGTACGACCATGTGATCGCCCAGCCGGTACATGGCGTTGACCGTCCCGCCGGACGGAAACCGCTTGATCGCCAGCCCCGCCCACTGCGGGAACTGGCCGACGATCAGCCGCCGCACCAGGTCGCCGTCGATGGGATGTACGTCGGAACGCATGTCACCTGTGTCCATGGCTCGTCATCCGACCGCCGAACACCGGCGAGCGTCAATCACCCCTCCCGTTACCGCCCTCGTTGGCTCCACCGTCCTCCCTCCGAGTACCGGTGCTTCCAGCCCTTCTCCGCAACAAGATCGAGGGCCGACTGCCAGCCCTCCACCGAAACATCCGGAACCCGCACGTCCGGCAGTAGACACGAGTGGCCGAGGCTCCCAGCTGGGCCATGGATGTCGACCGCGGCCCAGTCGTGGTTACCGCTCGCCCTTCGCGCCCGCATCGCCGAGAGCCGCTGCCAAGCCCGCTCGGGGATCCTCGCGGCGGGGACCTTCGCCTGAAACCTCCCGGCGTGGGTAACGAGCAAGCGGGTACGGGAGACAGCCCGTACATAGCCGGTCCGGCGGTCCTCAAGTGACGCCCGAAGGTGCGGGTTGTCGCCGTAGACCTCGTCTCCCGCGACCCAGCGGGCGGAGGCTCCCGCGTCCAGAGACCAGGCGGCGAGCCGGGCTTGATGGCGAAGGCCAGACCGTCGGGGATGTCAGCGCCCCGGCATCGTGCCGGGTCCTCGGTCCATGAGCGCGGGACGTTGGTCGTCCACACAGCACCTAATGGTCAACGGCGGCCTCACCTGCGCGGGCACCACCGAAACCAGTAGTCGAGCCCCTCGACCCGGTAGCGGGCGCCAGCAGCAGCTCCAGCTCGTCATAACGGACGTCGATCCCGCCATGACCCGGATGGGGTCATCGACAGCCCTGATCTACGGGGCAGGCTCGAGCGGGCAGCTGATTCGGAAAGTCCGTGGGCCCGGTGCCATGCCGGCTATGTGCTCTGGCTGCTTGACCACCCTGACCTACCGAACACCCGTCGTGTCTGGCAGACCTGGGTGGCAGGCGAGGCGGTGTCGCTGCTGTGACTCGGGGGCGGTGGGGCCGACCTGGTCCGGGGCGGCTGCGGCATCGAGGCGGCGCCCGCCGACTGCGTCAAAGCTCTGCTTCACGAATGCTGGGGTAAATGCAGAAAACCCCCGTGCCGAAAGGCACGGGGGTTTTCTCAAAATTTGTTCGGCGGCGTCCTACTCTCCCACAGGGTCCCCCCTGCAGTACCATCGGCGCTGTGAGGCTTAGCTTCCGGGTTCGGAATGTAACCGGGCGTTTCCCTCACGCTATAACCACCGAAACACTATG
>NZ_VJZD01000453.1 GCF_009377175.1 Streptomyces adustus
CAGCGGCGTTCTCGGCGGCGACCAGGCCGCGCTGTCCGCTCTGCTGAAACTGCGACAGGTTCTGCCAAGCCGGATCGCGGACCGGCTGGGCGAGATGGACTTCGCCGGGATCCTGCTTTTCACCGTCCTCCTCGTCGCCTTCCTCCTCCCCGAACTGCGCCAGCCGGCGTTCCATCCGGGCCTGTGGATCTTCAGCTTCCCGGTGGCGGCATCCACCAACTTCACGATCCGCTGGATCCATGCGTCCGCACCTCCCGGGGGGCCGGTCCTCACCGGCCTCCTCCTTGCCGGTGCGACCTCGGCGCTGGGCCTGCTGGCCACGGCCACCCTGCGCCACCGGACCCGGCGAGCACTCGCCGGATGAGCTCGGCTCCGGCGGCGGAGAGACGAGCGTCAGAGGCATCACCGCGTTCGTCGAGCGCCGACCGGCCCGCCTCGCCGGAAGGTGACAGCCCGCGGCCCTGGTCTGCGGCCCAGCAGGCCCCGGCTCCACCCCACCCATGTGCCCTGCCCCACCGATACGTCTCCAAGGAGCCTTCATGCCCACGCTCGACCGCCACGACGCCGTCTTCGTTCTCGACCTCGGCGACGGGGAGAACCGTTTCCACCCCGACTGGATCGCCTCGGTCGACGCAGCCATCGACGAGGTGGAGAAGTCCGAAGGCCCCCGCGCCCTGGTGACCGCCGCGAGCGGAAAGTTCTACTCCAACGGTCTCGATCTCGAATGGCTCGCCGCGCACGGCGACGAGCGCCCGGACTACGTCAGCTCCGTCCACGGTCTGTTCGCAAGGCTCCTGTCCCTCCCGCTGATAACCGTGGCCGCGTTGCAGGGACACACGTTCGCCGCCGGAGCGATGTTCTCCCTGGCCCACGACTTCCGCCTCATGCGCGCCGACCGGGGCTTCTGGTGCCTGCCCGAGGCAGACATCGACATCCCCTTCACTCGCGGCATGTCCGCCCTCATCCAGTCCCGACTGAACCCGCAGTCGGCCCAGCACGCCATGGTCTCCGCCCGCCGTTACGGCGGCCAGGAAGCCGCCGCCGCCGGAATCGTCGATCAGGCCCTGGACGAGGGCGCCCTGCGCACCGCCGCCCTCGAACTCGCCCAGGCCCACGCGAGCAAGGCCGGCGACAGCCTCGGAACCATGAAGACACGCATGTACGCCTCTGTCCTCACCACGCTCCGCGACACGACCGACCCCCTGGGCTGACGCCATGGAGCCATGGAGCGCGCCCGAAAGAGCGTGCAAGTCCGTGAGGGGGGACAGTCTGGCCGGGGCTCGACCTCGGGCTCTTGGGCCGGGCCTCGACCTCGGGCTCCTGGGCCTGGCGGATCAGACGAGGCATGGCGGACAACACGGAACCGGTTGCTTGTGTGGCCGGGGACGAGTCGGTGAATGAGGGCGCCGAGCGATGCCGGAATGCCGCATCGGCACGGCGGATCGGGCCCCAGCAGCCCTCCGTCTCCGGCTCACCCAGGTCCGCAGCGTTCGAGGGCGGCACGAACCTGATCGAGCCCCTCCACTCTCCAATGCTCCCGACCAGGCATCTGGTCGTCTCGGCGCCAGCGCCACGCCGAGAACATGGCCCAGTTCAGGGCGCGGCACCGGTGAATCAGGTCCTGGTCGGCCCCCGCATAGTGCTGTGCCACCTCTTCGGGGGCATGGGCCAGGTCGAACTCGATCGGCCCACGACAGCACGTGGCGAGGTCTACGAAGAGTGGCCCCCTCCTCGTGTTGAGGAGGTTGCCGGGATGCGGCTCGCCGTGCAGCAGCTGGTCGCCGGCCCTCTCGGCGCCGATCGCGGCGCTCAGTCCATCGAGTGTCTCGCCCAGGAGTTCCCGGTCGGCATCGGACAGCTCGGGGGACCGTTCCCGGTCGTTCACGACTCCCAGTGCCCCAGCGACTCGGTCCGTGAAGTGCGGTGCATCGAGGTCGATCCGGCGCAGGGCTGCATGGAGCAGCAGCAGCGCGTCTGCGTAGTCGGCCGGAGCGATCACTGATTCCACAGGCTCGTAGTAGGTCCAGAGCGAGATCGCGAAGGGATCACGCACATGGACCCGGGGGTCGACCCGAGGCTCAAGCTCAGCCACCGGAGCGTCAACGTCGACGAGACGGCGGGCAACCTCTACTTCGAACTCGGAATCAGTCAGATGCCCCATGGGTGCGACCCGAGCCAGTACACCGCAGGGCACCAGGCGCAGCGCGACGCGATCCGAGTTGTGGACGACGACCGCGTCGTCGACCTGGAGGCCCAGCTTCGAAGCGGCCGCCCGCCCTGCCTCAACCGCGCGGCAAAGTTCCCCTGGCTCCATGCCGTTCTCCCCCGTCGTCGGGTGCGGGTACACATCAGGGAAGAACAGCGGCGCCCCGATGTCGTCGCGTACACCGTTCGGCCCCCGGACCCAGACCCCGCCACAAGCATCGCAAGGAAAGACCCGCACGGGTCCTGATTTTGTGGCGGATCGACCGCACCGCCGATAACGGCGCCTTCCCGGCAGCGGTCGCGGCTTGCCGACGAGCCTGGCGGCCGGCGGCAGATCAAGACGGACCTGTCACCGAGCGAGTTCGGCTCGGCGAAGACTGCGGAACACCTCCGGGGTCGTCCATCCGCGCAGCGTGGCGTGGATCGACGAGCGGAACGCGGCCTCGGCCGTGGCGGCGTCGAGGGCCCCGGCCAGTTCGAGAGTCACGAGCCCGTGCAGGGCGGCCCAGATCGACAACGCGATCGACGTCGCGTCGCCGGCGAGGACGGACGCCGTCAAGGCGCGATCGATCGCCGCGAGGAGCGGACGGACCGGGTCGCTGGCCCCGGCCTCCCCCGACGGATCGAAGGACTGCACACCACCGAACAGCACCGTGTACAGGTGGCTGTGTCCGCGCCCCCAACGACGGTAGGCGACGGCCAGCGCGTAGAGGTCGGCGAGAGGGTCCGCGGAGGGCTGCACCGCCGAGAGGTCCTGGAACAGGCCGGCGACGGCTCTGTCCCGCACCGCACCGACCAGCCCGTCCTTGCCGCCGAACAAGGAGTACACCGCCGTCGTCGACGCCCCGGCGGCAGCGGCCACGGCGCGGACCGTGACCGACTCTCGCGGACCGGTGGCGAGCATCTCCGTCGCGCACTCCACCAGCCGCTCTTTGACGACCTCGTCGTTCGTTCTCGGCCTACCCACGCCCAGCAGCCTACCTCCCTCTGATAACGTCGTTTTGAAACACCGTTCCGAAACTGTCGGAGGTCCGCCGTGCCCACGTCCGCCATACGCCTCGTCCGCTTCACCGGACGCTTACTGCCGGCCCTGGCCGCCGTCGCGACGCTGGTCGTCGCATTTCTCGCACTGATCGCCCTCACCGACGGGGCAGGCTCGGGGCTCGCCGCATGGCTGACGACCCTCGGGGCCGGGACCGTCCTCGCCCTGTGGCGGGGCCGGCGACGCACCTGGCCGGAGAGGCTCGTGCCATTCCTGCCGGTGGTCGTCGCGGCGGCGTTGACAGCGACGGTCTGCATCCCGACCGTGCCGACGACCCGGCGGTACCCGCC
>NZ_VJZD01000454.1 GCF_009377175.1 Streptomyces adustus
CCCCCCGGCCCGGCCGCGTCGACCCACCAGACCTGGGCCCTGCCCACCCGCGTTCGGCGGCACCGGTACCGGCAGGTCCGAGCCCCGCCGTCGAACCGGTCGAACGGGCGGCGACCGCAGCGGAGTTCGCCGCGTTCGCCACCGGGTCGGCCGCCGTTCTCGCCCTTGTCGGCGCCCCCGGCAGCGGCCGTACGACGGAACTCGCGGCGCTCGCCGCCCGCCGCCACCGGGGCACGCGCCCGGCCCCCACCCTGTGGCTGTGCGGCGCCGACCTCCGGGACGACGACGGCTCCGTCGCCGACGCCGCCCGCCGCGCGCTCGCCCGCGCCGTGCGTATCGTGGCCGCCTCCGACCCGGCCCTCCCCGCCGACCTCGGTGACATCGCCCCCGAATGCCTGGCCCGGCTCGCCCGCGCCGCGGGCCGCCCCCTGCTGCTCCTGCTCGACGGCCCGGAGGAGATGCCGCCCGCCCTCGCCCACCGCCTGCCCGACTGGACGACGGGCACGGCGAACTGGCTGCGGGAGTCCGGCGCACGCCTGGTGGTGGGCTGCCGGGCGGAGTACTGGGAGCACGCCGGGGCCGGGTTCCCGCGCGAGCTGCTGCACGGCGCCCCGGACCCGGCCGCGGATCCCGACGGACCGCTGCCGCCCTGTGTGCGGCTCGGGGACCTGACCGAGGACGAGGCCCGGCTCGCCCGCGAGCGCTACGGCATCCCCGGCACGGTCCTCGGCGAGCCGCACGCCCGCCACCCCCTCACCCTGCGCCTGCTGTCCGAGGTCCGGGCCGCCGTCCCCGAAGCCCCCGGCACCCCGCTCGACGGGGACGACGTCCTCGCCGCCCACCTCGATCTGATGTGCCTGCGGATCGCCGTCCGCCTCGCCGCCGGGAACGGCCTGCGCGGCACCGCCGTACGACGTCTCGCGGCGAAGGTCTCCGGCCAGGTCCACCTGGCGGCCCGGAGCAGCCTCGGACCCGGCCAGGGCGAACTGGACCGCGCGTCGTTCGAGGCGCTCTTCCCCTGGGGCACCGCCCCGGCCCGGCTCGGCGGCGGCACCGGCTGGGCTCCCGCCGTCCTCGCCGAGGGACTCCTCGTTCCCGCCGGGGACGGCTACCGCTTCGCCCACGAGGAGCTCGCCGACTGGATCCAGGGCATGCACCTCGACCTGGACGAGGCGCTGCGCGTCCTGGTCCACGGCCCACGGGACGGGCACGCGCTGCCGGTGCCGCGGCACCGCGTCGGCCCCGTCGTCCAGGCCCTGCTCCTGGTCGCCCGCCAGCACGGCAGTCACCGGCTGGCCGTCCGTCTGGAGGAACTGGTCGGCGCCCTGGACACCGACCCGCACTCCTGGTGGGCGGCCCGGCTGCTCGCCGAGGTACTGCGACGGGTGCCGGACGCGACCCCGTACACCGGCGTCCTGCGCCTGCTCACCGAGCTGATCGTCGCCCGGCGCCGACGGCAGCGGCCGCTGCCCGGCGAGTTCGGCCCCGCCTTCTGGACCGGCCTCGCGCTGTCCGACGCCGGCCGTCTCGACCTGCTGCGCCGTCTCGTCCGCGCCGACGCCGCCCCGCACGACACCGGCCCGCCCCGCTACCTCGACGCGACGGCCGAACTGCTCGCCGCCGACCCCGCCGCCGTACAACCGCACCTCATCCGCTGGTTCGACGACGAACGGCGGCTGCCCGCCACCCCGCACGCGACCGTCGCCACGGCCGCGCAGGCGCTGCTGCACACCCACCGGCACCGCGCCCTGGACGACCTCGCCGAGCGCCTGGCCGAGAGCGCGCACCGGCGGGCCGACGAACTCCTCGCCGTCCTCGCCGAGGACGAGCCGTCCGCCGTGTGCCGGGCCGTCGACCGCTGGGCACGCGACGAGCGACCGGCCCGGCGGCTGGCGGCGGTGACGTACGGGCTGCGCGCCGCCCCGCACATCCGCTCCGACGCCGACCACGAACTCCTGCGCCACCTGGCCCTCGACCTGCTCGCCCGCCCCGCCGACGGCACCGTGCACGGCGCGGCGCTCGCCCTCCTCGTCCGCGATCCGCACACCCGGTCCCGGCACCTCCCGCGGGCGCTGAGGCACTTCGCCGCGGCCGATCCGCAGCTCCCGCCGAGCGCGCTGGTCCCCGCCCTCGCCACCCACACCGAACCGGTCCTCGCCGCCTTCCGGGCACGGCTGCGCAGAGCCGACGCGGGCGAGGCCCTGCGTACCCTCGCGGGTGTCACCACGCCCGCTCTGGCCTGCCGGATCGCGGCCGTGGTGCAGGAAGCGGTGGCAGCCCGGACCGCGCCGGCCGCCCGGGTGACGGCCGGCGGCCCGGCCGTGCCGCGCGCACGGCCGGCCGGCTGACCGCCGCCATGAGGTGCGAGTCCGTGGGTCCGAGTCCGTGGCCCGAGGAGTGCGCCCGGTCACAGCCCCCATGCCGATGCGGGTCGGGAGCACTCGGCATGGCACCCTTAGACCTGCGCATAAGGCAGGCAACAAACACAGGTTCGACAAGGAGCGGTCACAGTGCAGCGCTGGCGTGGCTTGGAGGACATCCCCGAGGACTGGGGGCGCAGCGTCGTCACCATCGGCTCCTACGACGGAGTCCACCGGGGCCACCAGCTGATCATCAGCCATGCCGTGGAGCGCGCCCGTGAGCTGGGCGTGCCGTCCGTCGTCGTCACCTTCGACCCGCACCCCAGCGAGGTGGTCCGCCCCGGCAGCCACCCGCCGCTGCTGGCCCCGCACCACCGGCGTGCCGAGCTGATGGCGGACCTGGGCGTGGACGCGGTCCTGATCCTGCCGTTCACCAAGGAGTTCTCGAAGCTGTCGCCGGCCGACTTCGTCGTCAAGGTCCTGGTCGACAAGCTGCACGCCAAGGCGGTCGTGGAGGGCCCGAACTTCCGCTTCGGCCACAAGGCCGCGGGCAACGTGGAGTTCCTCACCGAACAGGGCAGGGTCTACGACTTCGAGGTCGAGGTCGTCGACCTGTACGTGAGCGGTGCGGCGGGCGGCGGCGAGCCGTTCTCCTCCACCCTGACCCGGCGTCTGGTGGCCGGCGGTGACGTCGAGGGCGCCGGCGAGATCCTCGGCCGCCCGCACCGCGTGGAGGGCGTGGTCGTCCGCGGCGCGCAGCGCGGCCGCGAGCTGGGCTTCCCGACGGCGAACGTCGAGACGCTGCCGCACACCGCGATCCCGGCCGACGGCGTCTACGCCGGCTGGCTGCACGCGGACGGCGAGGCCATGCCGGCCGCCATCTCCGTCGGCACGAACCCGCAGTTCGACGGCACGGAGCGCACGGTGGAGGCGTACGCCATCGACCGTGTCGGCCTGGACCTGTACGGCCTGCACGTCGCCGTCGACTTCCTTGCCTACGTCCGCGGCCAGGCGAAGTTCGAGTCGCTGGAGGCGTTCCTGGAGCAGATGGCCGAGGACGTGAAGCGCTGCCGTGAGCTGGTGGAGGCGGCGCGGAACCCCGCTGGCTAGCTCCCCCGCTCGTACGACGACGAAGGGCGGCCGGTGTCCTCGGGACACCGGCC
>NZ_VJZD01000455.1 GCF_009377175.1 Streptomyces adustus
TAAGAGACAGGGGGTGGGTGCGGCGTCCGGAGGTGAACACGACCGATTCCCGGGTCAGTCGCACGGTGCGCTCCAGTTGGTACCGGTACGCCCCGGAGGCCAGTTCCTGCCGGTCGCTCTCCCACTCGCGCGTCGCGCTTGCGACGATCACGACATCGGCGTTGTCGACCCAGTCCTGTGCGCTTTCGGACGGATACCGATTGACCGGAAGACCGCACCCGTTGATGGTGTCCAGGCCCGGCCAGCCGACCAGCACACCGGCGGCGACACCTGCGGCGGCGAGCGTCGCGACGACAGGACGGCCGGTCATTACCGGGGGTAAGGGGTTTCTGCGCATTTGTTGATCTTGTAGGGGCCCGGCCTGTCCGGCTGTGGCGGAAGCCATACCTCCAGTCACAGTCATGTCACAGAGAGGCATTCCGGATGGCTGGAGTTGGGGCTGACCGCCGCGTCCCCCGGGCGCCTACGATGCCACCGCCCCGGCCTTCACAGCGTACTCATGGTTTCTCCACAGGCCGGGCGTGCGCGTGCCACCCCCCACTGAACAACCGAACCATGAGGAGAACCATGTCCGTCGGACTCCTGCTCAGCGGAGCGGCCGCCGCCGCGCTGCTGACCTCGGCGCTTCCCGCGCAGGCCGCCTCCCCCGTGTTCACCGACCCGCCCCCGGACAAGATCGTCATCACCGTCGCCACGGTGAACGGCTCCGGCTGTCCCCAGGGCACCACCGCCGTCGCCGTCTCCGAGGACAACACCGCGTTCACGGTGACCTACAGCAACTACCTCGCCCAGGCCGGCGGCAACTCCGACCCCACGGCGTTCCGCAAGAACTGCCAGCTCAACCTGGTCGTCCACGTCCCGCAGGGCTTCACGTACGCCATCGCCAGCGCCGACTACCGCGGCTTCGCCGCACTGGAGTCCGGTGCGAGCGCCACCCAGCGGGCCTCGTACTACTTCCAGGGCTCCCCGGCCACGGCGTACCGCAGCCACCCGTTCAGCGGCCCCCTGAACGACAACTGGGAGGCCACCGACAGCACCGACTGGGCCCAGCTGGTCTGGGCGCCCTGCGGGGTCCAGCGCAACTTCAACATCAACACCGAACTCCGGGTGAACGCCGGCACCTCGGCGCCCGGCAAGGTCAGCTTCATGACGATGGACTCGACCGACGGTGACATCAGCACGGTCTACCACATGGCCTGGAAGGACTGCCCGGCGTCCTGAGCCGGTCCGGGGGGTCGCACCGCCCCCCGACGGGTCAGACCCTGGGTGACCTCGGCCGGCCGGTCCGTGGTCACCCAGGGTCTTTCGGGTGGGGGGAGTGTTACTGCTCGACGCCCAGGGTGAGGGTGCCGGCGTAGCCGGAGGAGGCCGAGCTGCCCAGGGCGGTGAGGGTCAGGAGGCCGGACGCGGCGCCTCCGCCGTCGTAGATCGAGTCCTGGGTGAGGGTCGTGCGGGTGACCTTGTTGGTCGAGTACGGCGAGATCTTCGCCATCGCGGTCGTCACCGTCTCGCTGAAGAAGAGCTGCCCGGTGTGCAGTTCCTGGCCGCCGGTGAACGAGCCGTCCGAGGTGAGCGTGACGCCGGTGTGCACCTTGACGTGGATGTGCACGCAGCGGCCGCGGTACCAGCCCGGGTAGATCGTGGTGATGCCGGCGAGGCCGCTCGAGTCGGTCAGCACCCCGCCGCGCAGGAAGGTGCCGTCGTCGGCCTCGCTGTGGCCGTTGTTGCCGACGAACCCGGAGTACTCGCCGAGCGCGTCGCAGTGCCAGATCTCCACCAGCGCGTTGGACAGCGGGGCGCAGGTGTCGTCGTCCACGACGGTGAGCGCCAGCTTCAGCGGGGCGCCGGCCTTTCCTTCGGTGACGTCGGCACGGACGTACTGTCCGTCGAGGTAGTAGGGGCCTTCGGTCATCTCCTTCGTGAGGGTGCAGACAGCCGCGGCGGCCGCGGGGGCCAGGTCGGGGGCGGCTTCCGCAGTGGGGGACTCGGACGTGACGGCCGCACCCACGGCCAGCGTCGCGGCGGTGACGCCCGTGGCCATCAGCACGGTACGGCGTCCGATGCGGGTTCCTGTTTCCTCAGGGGTGTCTGTCATGAACACGGCACCGTAGAGAGGGATGCTGTCGGAGGCCTGTCGGACTGCTGTCAGTTGTGCAAAATGACGGTCCGTCAAGTGTCTTGCGAGCCGCGTGCGGACCCGGCCGTGCGGCCGTCCGGGCTCCCGGTGACTGCGCGGACCATTGACGCGCAAGGGGTTCGATTCTACGGTCCCGTCCGACGAATCGACCCGCGTTCGACATTCCGAACGAACGCGCCTGCGATCCCCCCACCAAGGAGCGTCCGTATGAGCCGCACCTCCCGCAGGGCCCTGCTCCTCGCCGTCCCGGCCGCGATCCTGCTGGCCCTGGCCCCCTCGACCGCGTCCGCCTACCCCGATCCCGGAACGGTCACCGGCTCCACCGTCGTGCACGACCCGACGATGATCCGCACCTCCGCAGGCCGCTATCTGCTCTACGCCACCGGCGGCGGCCTCGCCTACCGCACCTCCACCGACCGCATCGCGTTCAGCTCCGGCTCCGACGCGTTCGGCACCAAGCCGAGCTGGTGGTCGTCGTACGCCACCGAGGCCTGGGCACCCGACATCTCCTACCACGGCGGCAAGTACCTGCTGTACTACGCCGTCTCGACCTTCGGGTCCAACAAGTCCGCGATCGGCCTGGCGGGTTCGAGCACCGGGCTGCCCGGCTCCTGGAGCGACTACGGCGTCGTCTACACCTCCACCACCGCCAGCGACTACAACGCCATCGACCCCAACCTGTTCGTCGACGACGACGGCAAGTGGTGGCTGTCCTTCGGCAGTTGGTGGACCGGCATCAAGATGATCCGGATCGACCCCTCGACCGGGAAGCAGTACTCCGGCGACACCACCCGCTACTCGCTCGCCTACCGGCCCACCGGCACCAAGGCCGTCGAGGCGCCGTACGTGGTCAAACGCAACGGCTACTACTACCTGTTCGCCTCGTACGACACCTGCTGCGCCGGCACCTCGTCGACGTACAAGGTCAAGGTCGGCCGCGCCACCGGCGTCACCGGGCCCTACTACGACAAGAGCGGGGTCGCCATGACGAACAACGGCGGCACGGCGGTGCTGGAGACCCACGGCAGCGTCATCGGCCCCGGCGGCCAGTCGATCACGAACGACAGTGACGGCGACCTGATCGTCTACCACTACTACGACGGCAACGACAGCGGCACCCCCAAGCTCGGCATCAACCTGCTGAACTGGAGCACCGGCTGGCCCGTCGCGTACTGAACGGGCCGCCGGCTCACCGGTCCGGGGCCGGCCGGACTCAGCCCGTCTGGCCCATGCCCGCGGCGTTGGGCCAGCTCTGCGCCTGGGGCCAGCCCGTCGCCGGGGCGGGGGAGAGGCCGTTGGTGCCTCTGACCTGGGCCGCGGTGAGGCCGCCGCGGGCGGGGACCCCGGGCGGGGTCGGGCCGGCCATCGC
>NZ_VJZD01000456.1 GCF_009377175.1 Streptomyces adustus
GACCCCGACCCCGACCCCGACCGCTTCGGCCTCCGCCTCGCCGTCCTCCTCGGCCCAGACCCCGTCCGCGACCTCGGGCACCTCCGGGGCGGGCACGCAGCTGGCCGAGACCGGAAGCAGTGGGACATCCACGATCGCCGCGGCCTCCGGTGCCTTCCTGCTGGCCGGAGCCGGCGCACTGGGCGCCGTGGCCCTGCGCCGCCGCCGCACGCGGGCCTGACCTCGGACGCAGCCCAGACACCTCCCGTCCAGCAGGACGGGAGGTGCCTCTGCTCGGCGATGCGCGGCGGGAAGCGGATTCATCGCACACCTGCCCCCGGCACCGGCGTCCCTTCCTGTGCTCCGAGGTCACACAGGAACTGCCCGTTCGACGCCGGCACCTGAGTGGCGCAGGACCGTCAAGCGCTCCTCCAGGGGACATCCGGCGCGAGCATCTCGTGGAGCCGTCGTTGCCGATGTGGACCACGCCGTCGGCCAGCACCACCGGCGAGAACGCGGTGAGGTCGGTGGTGACGGCCCAGCGCTGACGGCCGGTCGCGGCGTGCATGGCATGCGGGCTGCCGTCGCCGCTGCTGACGTGGACCGTGCCCTCGGCCACTACCGGTGAGGACAAGGCGTCCCGGGCGGTGCAGGCCCAGAGTTTCTCGCCGGACGTGCGGGACGGTCCGGGGGGGCTGGAAGGGCTGGCGGAGGTGGAGGAGCTGGGTCTGGTGCCGGAGTGCGTGGCAGGGGAATCGTCGTCGAAGGGCCTTTTGGATCGATCGGCCCGATCCGAGGTGGTTGGAGCGACTCGACCGGATCGCCGCCGAGACCCACAGACTTCGTACTCGCCGACGTTCCACCAGGTCATGTTGCCCGGGCCGACATCACTGAGCCTGAGCTCGCCCGTCGCATCCCTGGCGGGCAAATAGTCACCATCCCGGTTGGACATCTGATCCACCACGCGGCGCCAGAGGTGTTCACCGAGGCGGGTTCGGCGTTCCCGGATGGCTGGTGAAGCCCCCTTCGTACGACAGTTTCTGACGCCTCGTCGGATTAGGCCTTCGGCGGGTCGTTCGGTACGGGGTCGACGTCGCTGTACACGAGGTGGTGATCCGAGTACGGACTGGGATGCGTACCTTGCTCGAGCGGGACGACGCCACGCAGGAAGATGTAGTCGAACTTGCTCTGCCAGTCGGTGGTCGGCTTGCAGGCACCTCCTGACGCGGGCCGGCACTGAGGGTCCGCGTCCGCGGCCAGCGCCCACAGGGGAGCGAGTTCGGGAGCGTCCGGCATGGCGTTGAAGTCGCCGAGAACGATTGCGCGGTCGTACCGGGCGATCTCTGCGGCGAGCAGGCGGCTCTGGTCGGCCCGGACCCCCTCCTGACGCCGCTGAGCGAGGTGCGTGGCGAAGACCCGGACGGATCTGCCGCCCACCACGGTGCTGACGGCCATGTACCCGCGGTCCTCGGATCCTCCATCGGGGTATTCCACGCTCACACGGTCCGTCATCGGCGCCGCCGAGAGGACCGCCTGACCGAAGGCTCCCGGACTCCATGGTGCTCCGCCGCAGCGGCCCCAACTGCGCAGAACCATGCCGTACTCGACGTGGTAGACCAGCCCGTACAAGCTCTCCAGATGGTCCCGGATCCGCTCGACGTCACGTACGCACGCTTCCTGCAGGGCGACGACCTGGGGTGCGTAGGTGGCGATCTCGGCCGCCCGGTCGACGTTGCTCTGAGCACAGGGGTTGCAGAGGTTCCACGTCATGACCCGGTTCGGTACGACATCTGCGGCGGCACCGGCCGGCAGCGGCCTGGCGACCGGGGCACCGCTGGGCGCGCTGGGGCCGACGAGCACCACGCAGGCCACGACAATCGCGCCCGCGAGCCACCGCGTGCCGCTTCCGAACACCATTGCCTCCCCGGAGTGGCACCCGACGGCAACTGACTTCTCCCTGCACGAGGTTACTGGGGCGGGACCGTCGCTCGACAGACGGGGTGTGCCGCACTTGTCCCGCTTGGAGGGAGCCGCCGACATCCGGTCAGGCTGCCCTGTTGCGGAATGGGCATGTCATGGGCACGGATGGGCCACACGCCGCCACGATCGGGCCGTGAGCTGGGAGCATTCCGCCATGCTGGCCTGTGGATGCATGAATCTGATGGACGTCATGGCGGCCTTGACGGGGTACGGCCTGCTGGGCATCGCCGGACTCGCGGTCGGCCTGCTCTGCCTGGTCGGGCTGCTGCTCGGCGCGATCGTCACCGTCGGGCATCTGATCCGCCGAGGGCAGGGGGACGATGACCCCGAACCGCCGGAGACTTCGGGTCGGCGGAGGGAAGGGTCGTCCCTTGGATCCTTCCGTTGGGAAGACTCACCGGAGTAGACGGACTCACAGGTGCGGATCCCGGCCGGGTCCGAAGGGACGGACCGGCATACGGCCACCCGAGGTGGGGTCTGCCTCATCGGGCAGCGATGGCTGCACTCCCGGGGACAGCCGCACGCCTGTACCCGGTGCACGCGCTGAGGCAGTGTCAGGGTGAGAGAGGTCTGCCGCCAGCCGTCCCAGGGAGTGAGAATGCCCGATCACGTACACGATCACGACCACGATCATGACCACGACCACCGGCAAGCCGGCCACGGGCCGTCCCGGACCGACGACTCGCGGCTGTTCAAGGCGGCGGCCGCGGGCCGCCCCGACGTCCTGGGCCCGTCCGGCATGGGCACCTTGCAGCGTGCTGTCGGCAACGGCGCGGTGGGCGCCATGCTGCAACGGGAACAGGACGAGGAGAACGCCCCGTCGCAGCGTTCACCCGTGCACGACGTCGTCGCATCCGGCTCCGGGCAGGCCCTCGGTGGCGACGTCCGCTCCGACATGGAGGCAAGGCTCGGGGCGGACTTCTCCGACGTACGGGTGCACACGGGCGACGCGGCGCACGAGTCCGCGAAGTCGGTCGGAGCGCATGCCTACACCGTCGGCAGCAACGTCGTCTTCCAGCGGGACGCCTACGACCCGTCGTCCCACGCCGGGCGTACCACGCTCGCCCATGAACTGACCCATGTGATCCAGCAGCGCAGCGGCCCGGTCGACGGGACCACCGCACCCGGTGGGATCCGGGTCAGCGACCCCTCGGACCGGTACGAGCGGGAGGCCAGCGCGAACGCCGAACGCGTCATGTCGGCCCCGGCCCCGGCTGCGGCCGCGCAGGCCACGGAGGGGCCGGCGGCCGTTCCCGGGCCGTCCGCGACGGTCCAGCGCGAGGCCGAGCAGCAGGACGAGGAACCCGCCGATGTGCAGGGGCTGTTCGTGCAACGGGCCGAGGAGGAGCAACAGGAGGACGAGTCGGGTGACGCGTGAGCGGTACGGCCCCGGGCTCGTCAGAGCCCGGGGCCGTACCGTTCGCCGTCCCGGTCGGCTCGGCCCCGCCTGCCCGGACGCCTCCCGGTCGGTGGGCCCTGCCGTCCTCCGGTCGGCTCAGGCCGTGGAGGGGGAGGGGGAGGGGC
>NZ_VJZD01000457.1 GCF_009377175.1 Streptomyces adustus
CCGGTGGGCCGGTGGGCCGCGAGAGCGTGAGGACTTGGGCCCGCCCCGGACACGACTGCGTGACGCGGACGAAACAGGCCGTACCTAATTTCTGTCGCTCGACAGGAATTACGTGCCCAAGGCAGGTGCCGCCGTGACGACCACAGCCGCTTCCGACGTACGTCCCGACCCCGCGAAGCCCTCCGCCGACCACTCCCTCGCGGAGTTCGGCTACCGCCAGGAACTCCACCGCAGCCTCGGCCGGTACGCCTCGTTCGCGGCCGGGTTCTCCTTCATCTCCGTACTGACGACCGTCTTCCAGTTCTTCGCCTTCGGGTACGCGTTCGGCGGCCCCGTCTTCTTCTGGGCCTGGCCGGCCGTACTGGCCGGGCAGTTGCTGGTGGCCGCCTGCTTCGCGGAACTCGCCGCCCGCTACCCCATCTCGGGTGCCATCTACCAGTGGTCCTCACGCCTGTCGAACGCCACCTTCGGCTGGTTCGCCGGCTGGATCATGGTGATCGGGCAGATCGTGGTGGTCGCCGCGGCGGCCCTGGCCCTCCAGATGGTGCTGCCCGCGATCTGGTCCGGCTTCCAGCTGATCGGCGAGGACCCGGCTCCGACCTCCGCGGACGGCGCGGCCAACGCGGCGCTGCTCGGCGTGCTGCTGCTGGCCCTGACGACCCTGGTCAACGTCTTGGACAACCGGGTGATGTCCCTGGTCAACCGGGTCGGCGTAACCGCCGAGATCATCGGCGCGGTGCTCATCGTCGTCCTGCTGCTCACCCACTCCGAGCGCTCCCCCGGCATCACCTTCCACACCGCGGGCGCCGCCCAGGACGGCCTGTTCGGCGCGCTGCTGGTGGGCTCCTTCACGGCCGCCTACGTGATGATCGGCTTCGACAGCGCGGGCGAGATGAGCGAGGAGACGCACCACCCCCGGCGCACCGCACCGCGCACGATCCTCACCGCGCTCGGCGCGGCCGGACTGCTCGGCGGACTGATCGTGCTCGGCGGACTCCTCGCCGCGCCCAGTCTCACCGACGGACATCTGGCGGTGGACGGTCTCAGCTACGTCCTCACCAGCAGCCTGGGCGACGGCGTCGGCAAGCTGCTGCTGGGCGACGTGGTGGTGGCGATCGCGGTGGCGACCCTGGCGATCCAGACCGCGGCCTGCCGGATGCTGTTCTCGATGGCCCGCGACGGCCGGCTCCCCTTCGCCTCCCGTCTGGCGAAGGTCAACCCGCGCACCGGGATGCCCGGCGGCCCCGCGCTGGTCGTGGGCGCCCTCGCGGCGATCCTGCTGCTGCTGAACTTCGCCTCGCCGGAGGCGTTCCTGGCCATCGGCACCACCTGCATCGTGATGCTCTACCTGGCCTACGCGATGGTCACCGGCCCCCTGCTGGTACGTCGGCTGCGCGGGCAGTTCGCCGTCCACGGCACCGACGAGACGGGCACTCCCCTGTTCTCCCTGGGCCGCTGGGGCGTCCCCGTGAACGCGCTCGCCCTCGTGTACGGCCTGTTCATGACCGTCAATCTCGCCTGGCCGCGCGCCGCGGTGTACGACCCGGCGGGCGGGCACTGGTACTTCCAGTGGTTCACGGTGCTGTTCCTGGCCGTGACGGTCGCGGCGGGCGCGGCCTGGCGGACGTACCGCAAGCGGGCGGCGGCCACGCCGGACGTGCCGGGGACGGTGCCCGCGTCGGCGGCCTGACGTGCCGGGCGGGCCGGGCCCTGACGGGTCCGGCCCGGCCACGCTCCCCGCGTCGTCCGCGGTCCTCAGTCGCCGCGCACCCGGGCGTGCAGGTGCATGTCGTGCCAGCCGTCGCGGTGGAGTCCCGCGCTGCGCTTGGTGCCCTCCAGGGTGAAGCCGGTCCTGGCGGCGACCCGGCAGGACGCCTCGTTGGCGGTGGCGTGCAGGAGTTCCAGGCGGTGGAAGCCGACCTCCTCCAGGGCCCAGGCGGCGAGGGTCGCCGTGGCCCGCGCGGCCACCCCCCGGCCCCGCGCGTCGGCCACGGTCCAGTAGGCGACCTCCGCCACTCCGTCGGCGAGCACGATCTCGCGCAGCGCGACCCGGCCGAGCAGCCGGTCGCCGGCCTCGTCCACGACGGCCCACTGCGCGTCGCGTTCCCCGGCCCAGGCCAGCCGCCACTGCTCGATCCAGCCGGCGGCCTCGTCCTCGGAGTCGGCGGCCCGCAGATGCCACCGGTGCAGGGCCGGGTCCTGGAACGCGCGGTGGACGGCGGGCGCGTCCGCCGCCCGCCAGGGGCGCATTCTCAGACCGTCACCGGTGGCCAGGACGGGCTGGGGGATGCGGGCCAGGGTGCCCGCGGGCAGTACGTCGGTCGTCAGGAAGGGCATGGTCGGCATCCTGCCCGGCCGCCTCGGACGCGCCCAGCGGTTTTCCCGGGGCGCGCCCGGCCTCGTAGGCTGGTCGGCGATGAGACGCCGAACCCCGCCACCGCCCTCCCCGCTGCCGCAGCGCGACGGCGTGGACCCGGTACGGGTGCGACTGCCCCTCCAGGGGCCGTGGCCCACGGTGCGCGCGTATCTGGTGGAGCGGATGTCGGGGGCGCCGTCGGGCGCGGTCACCGGGATGTTCGAGGCCGGGCTGGTGGTCGGCGCGGACGGGCGGGCCCTGCCGTCGGAGGCGGCGTACGCACCGGGGACGTATGTGTGGTTCCACCGGGAGCTGCCCGCCGAGGTGCCGGTGCCGTTCGAGCTGGCGGTGGTCCATCGCGACGCGCACATCGTGGTCGTGGACAAGCCGCACTTCCTGGCCACCACCCCGCGTGGCGGCCATGTCGCCCAGACCGCGCTGGCCCGGCTGCGACGCGAGCTCGGCATCCCGTCGCTGACCGCCGCGCACCGGCTGGACCGGCTCACGGCCGGGCTGGTGCTGTTCACCGTACGACCCGAGGAGCGCGGCGCGTACCAGACGCTGTTCCGTGACCGCCGGGTGCGCAAGGAGTACGAGGCCGTCGCCCCGTACGATCCGGCGCTCGCGCTGCCCCGGACGGTACGCAGCCGGATCGTGAAGGAGCGCGGGGTGCTTGTCGCGCGGGAGGTCGAGGGCGAGCCGAACGCGGTCAGCCACGTCGAGCTGCTGGAGCGGCGGGCCGGCCCGCACGGCGCGCTCGGCCGGTACCGGCTGCTGCCCGCGACCGGGCAGACCCATCAACTGCGCGTGCATCTCAACCGGTTGGGTGTACCGATCCTGGGCGATCCGCTGTATCCGGTGGTGACCGCCCCGGGGCCGGCCGGTGACTTCCGGCGTCCGCTGCAACTGCTGGCGCGGGAACTGGAGTTCACCGATCCGGTCACCGGGGTGGCGCACCGGTTCCGCAGCGGGCGGACGCTGGGCGCGTGGTCCGCGTACGAGGAGTGGGCCGACGGGCCCACCGGAGCCGTGGCCGGTCAGTAGCCGCGCCACCAGCGCAGCAGGCGCTGCCAGGCGCCGGGCCGGTGGGCCGGCTCCGGTGCCGCCGGGGCGGGCTGGGCG
>NZ_VJZD01000458.1 GCF_009377175.1 Streptomyces adustus
GTCCTGCTCGGTGGGGTCGGTGGGGTCCGGGGGGTTGGCCATACGTCCAACTCTGTCACTGGTTGGCTGATTTCGAGGCCGGAAGTCATAGGTCAGGTCACCGGATCGCAACCTGCTGGACCTGTTGCGGTCCGGCAAAAGGGGCCAGAATCTACGCGCGTCAGAATCTACGCGCGTTGTTGGCCGTTCTTGGAGGAGAACCAGACATGCCGCTGGACCGTCGGAAGTTTCTGAAGAAGTCCGCTGTGACCGGGGCGGGGGTGGCGATCGGGAGCGCGGCTGCGGCTCCGGCGGCGCAGGCCGCGGAGTCGGCGTCGGCGAAGAAGCCGGTCAAGCAGCCGAAGCGGTACGCGCTGACCGTGATGGGCACGACCGATCTGCACGGTCACGTCTTCAACTGGGACTACTTCAAGGACGGGGAGTACTCCGACGCCAAGGGCAACACGATGGGCCTGGCGCGCATCTCGACCCTGGTGAACAAGATCCGTGCGGAGCGGGGCCGGTGCAACACGCTGCTGCTGGACGCGGGTGACACGATCCAGGGCACGCCGTTGACGTACTACTACGCGAAGGTCGACCCGATCACCGCCAAGGGTGGTCCGGTGCACCCGATGGCGCAGGCGATGAACGCGATCGGGTACGACGCGGCGGCGTTGGGCAACCACGAGTTCAACTACGGCATCGAGACGCTGCGCAAGTTCGAGAGCCAGCTGCACTTCCCGCTGCTCGGTGCGAACGCGGTGGACGCGAAGTCGCTGAAGCCGGCGTTCCCGCCCTACTTCATCAAGGAGTTCCACGTTCCGGGTGCTCCGCCGGTGAAGGTGGCGGTGCTGGGTCTGACGAACCCCGGTATCGCGATCTGGGACAAGGCTTATGTGCAGGGGAAGTTGGCGTTCCCCGGCCTGGAGGAGCAGGCGGCGAAGTGGGTGCCGAAGCTGAAGTCGATGGGCGCGGACGTGGTGGTCGTCTCGGCGCACTCGGGTGCTTCGGGTACGTCGTCGTACGGTGACCAGCTGCCGTACGTGGAGAACGCGGCCGCGAATGTGGCCAGGCAGGTGCCGGGTATCGACGCGATCCTGGTCGGGCACGCGCATCTGGAGATCCCGGAGCTGAAGGTCGTCAACGAGGCGACGGGTCGTACGGTCGTGCTGTCGGAGCCGCTGTGCTACGCGGAGCGGCTGACCCTGTTCGACATCGAGCTGGTGTTCGCGAAGGGCAAGTGGGAGGTCGAGTCGGTGGCGGCGTCGCTGCTGAACTCGAACACGGTCGCGGACGACCCGAAGATCACCAAGCTGCTGGGTGACGAGCACGCGAAGGTCGTGGCGTACGTCAACCAGGTGGTCGGCACGGCGACCGAGACGCTGACGACGGTCGACGCCCGGTACAAGGACGCGCCGATCATCGATCTGATCACCAAGGTCCAGGAGGACGTGGTGAAGGCGGCGCTGGCGGGTACGTCGTACGCGTCGGTGCCGGTGATCGCGCAGGCCTCGCCGTTCTCGCGGACGTCGGAGATCCCGGCGGGCGATGTGACGATCCGGGGTCTGTCGAGCCTGTACGTGTACGACAACACGCTGGTCGCGAAGTTGCTGACGGGTGCGCAGGTGCGGGCGTACCTGGAGTACTCGGCGGAGTACTACGTGCAGACGGCCGCGGGTGCGGTGATCGACACGGAGCTGCTGACGAACGCGGGCGGCCGGCCGGACTACAACTACGACTATGTGTCGGGTCTGGTGTACGACATCGACATCGCGCAGCCCGCGGGGTCGCGGATCAAGAACCTGACGTACAACGGTGCGGCGCTGGACGACGCGCAGCAGTTCGTGCTGGCGGTGAACAACTACCGTGCCAATGGCGGCGGTGCGTTCCCGTTCGTGGCGTCGGCGCCGGAGCTGTGGTCGGAGTCGACGGAGATCCGGACGCGGATCGCGGAGTGGGTGACGGCGAAGGGTGTGCTGGACCCGAAGGACTTCGCGTCGGTGGACTGGAAGCTGACCCGTGAGGGCACGCCGGTCTTCTGACGGTAGGGGTTCCTGGCGCCGGGTGTGTCCCGGTGTCGCAGGGTGGTCGTAGGTCGACGGCGGCGTTCTTCCGGGGCGCCGCCGTCGTCGTGTTTCCGGCCGGTTCGGCTGTGCCGGGGTCAGCGGTGTTCGGCGAGGTGGGTGAGGGTCTCGGACCGGCGGGCCTGGGGGATCCGGGGGTGTGGTTCGAGTCCGAAGGTGGTGAAGGCGGTGCGGGCCGGGAGGGGGTAGGTCTCTTTTCCGGTGAGGGAGTTGAGGATCGCGGCGCTGCGCCAGGCGGCGAGTCCGAGGTCGGGGGTGCCGACGCCGTGGGTGTGCAGTGCGGCGTTCTGGATGTACGCGTGGCCGGTGACGACCGGGTCGAGGACGAGGCGGAAGTGTTCGTCGACGCGGGGCCGTTCGCGGTTGTCGCGGCGCAGGTAGGGGTCGAGTCCGGCGAGGATCGGTTCCAGGGGGCGTTGCCGGTGGCCGGTGGCGAGGACGACGGCGTCGGTGGTGAGGCAGGTGCGGTGGCCCTGCTGGAGGTGTTCCAGGTGGAGTTCGATCCTGCTGATGCCGATGCCGACGCGGCCCGCGGTGCGGACGCGGACGCCGGGGGTGAGGACGGCCTGGGGCCAGCCGCCGTGGAGGGTGCGGCGGTAGAGCTCGTCGTGGATGGCGGCGATGGTGGCGGTGTCGATGCCCTTGTGGAGTTGCCACTGGCTGGTGACGAGCCGCTCGCGGGTGGCCTCGTCGAGGCTGTGGAAGTAGCGGGTGTAGTCGGGGGTGAAGTGCTCCAGGCCGAGTTTGGAGTACTCCATGGGGGCGAACGCCTCGGTGCGGCCGATCCAGTGGATGCGGTCGTGGCCGGGTGCGCGGTGGCGTAGCTGGTCGAGGAAGATCTCGGCGCCCGACTGTCCGGAGCCGACGACGGTGATGTGGTCGGCGGCGAGGAGGCTCGCGCGGTGGGCGAGGTAGTCGGCGGCGTGGACGACGGGTACGCCGGGGGCGTCGGCGAGGGGTCTGAGCAGTTCGGGTACGTGGGGTTCGGTGCCGATGCCGAGGACGACGTTGTGGGCGTGGGTGCGGCCGGGGGCGGCGGCGGTGCCGTCGTGTCCGAGTCGGGTGTAGTCGATCTCGAAGAGTTCGCGTGCGGGGTTCCAGCGGACGCTGTCGACCTGGTGGCGGAAGTGCAGGCCGGGGAGGTGGTCGGCGACCCAGCGGCAGTAGGCGTCGAATTCGGCGCGCTGGATGTGGAAGCGCTCGGCGAAGTAGAAGGGGAAGAGGCGTTCGCGGGACTTGAGGTAGTTGAGGAAGGTCCAGGGGCTGGTGGGGTCGGCGAGGGTGACGAGGTCGGCGAGGAAGGGGACCTGGATGGTGGCGCCGTCGATGAGGAGGCCGGGGTGCCAGTCGAAGGCGGGGCGTTGTTCGTAGAAGACGGCGTCGAGTTCGGGGAGGGGG
>NZ_VJZD01000459.1 GCF_009377175.1 Streptomyces adustus
GGCCCTGGGCCTGCGCCGGCCGGGGGCGTCGGGGTCGCGCTGGGGCAGGAACGCCGTACGGCGGGCCCGGTCGCGGATGGCCGTACGCACCCGGGTGGGCGGCACGGCGGGTGCGCAGCGCGCGGCGAGACGGGCGCAGAGGCAGAGGGCGGAAGCGGCCGCGGCGGTCGCGGCGAGCGCGACGGCGGCCGGGAGGCTGCCGGTGTCCAGCAGCGCGATCTGGAGCAGCAGGACCAGCAGCACGGCGAGCGGGCGCACGGCGGCCCGGCTGCGGATCATCGCCCCTTCTCCTCTCGCCCTCTCGTACCCATGTGTGCCCTGCCGACCGTACGCGATCCGCGCCGGAGGGGATCCGTCAGGCGGGATCCACGCCGACAGGCTCCGCGCCGGCCGGTCCCAGTACGACGGGCTCCAGCAGCCGCCTGGGCTTCAGCAGGGCCCGGCTGACCGGGTCCGCCGGGGCAGGGTCGAGATCCGGTCCCGGCACCATGAGGACGTCGGGAACCGGTACGACGGTTGCGCAGGCGGGGCATTCACCGTACGAGCCGAGTTCCGTGCCGCAGTCGGCGTGCCGGAACTCGCGCAGCAGGGTCCCGTCGATATTCTCGCGCCCCCACCGGCCGAGCGAGCGCAGCACCGGCCACAGGGCCGTGCCGCGCTCGGTGAGGACGTACTCGTCGCGCGGCGGCGACTCCTGGTAGCGGCGCTTCTCCAGGATCCCCTCGGCCAGCAGCGACTGGAGGCGGGAGGCGAGGACCGCGCGCGGGATGCCGAGGTGGACGAGGAAGTCGTTGTAGCGCCGTACCCCGTAGAGGGCGTCGCGGACGACCAGCAGTGTCCAGCGTTCGCCGACGATCTCCAGTGCTCGGGCGATCGAGCACTCCTGCGATGCGTAGTCCTTGCCCAGTGCCATGACGTCCACTGTAGCCACTTTTCCCCTTGTTGGTTCAATGACCGAACCATGGATGCTACGGTCGTAGGCGTCAGTAAGTTCAATGACCGAACTCGCAAGGTCGTCGTCCACGGAAGGACAGCCATGACCCGGCTCGGCTCCACCGCCACGACCACCGGCGCGACCACCGGCGCGGTGCGCGGGCAGCACCCGGACCCGCCCGCGCGCCCCCGGGCGACCCTGGCCCTGACCAGCGCGGCGACCGCCGTGGCGCTGATGACGTACACCGCGCCGATGGTCACGCTCCCCGACATGGCCGCCGACCTGCACACCCCGGTCTCCGCCCAGGCCTGGCTGCTCAACGGCACCCCGCTGGGTCTGGCCGCCCTGCTCCTGGTCGCGGGCAGCCTCGCCGACGACTACGGCCGCCGCCGGATCTTCGTGGCCGGCACGCTCGCGCTCGGTCTCACCACCGCGCTCGGCGCGCTCGCCGGCTCGACCTGGCTGTTCACCCTGACCCGGGTCGCCCAGGGCGCGGCGAGCGCGGCCCTGCTCGCCAGCAGCCTGGGACTACTCGTGCACGCCTTCCCCACCCCGCGCGGCCGACTGCACGCGACCGGTGTGTGGGGCGCGTTCGTCAGCGGCGGCATCGCCGTCGGCCCGCTGCTCACCGGGTCGCTGCCCGACTGGCGGCTGGGATACGCCGTCCTCGGCGCCGCCGCCCTGGTCGTGGCCGGCCTCTCGGCGCGCGCCCTGTCCGAGTCGCGCGCCCCGCGCGGCGGCCGCCCCGACCTGCTCGGCGCGGTGACCTTCGGGCTGGCGCTGGTCGCCCTCGTCGCGGCGCTCACCCTGGGCCGGGACGGCTGGCTGCGCGACCCGGTCGGCCTGCTGCTGGCCGCGTTCGTACTGCTGACCGGCGCCTTCGCCCTGGTCGAGCGCCGCTCCGCCACCCCGATGATCGACCTCGCGCTGCTGCGCAGGCCCCGCTTCCTCGCCTCGTCGGCCGGCGGCCTGTTCACCGGCCTCGCCGTCATCGGCCTGTTCAGCTTCCTGCCGACGCTGCTGCAACGCTCCCTGGGGCTCTCCGCGCTGGAGACGGCGTGGCTGTTCCTGCTCTGGTCCGGGCTGTCCTTCACGGTCGCGTTGCAGGCCCGGCGGCTCGCGGGCCGGATGGCATCGCGCCACCAGCTGGCCCTCGGTTTCGCGCTGCACGCGGTCGGCGTGCTGGCCATGCTCGGCGCGCTCGACGCGGGCTCCTGGCCGCGCCTGCTGCCCGGCCTGCTGATCGCCGGGGTGGGCAGCGGCCTGCTCAACGCCGCCCTGCCGCTGCTCTCGGTCGAGTCCGTACCGGCCCAGCGGGCCGCGATGGGCTCGGGGGCGCAACAGACCTTCCGCTACATCGGCTCCTGCGCGGGCGTGGCCCTGACGATCGCGATCGCCACCTCAGCCGGCAGCCTGGCGCACGGCGCGGACGTCGCGATGGTGGTCTCGGCCGTCCTCGCCGCGGTCGGCGCGGTCAGCGTGGCCGCATGGAAGTGAGCGTGCCCCACACCACCAGGCGGTAGCGCGAGGTGTACTCCGGGGTGCACGTCGTGAGAGTGAGGTAGTAGCCGGGACCGCGGTAGCCGTAGCCGGGCCGCACCAGGCTGCGGGGTACGGGGGCGATGACACCGGAGTCGCGCGCCGAGGTCTGCGGGAGCGTCCGGTCGACGGTGTACGTGTACACGGCGTCGGCGGTCTCCACCCGGACCTCGTCGCCCTTCCGCAGCCGGTCCAGGTGCCGGAACGGCTCGCCGTGGGTGTTGCGATGCCCGGCGACGGCGAAGTTGCCCGCCCGGCCCGGCTGTTGGGTACCGGGATAGTGACCGACATAGCCCTTGTCGAGCACCTCGCGCTTGCCGGTGCCCTCGGCGACGGGGACGCGCAGGTGCAGACGGGGGATGTCGAGGACGGCGTAGGCCTGGGACCACCGGGGCGCCGCGGCCCGCCGCCCCGCGGTGGCGCCGGTGCCGCCGGACGGGGCCGCCCCGGGGTCCGTGATCGCGGGGGCCGTCGCGGAACCGGCGGCACCGGAGCCGTCGGACGGATCCGTCTCCGCGCCCCACTGCCGCTCCAGCGCCTCCACCTTCCGGTCGGCGCCCTGCCGGGCCTCGCGGTTGGTCCACCACAGCTGGTGGACGACGAGAAGCAGCAGCACGAGCCCGGCGGTGACGAGGAGTTCGCCCGTCCCCCACAGCGCGCGCCGCAGCCGGGCACTGCGACGCCGGGTGCGGTGCCCGACGACCCGGGAACGCAGCCGTACCTGGGGCCAGGGCCACGCCCAGGCCGGTAAGCGTGGACGCGCACACGCACGTATACGTGAACTCGTACGCGCAATTGGACTCGTACGCACCCGTGGACCCGTACGCGCACGCACACCTGGACTCGTACGCACGCGGAAACCCGTACGCATCCGCACGCCGTCACCTCCGCCCGCCGGGGCCGACCGCAAGATAGACGGCCGCGGCCGAAGTCTCCAGGCCCGCACACCGCCGACCACCCACCCGCGGCGTGCGCACCCCTGCCC
>NZ_VJZD01000045.1 GCF_009377175.1 Streptomyces adustus
CGCGCTGGCCGAGCAGGAGGCCGACGTCTGCGCCTTCTACGTCCTCGTCGCCGATGACGGCTCGGTCCTGGGCCGGTTCAACCTGTACGACTTGGAGAACGGCACTGCCAGACTCGGCTATCGGGTCTCCCCGGCAGCCGGTGGTGGTGTCAGGGCTGCGCACCCGGTACCGGCCGGCAGAGCCGGCGTCAGGACGGAGTTGAATGACTCGTTCATGACACATGACGCGCGTAGAATCAGTGCATGAACAGGTGGCTATGACAGCTGTGTCGACTGACGCCGAGCCTCGCGTCGAACGGACCGTGCCGTCGAATGAGCCGCGCGGTCGAATGAGTCCGGACTAGCCGGAATTGTCGACGGCCGAACTTCGGCGGTCGTGCTCCAGTGAATTCAGCATGATCTTCTCGGTGCCCCGCAGATACGCCTCGGCCGCGCGCTGTGCGTCCTCGCCCTGCCGGTCGACGACCGCGTGTACCACCGGCGCGAGCCGTTTCCACGCCTGTGTCGCGTCCTCGAACGGGGCCTGCGGCGTCGTCCGCAGGGGGAGGTAGGCATTCAGCAACGTGTTGGTGAGGAGTACGTACACCCGGTTGCCGGTCGCACGCGCCAGCTCCCTGTGCACCTCCACGTCGGCGAGCTGGATCGAGTCGGGGTCCGGGGCGTCGGTGGTGCGCGTGACACCGTGTCCGGCCGCCAGCTCCCGCTCGGGGGGCAGCAGGGAACCGGGCTTGTGCGTGCCGCCCAGAATGGCCTCACGCAGCCGTGCTTCGAGCAGGTCGACCACGCTTCGGCGTGGAAGGCTATCGACGGCCACGGAGGATCTCCCCAGACTCAGTCGGATGGTGTAGCGGCTCACTGGTTGAGTGGCTCAGCCACCACCTCAGTGAAGCAGCCTTGCTTCCGTGACGTCAATTACCGTGCAATGCACGGAAGTTGTCAGCGGCACGTATGCCCGGTGGAGGGCACATGCCTTTGCAGGGTGTTGCAGAAGGCCCTCTACGGCAGGCTGACGGATCGTGGCCGCCGCCGTCGCGCCGGCCGACTTGATCGGGTGATGTCGGGTTCGGCCGACGTGCGGCAGCCCGGTCGTCCTGCCCTGTCAGTGGCGAGTGGGTTGCAGGCGCTCGATGCGGTCGAGGTCCCCGGCGAGAAGGTTCCGGTGACTGATGGTGAAGTCCCCGTTGAGCAAGCTCTGCCCTTCGCCGTAGTAGCGGCCCGCAACGGCGTCGGGAAGGAAGGAACGCAGGCTGTGACGCATGTTCCCGGGGTAGTCGACGGGTTCGCCCCAGCCGTCGGGGGCTTGGTCGGTGGAGAGCAGGATCCAGTGGTCCACGGGCACGGTGGCGTCGAGGTCCGGTGCCGCTCCGGTGTGGCTGTCCAGGGCCGGCACGGTCAACTGGTCTGGGTCGAGCGGCGGGTACCACAGCAGCAAGGGCTTGGCACGTTCGGCGTCGGCGTTGTCGAAGCAGCACACGGCGACGGTGTGGTCAGGAAAGTGGTCGGCGTAGAAGCGCAGGAGGTCCGGGTCGAGGTTCGGTCGGCGGTGCAGCGGAACTTGCCGCAGCGCGGCGGGGATTGCGGTGGGGTCGGTGGCCAGGAGCACCGTGTAGACATCGTGGTCGAAGATCTCCACCTGCGGTTCCGCGCTCATCCACTCGATGTCGTCGGCTCCGACGGCGACGGGTTCCACAGCGGCGACCATGCGGCGCAGAACGTCGCCGGTGCGACCGGCGGAGAGAAAGTGCCTGGGGGTGAGCTGTCTGGTGGGCAGGTGCAACAGCATGGCGTTCGGTCCGTCCGCCAGATTGACGGCGGTGTTCTGGTAGCCCAGGACGTGGATCAGACCATGCAACGGGTGGTGCTGCCTCCCGCAGTACACGATCGTGCCGGAGAACGCGGCCTCACCTGTCGATATGCACATGGTGGCAGATTATCGCTCAGCAGTTCGGGAACTCGGGGGTTCGGCGGTGGCGAGGCGGCCGTCGACCAGGTCGGGGCGGCACCGGATCCACTCGAGGCCGCGCTTCATGGCCCGGGTGATCTGCCAGTGGCTGGCGGCGGCGAGATACTCCAGCCGTGGATTGTCATGTGTCCTGGCCTTGGAGCTGTCTGCCACTGACGGAAACTCAGGTGGCCCCGGCGCACGATCTGGGTAGGGTCGGGCAATGCCCGAGCTGAAGCGGCTGCATGCCGACCACGCCTCGGCGGTCCTGGACTTCGAGCTGGCGAACCGCACCTACTTCGCCGCCTCGATCTCCGACCGCGGCGACGAGTTCTTCGACCAGTTCCCGGACCGGTACAGCGCCGCGCTGGCCGAGCAGGAGGCCGACGTCTGCGCCTTCTACGTCCTCGTCGCCGATGACGGCTCGGTCCTGGGCCGGTTCAACCTGTACGACTTGGAGAACGGCACTGCCAGACTCGGCTATCGGGTCGCGGAGCAGGCCGCCGGCCGGGGTGTGGCGACCGCGACCGTCCGGGAGCTGTGCCGGATCGCGGCGGCGCGGCACGGGCTGCGCAACCTGCGAGCGGCCACCTCCGACGACAACGTCGCGTCGCGGAAAGTCCTGACCAAGGCCGGGTTCGTCCCGGTTGGCCCGGCCGCCCCGGCTGCTCTCGGCGGCAAGTCAGGCACTTGGTACCAGCGCGACCTCCAGACATAGCCCTTGAGCTTTCTCACCGCTCGGCTGCGCGAAGGCCGGGGCCACCGCTGATCACCGGCGTGCGCATACTGACGATCTTGCACTGGCGGCAGGTCATGACGAAGCCCCTGCGGGGCTGCTGTCGGGCCTCCCGCGCAAGACCTGCCGGAGCATCGCCGAGTGGGCTGGAGAGGCCACCCCGGACGGCATGCAGCACTTGCTCGGCCGGGCCGGGCCCTGTCCCCTTGACCGTCTACAGGCTGGGGCGTTTGCGGGTGGTCCATGGCGGTGCCGTCAGGAGTCCGCCCACGGGGCGGCCCCCGTCGGGCCCTCCCGCAACCGACACACCGATCGCCCCGTGCTCGTGAACGGGTGCTAAATCCGCGACTTCCGCATCGAGTGCCATGCCGCCCCGCCGAGAGCCCGAGCCGATCGGAGTACCGAGAGGTGTTCGTGCCGGCGGTAGAGGTTCCAGTTGTACGGGACGAGCGACAGCTTGTTCGACGAGAGCGACCCGGCCCGCTGCGCCCGGTACACCGCCAACGGTTCTTGCAGCGCCCGCGCGGGAGTCCCGTCCCGCATGATCGACAACCAGAGCGCGTAGTCCTGCCTTTTCGGCATGTCCGGCATCAGCTTCGTGCCGACCACCCTGCGGTCGTACATGGCGGTCAGGGCCCCGATGTGGTCCTGGACCAGCATCGCGCTGTAGTCCACGTGCGCCGGCGCCCGCACCACACGCCCGTTCGGGACGAAGTCGGCGGCCTCGCCCGCGTACAGGGCGTCCATCTTGTAGTACGAGGTGAATGTGAGGGGCGTTCCGGCCGTCGCGGCGAAAGCAAGCTGCTTTTCCAGTTTCGTCGGGAGCCACATGTCGTCGCTGTCGAGGAAGGCGATGTAGTCGCCCCTCGCCCGCGCGATGGCCAGATTGCGGGCCTGGGCCGCGCCACCCTGCCGAGCTGCTGCCTCCGGCAGGACCCGCTCGTCCTGCCGGGCCAGTTCCTTCAGCAGATCCATCGAGTCGTCCGAGGACGCGTCGTCGGTGATCAGCAGTTCGAGATCGGGGTGGGTCTGCGCAAGCACCGACCGGACCGAGGGCCCGAGCGTGGCCGCCGAATTGTGTACCGGCATCACCACAGAAACCAGGGGCACAGCGGTGCTCCTTACCCATATTGGAGTCGTCGCGGATGTTGTTGTCGCAGGCCAAGGCTACGTGGCGGAGTGCCGCCCGCCGTGCGCGCCTCCGAGGTGGACCACCGCGTCGTCGGCTACGACGTGTATCGGGGCCGCATCGAGCGGCCCGCCGCGAGCCGGCGGAGGTCGAAGCTGCCGCGGGGCTGCTCGCCTCGGTGCCGGGATCGGCTGTCGTGGGTCGGAGGTCGACGGGGAGCAGTAGGCGCGGCGGGAGAGGAAGGCAGGCCTGGGCCGGAAATTCGTGTGTGGCGGGTGTCGGCGTTCGTGCACACTGCGTAGATGGTTGTTGGCGCTGCCTGGTCACCTCAGCGCGCGGCCCTGCGGTACGTGGCAGACCGGGCGACCGGAGCCGCTCTTGCCTCCGGGCTGAAGCTCACCATGAACTTTCACCCCGACCGTATGGCGGGTGATCGGCTCCTTCTTCTCCAGATGGCGGAAGACGGCGTCTATTACTCACAGTTCGTGACCGGCACCAGCAACGGTGGCCTGACTGCCTGTCCAGGCGGAGACCGGTGGCGGTGGGAGAGCCGCATCTTCGGCGGCGCGTACGATCACGCCCCCATGGAGGAACGCCCGGTCTACGGGGCCCTGAACTACCAGGACTCGCCCGTCGGCGGGGCACCCCGGTTCGGTTCCTCGTATTTCCGGCTCACCACGGACACCCTCGAACGCGCGACCTTCTGCTACCCGGACAGCTCGACGCAACCCTCGGCCTTCGCTGTGGCGTCCCGCTGCGCCCTCATCGGTATGGCCGAGGCCGGCGGGCTGGACGCCCTGGGCGGCCACATTGAGGCTCACATCCACGGATCCGTCGGATTCGACAAGGACGTCGAGGCATTGGTCCTGGACCCCAGCTACCGCGGCACGGACGTGGAAGAGGCAGCCGGCCGGCTCCCGTGCCCGGTCGAATGGCATCCGGGGTTCCGGCTGACCGTGGAGCGTTTGCGGCAGCACCCTGACTACCGTGGTCAGGAATATGTCGACCTGGGCGCCAGGATCGCGGTCGATGGATGCCTGGACCCGTGGGCGATCGGCAGGGCCGCCCGCACAGGGCATCACGACTCGCAGGCCCTCAAGAAGGTCTGGCATTGCCTGGCGCGCTTTGGCGCCCCCACCCCCGGTTGACAGCGCAGTTTCGGGCCGGGCCGCGACCCGTTGCTCCGTGGAGGCAGCAGGACGATTCCGCAATGGGCGGCTGACGTCGTCTGCCTCCGCCGGTTCCAGAGGTCGTTGGGAATCGGTCAGTCAGTCGAGGTCGGTGGCGGGCTCGGTCGCGTAGCGGCCCATCGCGTCGATGTTGGCCTGTGGTGTCAGCGGCCGGCCGTCGGCGAGGATCTCCTGGAGGTCTCGGAAGTACTGCACATACAGGTCGGGGGTGAACGTGCTCAGCATGACGGCGGGCTGGTCTGTGGGGTTGGCGAAGGTGTGCGGGGTACCGGGCGGAACCATGACGAGCGTGCCGGCGGCGGCGTCGTGGTCCTCGTCCCCGACGGTGAACCGGACGGTGCCGGAGAGGATGTAGAAGCCCTCGTCGTGTCGGGCGTGGCGGTGCTGCGGCGGTCCCTGGGTGTGCGGGGCGAGGACGGATTCGGCGATGGCGAGGCGGTGTCCGGTGTGGCTGCCGTCCTCCAGTACGCGCATCCGCGTGGTGCCCAGAACGATCGTCTCGCCGTCGCCGGGACCCACCACCGATACAGCGGGTCGGGTCTGCGGCTCGCTGGACTTCGCTTCTTCGGTCATGCCCACGAGTTCACCGCCGGGGAGTGGCCGGTGTCCAAGACCCGTCCTGCGGTGTCGATACCTCGTGGGTATCGTTGCAGCGTGGAGCTGAGGACCTTGCGCTACTTCGTGGCGGTCGCCGAGGAACTCCACTTCGGCCGGGCCGCCACCCGACTGCACATGAGCCAGCCGCCGCTGAGCCGGGCGATCAAGCAGCTGGAGGCCGATGTCGGGGCCCTGCTGTTCACCCGCTCGCCCACGGGGGTCACCCTGACCGCGGTGGGCTCGGTGCTGCTCGACGAGGCGCGGGCCCTGCTGGAGCATGCTGACCGGGTGCGGGTACGGGTGAGCGCGGCGGTCGGCGCCGCGAGCATCACCATCGGCATCCTGGGCGACGGCACCGACCCGGGAGTGGCCAGGCTCGCCGCCGCCTACCGCCGAAACCGCCCCGGCACCGACATCCGCGTCCGCGACACCGATCTGACCGACCCGACCTGTGGGCTGCGCGCCGGGCTGGTCGACGTCGCGCTGACCCGCGCGCCGTTCGACGAGACCGCCCTGACGGTGCGTGAACTACGGACCGACCCGGTCGGCGTGGTCCTGCGCGCCGACGATCCACTCGCCCGTCGCGACGGGCTGCGGCTGGCCGAGCTGGACGGCCGTCGCTGGTTCCAGTTCCCGCAGGACACCGATCCCCTCTGGCAGTCGTACTGGAGCGGCGGCAGGCCACGCGAGGGACCAGTGGTGCGCGCCGTCCAGGAATGTTTGCAGGCGGTGCTGTGGAACGGCACGGTCGGCCTGGCCCCGCTCGGACATGACCTGCCCGCGGAGCTGACCGTGGTGCCGCTGACCGACATGAAGCCGAGCCGGGTGGTGGCGGTGTGGAACGAGGGCGACACCAACCCGTTGATCCGATCCTTCGTCGAGATCGCGACAACCGCGTACCGCCATTGAGGGAAGTCTCTGATCAACGACCCTGTCCGGAGTGGGAGGCGGGGCTTTCCGACGGCTTTGCCGCAGCGCCCGGCGCGCGCTCACCGCACGTACCGGGCGCCGCCGCTTCCCACGAGAAGGCCGCGAGCCGCCTCGATCGAAGGTCAGTCGAAGAGGGAGAGGTCGATGGATTCCGCGAGGGCGGCATAGCCCGCGTCACTGCCGTGGAGGTGGTCTCCGATGTAGAGGTCGCTGCGGATGTGGGTGGGGTCGGCGGGGTCGCGCCAGACGGCGTCGAAGTCGAGTACGCCGTCGAAGGCGCCGCTCGTGCGGATCCACGCGTTGACCTGCTCGCGCGCCCTGTCACCCTCGGCTGAGTACATCTCGGAGCTGCCGTAGGGGGCGATGGTCGCGGCGTGGACCTGCACGCCGTGGGCGCGGGCGCGTGCCGCCGGCTGGAGGTGGGCGGCGATGATGTCGTCCACGCCGGCGGATGGGCCGGGGAACATCGAAAGGAAACCAGCGCTCTCCTCGGTGCGCGGGGCGAAGGAGAAGAAGAGGTCGTTGCCCACGGCGATCACGACGTGGCCGAGGCCGGGTGTTGCGAGGATGTCGCGGTCGAAGCGGGCGAGGGCGGCGGTGCCGATGCCGTCGGCGAGCATGCGGTTGCCGCTGACGCCCTGGCTGACCACACAGCGCCGGTCCGGGTCGGGCCGCCAGACGTTCGGCGAGCCGGTCCGTCCAGCGCCGGTCGGTGCCGGGCGTGGACCCCATGCCGTCGACCCGGGAGTCGCCGATGACGGCGATGGCCTGGGCCGGTGTCTCCGGCTGCACCTCCACGGCCGTGATCAGGGCTTGGGCCGGCAAGGGGGTGGCGTGTGCGGGCAGCGGTGCGAGGGCGGTCGCGTCGCCGGGATGAGCCAGCCGAGCGTGTGGAACGTCCCGTGGCAGGTTGCGGTGTCGACTTGGCCGGGCGGTGCCCCCACCGCCGTACCGGCTGAAAGCCCGCGTACGTCCCGTACGAGGACTTCCGGCCGGCACTGCCCGCAGCCTTCGGGCGGGCGATCCCCGGAGCACGCACCGGACGCCGCTCCTGCACGGGCGGCAGACGTTGCCTGCCCGCGGTGCTAGCTCTGCGGCGCGCCGAACCACCGGGCAGCCGCCTGCCCGAACACGTCTGGGACCGGGGCGGGCTCGCCCGTCCAGGCCACGACGCCGTCGGGCCGGATCAGTGCGGCACCCAGCCCGAGGTCGTCGCGTGCCGGGCCGGCCGCGTAGCGGATCCGGCCCGCCCACGCCTTGGCCGCGGCATGCAGCGCCCGGTCGGTACTGAAGTCGAGCACCACTGCCTGCCCTTGGCGCAGCAGTTCGCCGAGCCGGGTGCCGTCGTCGAAGCGGAAGTCCGGGGCGGTGCGGCCGACGAAAGGCTGTTCGCTGCCCAGGTCGTAGTGGTGGAACAGTCCCGACGTGTTTCGGTACGCGTGGGTCGTACCGTCGGCGGTGTGCATCAGGTCGTGGACGAGCCGACGCAGTGCGGGGGCGTTGGGGCCTGGCCTCATGGTGGCGACCTGGGCGCGGGACCAGTCCAGCACGGCGGCGCCGACGGGGTGGCGCTCGGTGGTGTAGGTGTCGAGCAGGCCCTCGGGCGCCCAGCCGTGCACGGTGGCGGCGAGTTTCCAGCCGAGGTTCACGGCGTCGCCGATACCGAGGTTGAGGCCCTGGCCGCCCAGAGGTGAGTGGATGTGCGCTGCGTCGCCGGAGAGCAGCACCCGCCCCTTGCGGTACGTCGTCGTCTGCATCGCGCGGTCGGTGAAAGTGGAGGCGAGACGCACCTCGTTCAGCGTCACGTCGGTACCGCTGATGCGGCGCAGGACTGCCTGGAGGTGTTCACGGGTCAGAGGCCGGGAGCGGTCGAAGGCGGCGCCGTCGAAGTCCATCATGCCCACGTGCCCATCGAAGGGCGTACGCAGATACATGCCGTTCGGCGTCAGATGGAACCCGAGCGGCAGCTGCCCGGGGTCGGCGAAGGCGACCTCGGCCACGTAGCCGGTGAACAGCGGCTCGGTGCCCACGAACTCGAAGCCGGCGAGGCGACGTACGGCGCTGCGCCCGCCGTCGCAGCCCACCAGCCAGCGCCCTTGGTACTCCTGGCCGCCTGCCGCGATGAGGACGGATCCGGCATCCTGTGCCACGGCCGTGACGGGAACATTCCGGATGATCTCGGCCCCGAGCGCGGTGGCCCGCTCGCACAAGACCGATCCGGCCGCTTCCAGGCTCGTCATGAACCCCTCCATCGCCGGGCTGGGCAGCCGGGGCGGCAGAGCGGCGGTGTCGATGTCGGCGGCGGTGAGCGGCATGCCCGCGAAGTGGCCCAGCTCGCGAGGGCTGGGCGCCTCGGTCGCTTCCGGGTCCGCGCCGACCTTCTGCGGGTCGACTCCCGAAGCCTGCGCCATCGCTTCCAGCAGGCCGCGGCGGTATAAGGTCTCGGCCGACCCGGCGTTCAGACCCCGCAGCCCGAGCGGGAGGGCCTTGAGCGGCGAGGCGGTCCCCGGGTCCCGTTCAAGGACCACGACCGAGCAGCCGGCCAGGGCCAACTCGCCGGCCAGGAACAGGCCGACCGGGCCGCCGCCCGCGATCACGACGTCATGCATGAAAGGTGTCCCTTCGGGAAGCGAACGACAAGGTCACCCGGCCGGAGCGGCCAGGTCAGCGCAGACGTGCGAGGCCGTCGAGGATGACGGCGATGCCGGTGAGGAACTGCTCGCGGTCGTCGTGCTCTCGCAGCTGGCCGACGACGGCGTGCATGAACGGGTAGGCCTCCGGGTCGAGCCCCTGCCACGCCGCCGACGCCTCGTCGACGAACGCGTCGCGATCTCCGGCGGGGTCGATGCCCGAGGTGTCCCCCTCGATGCGGGCGTTCTGGCTGACGGCTCCGAGGATGTAGTGCACGAGCGTCGAGGCCGCGTCGAACCAGGAGGCCCGCGGAACGCCCAGGGCGTCCATCTGCCCGCCGATCCGCTCGAAGATCCCCACCGTCACCGGACCGACCGGATTCCGGACGATCTGGAGAGTCAGGCGCGTGGCGAGCCACGGGTGGGCGGCGATCGCGTCGAACAACGCCAGCGCGACCACGCGGATTTCGCCCGCGGGCGCGGCTGCGGACCCGGCGGGCCGGGTCGTCAGCGCCGCGCCGATCACGGTCTCCGTCGCCGTGTCGAGCAGTTCGTCACGGGTGCCCACGTGGTAGTAGATCGCCCCCGAACCGGTGGACAGCCGCTCGGTCAGCGCCCGGATGGTCAGCGCGCTCTCGCCGCCCGCATCGAGCATTGCGACCGCAGTGTCAATGATCTGCTCCCGGGAGAGCACCTGGTTGCGCCGCCGTGGCCGGCCCGCTCGCGTCGTCATACCTTGATGCTGCCACGTTTGGTACAACGATCCAAGTTGGTGCGTCGTACCAAAATGGTGGACGGTCCCGCTCAAGAATTCCGAACGAGATGAGCGTCGATGCCCTTGGACACCTGGTGTGATCTCGTACTGCCCGATGCCGCCCGGGAGGGACTCGTGATCGGCATCAACTGGAGCGGGCCGCGCCTGGTCGGCTGGAGCTTCACTCCCAAAGAAGTCCTCAACCGGCTAGCGGCGGCTAACTACTGAACTTGAGTGAGTGATGTCGGGGAACGGTGGACGTGGTGGTGCCTCGAGCCGGTGCGCCAGGACGAGCGCATGACCGAGAGCGAAGCGGATCTGCTGGCGTTGCTGCGCGAGCTTGATGATCCGGGGTGGCTGGAGTGGCCGCGGGGCTACGACCGTGGCGAGACCGCAACCCGCTGCACGGTTGAGCCGGACACTCAGGGGTGCATTGGCCGAGTTCGGCTATGTGGTGGTTCCCGAGGAACTGCTGGAGAGCGACTACGACGGGCCGAGCCGAATGCCATCTTGAGTTTGCGCTTCACCGCGCGGGTGATCTGGTCGAGGTCGGCGGCGGCGAGGTTGCCGATGCCGCGTTTGGCCGGCGACCAGATGCCCTCCTGCGAGTTGAGGTTCGGGGCGTAGGGCGGTAGTTGGAACACCGTGAGCCAGGCGGCGTTGGCCGGGAAGAACTCCCGCAGCGGCGCGGCCAGGTGCATGTGCAGGTTGCCCCACACGAGCACGATCGGGCCGCCGAGCTGTGTGCGGGCGCGGAGGATGAGGTTGCGGTAGTCCTTCCAGCCGAAGCCCTCCGGTTCGGCCTGGTGGACGCTGGCCCGGGTGAAGACGATGATCGGCCGCCTGTTTCACGTCCCCTGCACTGGTCAGCCCACCCGTGGGCCAGCGGGCCACGCTCCAACTCCCCCTCCAGGCGGGCCTTCTCGCCGACCTCGAAGCCGGCCACGGCCTGGAGCCGGATCCGCTCTCGCCCAGCCCTCCCGGCGTCGGTCGAACCGCCGCCCTGCGGATACCTCACCCCACCAGGACTGCCGAAGCCACCCGCACGCCGTCCGGCGAACAGCCCGACATCACCTGATCAAGTTCAGTAGCCCACAGCATCGTTCACCAGAGCGCTGAGCTCCCGGACGAGCATCGGTGATGCTCGCTGCCCGCCCTGCCTCGGTCGACGGGGCTTCGTCCCGTCGTGTCTCGATCAGCGTCTGCTCCTGATCGCTTCTGGAGGGCTGGGCGAAAAATCGTTGGACAGCACTCAGTCCGGCGGCGAGTGTTGGCGGAATGCAGCAGGCGAAAATCTGGGACGCCGATACCGCTCACCGCTATGACACGCCCGGAACCGGCATGTTCGCACCTGAGGTCTTGGAGCCGACTGTGGACCGCCTCGCTCATCTCGCGGGGGAAGGGGCAGCGCTTGAGTTCGCCATCGGAACTGGCCGGGTAGCCGTTCCGCTTGCGGAACGAGGAGTCTCTGTCACCGGCATCGAGTTGTCGCTGCCGATGGTGGAGCGACTGCGCGCCAAGGTGGACGAGGCGACGATCCCCGTAATCATGGGCGACATGGCGACCACTGTCGCACCGGGCCAGTACACACTGGTCTACCTCGTCTACAACACGATCTCCAATTTGCTCCACCAGGCAGAGCAGGTCGAGTGCTTCCGCAACGCTGCCCGCCACCTCGTGCCCGGTGGCCGATTCGTAATCGAGCTCTGGGTACCCGAACTGCGCAAACTCCCACCGGGCCAGACGGCAACCGTCTGGCAAACCGAACCCGGCTATATCGGTTTGGACACCTACGACGTCCTGCATCAGTACGTCGTATCGCACCACTTCCGATTCGACGACACCACGCAGGCCAAACTGTTCCGCAGCCCGCACCGCTACATCTGGCCGGCCGAACTGGACCTTATGGCACAGTTGGCCGGATTCGAGCTGGAAGCGAGGCATGCGGACTGGACCGGCGCGGCATTCACCGCCGAGTCGCGCTCTCACGTCTCCGTCTACCGAATCCCAGAAACGCAGTAGCTATGTGTGGGGCCGCTGCGAGACTGCCTGTCCATGAGCGGACATGAGGGCGGGCGGAGTGACGTCGGTGCGGGTGTGACCTTCGGGTTGCTGGCTGCGTGGGCAGCGCACGATGCGGAGGAAGTCGTTCTGGTGCCGCGGTGGGCGCGTTCTCAAGTGCCCGAATTGCGGGGAAGGTTTCCGCGGGTACCGGATCGGATATGGCGGCATCTGGAGTCCATCGACGAGCGTGAGTTCGCGACCGCCGTCGCCGGGATGGCCGTCGTGGTGGCCGCAGCGGCGGCCGACGGGTATCGCACCGGCGGGCGCTCTGCCTTCTATCAGGCGGCCCTCAACGGATTCGGGCTGCATGGTCTGGTGCATCTGGCGCAGGCCGCCGTGGTCCGCGGATACACGCCGGGCTCGGCCACCTCTCCTGTGGTGGTCATTCCCTTCACGCTCTGGGCCCGCGGCCGTCTGCGGCGGGCCGGGGTGCTGCGCCCGGCCCGTCCCCGCGACGTCGTGCAGGGCCTGGCATTGGCCGCGGCTGCCACGGTCGCCACGCAGGTGATGGCGGGACGGACTGTCGGCCGGAACCGAAGGCCACCTCGAACTTGATCAGCGGACGGAGGTTCACAGCACGGGAGCACGGCCCTCACCTGGCCTGGGGAGGTGGCGATCGTGTGGTGGCCGACTGGACGTCAGACCGGGATGTCCACCAAGACCTTGCCGACCGCGCGGCTCTCGACCGTTCGATGCGCGTCGGCGGTGCGGTCGAGGGGGAAGCGGATCAGCGGCAGTCCGTGCTCCTCGCCGACCGGCAGCGCGCCGTCGCGCACTGCGGCGGCGACGTCCTGGGCGGCCGCGGCGCGTGCCTCCGGACCGGCCAGGAAGAGGATCAGGAACTGGAAACGTGCGTTGAGCACCATGTTCTGAAGTACGTTCAGTTCGACCGGTAGGTCACCGTCGTTGGCGTACGTGGAGATCGTGCCGCGGGTTCGCAGGACGGCAAGGTCCAGGGCGAGGTTCGCGCCGAGCGCCACCTCGGCAATGATGTCGACGCCGTCCGGGGTGATCTTGCGGATGTCCGCGGCCGGGTCGCCCTCGCGATAGTTGATCACATGGTGGGCTCCGGCGGCGGTGGCCAGGCGGGCCTTCTCCGGGCTGCTGACCGTGCTGATCACGGTGGCGCCGGCCCATCGGGCGAGCTGGATCACCGCGTGTCCGACCGCTCCGGCCCCGCCCGCGGCGAGCACCACCTTCCCGTCGAGCGCCCCGGGCCGCAGCCGACGCGGCCCGTCCTCGGCGACGGTGAGCGCGCGGTGCGCGGTCAGCGCGGGGACGCCCAGCGAGGCGCCGATGTCGAAGCCGGCCTCGTCGGGCAGCGGCACGGCCTGCGCGGCGGGCACGACGGTGAACTCGGCGGCGGTGCCGGTAGGCCGCCCGGCGGCGGCCATGAACAGCCAGACGCGCTGACCGACCCTGGTCTGGTCGACACCCTCACCGACGGCGTCGATCGTGCCGGCGCCGTCGAGGTGCGGGGTGACCTCCAGGAAATGCTTGGGATGGCCGGCGCCCGAGCGCGCCTGCCAGTCGGTGGGGTTGACGCCGGACACGGCGACCCGTACGCGAACCTCGCCGGGGCCGGGCTCGGGCAGGTCACGGTCGACGAACCGGAGAACGTCGGGGGTGCCGTTGTCGCGGTAGATGATGGCCTTCATGATCCGTCCTCGATGTCGGATAGAGCGGGGTTTCCGGGCGTGGTCTGACGGGTGGTCAGGTATGTGCCGGGGACGTGGCCGCGCTGGGTCCGGTCAGCCGATGGCGACGTCGTTGGAACGGGACTCGATGCCATCGAGGCGGGCGAGGGTCTCGGCGTCGAGAGTGATCCCGCTGACCGCGATGTTGGCTTCCAGGTGGGCGGTGTTTGCGGTGCCGGGGATGAGCAGGACGTTCGGGGCATGGTGCAGCAGCCAGGCGAGACCGACCTGGGAGGGTGTGACGCCCAGGGACTCGGCCACGGCGTGGACCGTCGGCTCGTCGGTTGCTTTGGGCAGGTTGGGGAAGGCCCCGCCGAGCGGGAAGAAGGGCACCCAGGCGATGTCCTCGGCCGCGCACAGCTGCAGCATGTCCTCGTCGTCGCGGGAAACGAGACTGTAGGCGTTCTGGACGCAGACGACGTCGGCGGGCAGGGCGCGGCGCAGGCCGTCGAGGGTGACGCTGCTCAGGCCGATCGCGGCGATCTTGCCCTCGTCGCGCAGGGCGGTCATCACCGCGAGCTGGTCGTCGAGGTCGACGACCTGGTCCCCCTCGGGGCGCAGCCCGGGGCCGGTGTCCAGGCGCCGCAGGTTGACGACCGCGAGCCGGTCGACGCCCAGGCTGCGCAGGTTGTTCTCGACGCTGGCGCGCAGCTGCTCGGGCCGCTGGGCCAGACGCAGCGGCAGGTGCCCGCCGGGGTTGGGGTCAGCTCCCACTTTCGTGACGACCAGGACGTCGTCCTCGGGGTGCAGTACCTCGCGGATCACGTCGTTGACGAATCCGAAGCCGTAGAACTCGGCAGTGTCCACGTGGTCTACGCCGAGCTCGACCGCGCGGCGCAGCAGCGCGACAGCCTCGTCGCGACGGTCGTGCAGGCGCTCGAGCTGCATGGCGCCGTAGCCGATCCGGGAAACGGTGCGGTCGGCTAACGCAGCGGTCTGGGTGGTCATGACGCTGTCTCCTCGGTCGGTGTTCGCAAGGCGGCGTACAGCAGTTCGGCCTGGTAGAGCGCCATGACCCGGTGGGCGATCGGGGCGGCGCGCTCCCGGGCCGGGGCCGGCTCGTGGTGCTTGACCTTGATGAGCCAGGCCGTGACGCAGTCGTGCAGCATCGCGCGCATCCGGTCGGTCGTGTCGACGACGATGTCGCGGATGTCCGGGTCGGTGGTCGCCTCGCCCCAGGTCTGCACGCCGACCCGAGCCTCGGCGGGGTCGATCGCGGCGGTCAGACGGGCGAGCAGTTCGTCGGGGTCGGGCGGGGCGTCGAGCGCGGCGTACTCGCGGAGGACGTCGGCACGCTTGGCGAGCACCTCGCAGGCGGCAGCCCGGACCAGGTCGGCCTTGTTGCGGTAGTGCGAGTAGATCGAGCCGGTCGAGAGGCCGGACTCGGCGCTGATGTCGGCGATCGAGGTCCGCTCCAGGCCGTTACGGCTGAAGCAGCGGACGGCGGCGTCGGCGATCTGCGTACGCCGGAGTTCCTTGCGCGCGTCGGTCAGCCGAGGCACCACACCTCCCACAAAAAGAATCGCGGCTCCTTTTGTGAGGGATGCTAACAGGATCATTGTTCTGTTTGTGGTGGGATCTGCGGCCCGTTGCCGAGACCATCACGCCGGCACCCGAGCTCGGACCGGGGAGTCCGCCCGGGCTGGGTGAGCCTCCCGGGGGCGGTTGCACGGTGACTCGGCCAGGGCGCCGGTATGGTCTGGCATGACCTACGTGATCACCGCCGCCCACCCTGACGACGCTTCCGGATGAGCGCCGGGTCAGCCGTTCCCCAGCGGCTGGGCCGCTCCTCGGCCAGTCTGGGCTCGCAGGCGCTCGGCCCGGTCTTCTTTGTCGACGATGCGCCGCAGGCTCCGACCGTATCGGGCGGCCTCAGCTTCGTACGGCGCCGGTCAGCGGGGCCAGTACGTGCCATCCTGCCGTCTCATAGAGGGCCCGGCCCTGCGGGGTCGCGACCAGCACGCCTGCCGTGGCTCCTTGTCCGGCTGCGATGTCGGCGAGTGTGCGCATCACCAGCCGTCCCAGACCCCGGCGTTGATGTGCGGGGTCGGTTTCGACCTGATCGACGACGAAGCCGAAGCCGGTGACGGCGACTTGACCGCGCGCGGCGAAAGCGCCGTCGGCGGTGCGGATCAGGGTGCGGGCCACGCCGGCCCGGTTCCAGGTGTCCAGTCGGTAGCCGTCGGGGGTCGCTGGTGGGGCCTCGGCATGGGTGGCGTTCGGTGGAGCGGACATGAGGAAGCCGGGTCCGCCGGCCAGGCTCCAGCCGGGCCCCAGCCAGCGTTCGAGTGTTTCCGGCGGTGTGGGAGTTTTCAGCCATACGCCGGGTGCTGTGGTGTTCTCGGTGATCTCGCGGACGGCTGTTTCGTCGGCGGCTGACAGTACGTGTCGCACGACGTGCCCGGGGAGGCCGACGTCGACGGTGAAGCCCCATGGAGTGGGGACGGGATCGGCCGTGCCCCGCGAGACGGTCCAGCCTTGGATCCAGGCTCGTATGGCCTCGGCCGTGTCGAAGAAAGGCAAAACGCCTCCCGGTGCAGGTGACGGCTGTCTGGGATGTGCATCCACGGTGTGTGAAGATCGCCGGTCGTTGCCTGGTGATCGACGTCGTGGATGGGCCGGGAGCCGCTGGGGCGTCCCGGCCGGTGGCGGTACGTGCTGTCGGTCAGGTGCCGACTGCCTTGGTGAACCGGGTGATGACGTCTTCCCAGTTGACCAGGTCCCAGAGCTTGTCGACGTAGTCGGGGCGGACGTTCTTGTACTGGAGGTAGTAGGCGTGCTCCCAGGCGTCGAAGACCAGCAGCGGGGTGCTGCCCTGGCCGACGTTGCCGTGGTGGTCGTAGACCTGCTCGACGATCAGGCGCTTGCCGAGGGGTTCCCAGGCGAGCACGCCCCAGCCGGAGCCCTGGACGGAGGCGGTCGCGACTGTCAGCTGCTTCTTGAACTGCTCGAAGCCGCCGAAGTGTTCGTCGATGGCGTCGGCGAGAGGGCCGTCGGGGCGGTCGCCGCCGTCGGGGGAGAGGTTTTGCCAGAAGATCGAGTGCAGGACGTGGCCGGAGAGGTTGAAGGCATAGGTCTTCTCCAGCCCGACCAGTGTGGTGGGCGTGATCCGGTCCTTGTCACGGATCTCGGCGAGCTGTTCGAGGGTGTCGTTGGCTGCCTTGACATAGGCGGCGTGGTGCTTGGCGTGGTGCAGTTCCAGGATCTGCCCGGTGATGGCCGGCTCCAGCGCGGCGTAGTCGTAGGGCAGGTCGGGAAGCGCGTAGGTGCCCATCAGGCACGTCCCCTTTCCGGGTGAGTGGTCGTCCGGGGACACCTTATGCCTTTATTGCGAATGACTTGCAACAGCGATTAGTATGCATCAACATGATTGGTGGCGGGGTCGGCCCGTCAGTCTTCGGTGCCCGAGCGCCTTCCGTCCGTCGGCGTGTCCTTCCCGGAGAGTGATCGTCTTCTCACCCGGCGTCCGCCGGTTTTGGCCGGCCCCGCCGTGGCGTGACGGCTGCGAGATGGATGCCGGCCGGATCGCACCGGCGGCGGCTTTGCCCGCTTCACCGAAGCCCAAGGCCAGGGCGGCGGGACACACTTGTTCCTGGAGATCCAGGCTCGCGGCTATCACGGCACATGGCTCTCAGCTCGCGTCCCTGGTTTGAGAGGCTGAATGCCACAGCCGACCAAGTGAGAGAGAAGCGTGTGGAGTCGTCCGATGATCTGACGCTGTGGACTGCATACGTCGAGGCCCATCGAGAGATGCAGCGGCAGCGCTTCGAGTTCTACAAACGGTCGCAGGACGCCACAACCGTGCTGCGCAAGGCGCTTGCAGAGCACCACACTGAGAACGAACACGCAGCCCTGACCTACGCGAAAGACTTCGTCGCCGACGTTGCCCTTCTGCCGGTCCTGGTGGAGATGGCAATGACCGTCCGCTACCTACCAGACGCGCGACATGCCATCGCAAATATTCCACGGCCCCAGCTGATTGCTGCCCTCGAGGCACTCTTCAACACGAAGCTCCAGGCGTTGCAGGACACCGACGACGACTACTACGCCAGGTGGGCGGAGCTCCTCGTCCACCTACAGGCCTGGCCCATGCTCGCCCGCCTCGCCGAACGTGCTCGTACCAGCGGCAACCCTGATGTGCAGGAGATAGCCACGTGGATTACCACGGAGTACGGCCCCATGCTCGCCCTGGAGGGATGGACGTAACCTCCGCGGCGGGAGACCTGGAACCACCGCCAAGGTCGGCGGGCAGGGTGGGGTGTCGGTGGTGGGTGACAGTATCCGGTCATGAGCGGCGAACCCTTCAACTGGGATGATTTTTTGCGGCGTTGGCAGGCGGAGTGGGTGCCGCGTGCGGGCGAGGACGCGGACGACGGGCAGAACGCGGTATGCCTGGGCGCCCCGGGGGCGGACGCAGCGGCGATTGCTGAGGCGGAGCAGCGGCTGGGGCGGCGGCTGCCGCCTTCGTACCGCGAGTTCCTGGCGGTGAGCGACGGCTGGCACGTGGACCAGACGGCCGGGGTCTATCAGCTCGGCGGCGCCGCGGACATCGACTGGTTCCGGGATCCGTACGGCATGACCGCGATGTACCAGGAGGGCCTGGGCGACGATCCGCGGGAGGAGGATGTCCGGCTGGCGGGGATGTGGGAGCGGGCGCTGCGGCTGGAGACGGACTCCGACATGTCGTATGCCCTGCTCGACCCGGGCGACTGCGACGAGGACGGGGAGTGGGCGCTGTATGTGTACAAGGGCTGGAGCGGGGAGTTCCCGGACCGGTACCCGTCGTTTCGCGCCTACATGGAAGCCATGTACCGCAGTTTCCACGGGGACCGGGTGGAGCGGCCCGACTTCGTGAACGCGACCACCCGCGCCCAGGACGCCCATGTGGAGCGCGCTCGTGTGCTGGCCCTGCGCGGACGCTACGAACAGGCCTTGCCCCTGCTGGAGGAGGCGCGGTCCTTCGGGCGGCCGCGCAGTGCCGTCCTGCTGGACCAGCTCCGCAATTGGCTGGATCCGCGCAGGCCCCGGGACTACGGCCGGCTGGCGGCCGACCCCTGCTACCTTGCCGAGATCCTGCCTGTACAGGCACTGGAGCGGGCGGGGGAGAACCGGCGGCCCGGGGACGAGGACGGCCGATGGCTGACGATGATGGCCGCCCGCGGGGTGGACCGCAAAACGGCTGAGGACACGTTGGGCGCGATACGGGAGGGCGTCCACCGCTACGCGCCCCCCGGGCCGTGGGGGCGGGCGGTCGCCGAGGCCCGGGAACTGGCCCGTTGGGGGTCGACGGACGCCGCGTGGCGGGTGCTGCGCGACGCGCTCCCGCGGTGGCAGGCGCCCGGTCCTTTGCTGATCGCGCCGGTGGGCCTGCTCGCCGACCCGTTCCTGGGAGCGCTGGTCACACCGGAGCGCGGACGAGAGGTCCTCGCGACGCCGCGCGCCGGGCAGACGGGCCGCACGCCCGAGCCGGTGCCCGATCTCGACCCGCCCGGCCTTGCCTGGCTGACCGAGCCGACGGCGAACGGGCAGCGCCGCGACGGCTACTGCTGCGTCTGGGCCGAAGGAGTCGATCCCGCCCAGCTGCCCGCCCTGATCGGCGAGGAGGATGCGGAACTGGGTCGGCCCGCGGACATGCGCGTCGCTTCCTGGGAGGCGTCCAGGGCCCGTGCGCGGGAAGGCGTTCAGCCCTGGGAGGACCGGGCGTTGGTTGCCGTCGGCCGCACCGCCTCAGGGTGGGCCTTCGCCTTCGACGGCCACCGCAGCCGCCGCCTGGGCGACCGGTTCGTCTCTCCTGCCGCGGTGGCCTCGTCCGCTGGTCGGGCGGTAGTGGTCTGGCGTGACACACGAACGCCGTTCCCTGGCGGCGGCCCGGCCGCGTTCCACCTGTCGGTGGCCGAACACGGCGAGGAGGTCTATGCGTTCACCGTGCGGGGCACCCAGATCGAGCGCTCCGGCGTGATTCCCGAAGTCCTCGACCCCGCACAGTTGTTCCGTCCGGACGAGCCCGAGGGTGACGGCGAGCTGCGCGCCTTGCAGGCCCTGCACACCGAATACGGCCTCTGTCTGCCCCGCTTCGCCCTCACCCAGGGCAGGTTGCACACCTTCACCACCCGGTCGTGGGCCCGGGCACCACGCGCGGGCGAGGCGCTGGTCCACCTTCAATTCGTGCGACACAAGGCGTGAAACCCGATGGGGCCCGCCCCGGTTGAACGGCGGGCCCCAGCGGCGACCGTGGTGCAGCCGGACGGCCGCCGTGCCCTGACAGGGGCGTCTGACGCTGTCTCAGGAACACGCAGGCGCGGCGGAGTCCAGGCGTTCGTCCACGTCGGTAACCCTGCCGTGCACTGCCTTGCGGCACTCCATGTCGCGGCAGTCTCCCTCTGGACACGAACCCGACAGTATGGCCGATCACTTCCGCCGGGCGAGCGCCTCGACCGAGGCGATACCACCCGCCGCGAGCAGTCCGAAAAGCCGGAGAGTCTCCTCGCGGACGACATCGCGCATCTCACCTGTGCAGACCTTTGACGGCGCATGTCGCTCACGGACCCACATGGACGTAGGGCGACCAGTTCAGGATCGCCTGTGGACACTCGGCCCGTACCGCCCGCACTGCGCCGTGCAGGGCCGCCGCCGGATCACGGGTGTTCTGGCACGACAGGTTGTCGTACACGCGGTTGGCGACGGCCGGTGCCTGGGCATCGTTGATCGACCACAGTGTGCCGACGACATGCCGGAAGCCGGCGAGTTGAACGGCGGCGGCCAGCGTGATCGCCTCGTCCGCCAGGACGACACCGCCGCGGGATGTTTCGCAGGCGGACAGGAAAGCGAGTTCCGCGTGAGGGAGCCGGAGGGCCGCGATGTCCCACAGCATCAAGGGGCCGTCGTGCAGCAGGAGCGCGCCGTGCGACGGATGGGAGATGTCCTGCGAGCCGTGACACGCGAAATGCGCCCAGGAGCATTCAGTGAGCGCCCCTGCGACCGCTGATGTGGTCGCGTCGGGGCCGGTGAGAAGCCGGGCGTGCGGGTAGCGCCGCTGCAAGGCCCGGGTTTCGTCCTCGGCGGCGGGCAGATCCGGCAAGCCGGGAGTGGACGGGAGGGACACGATGAGGCCGCGGGTCGGTTCTCCGGCCGGCGGCCCTGGGCGCTGGCCGGTGTGGAGCAGCACGCGCAGAGTCGGGGTGTAGGAGGAGATGACCCGGTCCAGGACGGCGTCCGTGCCGTCTTGGGCGGGGGAGTGGTTCCCTGCGGCGTGCAGCGGGAAAAGAGTGAAGAGGCCGGTGGGGCACCACCACAAGCGGGGCCACCTGCTGCTGGGGCCGACCGGTCGGCTGTAGCCCAACGCGTCCAGCACCGGCTCGGCGACGGCCTTCCACAGCCAGGCCAGCGTGGCCACGACCGTCATGTGCGCCTCCAGCGGCGACGGTTCACCGTTGAGAGCGTGCAGGAAGACGACCGCCTGACCGGCCAGTTCCCGGACATCCAAGTCGAGCGGCACCACCCGCACGCCGGCCTTGGTCAGGACGAGGGCGCAGCAGCCGTACGTGCTCGCGGTGAGCAGCACTACGGGGCCGCGTGTGGCGGCCGCCAGCAGCGTGGCGAAGGACGGTGGCCGTAGGAACCGGTCGTGCCCCGGCAGGGCGCGGATCTCGGTGAGCAGTTCCTCCCTCTGCCGGGCAAGGGCCGACCGCCGTTCGTGTGCCTGCCGGCGCTGTGCCGTGTCCCCGGCGGTCCGGCCCGGCGGGCTGTCGGACAGCCGCTCCAGTTCGTCGAGGACCTGACTGAGCCGGTCGGTGAGTTCCGGGGCCCGGGCGCGCAGTACCTGATGGTCGGTGCGGGTCTCCAGGGCCTGGGCGAGCAGGATGCCCCGGCCCTGTTCGGCGAGCTCCACCGCGCGTTGTTCCTGCCCGGCGCGCACCGCGCAGGCTGTGGCGTCCGCGACCAGGCTCGGGAAGTTCGCGATCAGACGTTCTCGGTCAGGACGTTCCAGGCCACGCCATGCGGTCAGCTCCAGCTGCTCGAGAGCAAGGGCGTAGAACGCCGTCGCTCCGGTGAAGTCCTGTGCCCCGGCGGCGATATCCGCTGCGCCGACGGCCGCCAGCGCACGGGCTTGAGCCGGTGCGGTCGGGACCGCGGAGGCCTCACGCAGGGCTGCAAGAGCCCGCTCGCGGTCGGCTGTCCTTCCTTCGGCGGTGAACCGGTCCCGCAACACGAACCCGAGCGCGGTCAGGGTCTCGGCGCGGTCGGGATCGTCGTCGGCCAGCTGCCTGACGGCCTTCTTCAGCATCGTCGCAGCCTCGGTCAGCAGACGGGGCTTCGCGCAGTGTCTGGCGTAGGCGCTCAGGGACTCGGCAAGGCCTCTGAGCAGGTCCGACCGCCGGTAGCCGGACGCGGCACCGGCCGGCAGGGCCGACCGGCTCGCGTCGACGGCGTCGGCCAGGTCGCGGGCATCGCCGCTGTGCGTGAACCGTGCCCGCAGCACGCCGGCCAGGAGGTACAGGCAGCCCGGCCGGTCGGGATGGCCGTCGGGCACGAGCGGCAGTGTCTGGCGCAACAGGGTGACGGCGGCGTCGTGCCGGTCGTCTTCGGCGGAGGCATGTCCGGTGTGGGTTGCGAGAGCACCAGCCAGATTCACCAGTCGGCTCGGCAGGTCCGGATGTCCGGGCGGGGTGATGCGCACCGCCTCGGTCCGCACGTCGAGCGCTTCCTCGGCCGCGTCGACGACACCGACGTGCCGGTACCGCTCGCTCAGGGCAGTGCCGAGGTTGGTCAGGAAGGCGGCGCGGTGTTCGTGGTCGTCGGGCGCACCGTACGCGGCCTCGCGCAGCGCGTTGACGGCGAGATCGAGCATGTGCAGCTCACCGGTGCGCCGGAACATCCGGATCGCGATGTGACCGAAGCCGGAACATGCCTTGAGTCGGCATGGATCGTCCTCGGGGATCACCTCTGCCGCTCTCACGGTGACCGTCAAGGCTCGGTCCAGATCCTTCTCGTCACCCGTGTACTCGTATCGGCGAGTGAGTACGTTTCCGAGCGTGACAAGCGACTCCGCCCACACCACGTCCTGGCGCGGGTTCGCACGCGCTGCGTACAGACACCATTCGACCGCGTCGTCCAGTAGCCGCTGAACGCCGGTCGTCTCCGCCTCTTTGAGCAGGTTGATGCCCTGCGCGGTGTACCCCGCGAGTGTGCTCTCGGACAGCGTTTCGCCCACCTCGTCGCCGTGCTCCCGAAAGGAGTCGAGCACGACATCGGGCACCTGGTCCGGGGCCGTCTGGCACACCAGTTGATAGAGGAACACGGCCCGCGTCACGTCCTCCCGCGAGCCGTCGTCCTGGAAGCGGTGGAAGTGGAAGGCGGCCAGGAGCACGGCGACGTTGAACGCCCGCGCCGCCGGCGTCCCGGTGAACGGCTCGAACCAGTCGATCGCGTAGAAGAGTTGATGGGCCAGCTTCTCCGCGTCCGCCTCCCGTAGCACCGCAGGATCGCCACTCGTCTGGAACGCGTCGAGCCGCTCTTCCATGGCGAAAGCGAGATCCTGGATGTTCACGAAGCCCCCCGAGCAACCACTGGTAACCGCACTGACGTCATGACCCACTTGTCAGGGTAATGAGACTATTTCGTGAAGATGCGGGTTGGGGGAGAAATGCGCGAACGGCAGCTTGCTGATGGGGACTTTGTGGCTGTGTAGTGGGTCTCTTCGGGGCTGGGTAAGGTTGAGGCCCGGTTGCCGCGTCGGGTGGGCGTGGGGTTCCACTTGCTGGATGGCGTCGGTGGTGGTCATTCCGACGGATTACGACAGCCGCCGGCTCGGCTTGGAGAGCCGGACCAGCCGGCGCACTTCGGTTCGCGCCGTGCGAATCACGGTGAGCGCCTTCGGCCCTGCTGCGGCAAGGACGTCGACGAGCCGCGAGACCGCCGGGTCGGACGCCACCCGGCCGAACACGTGGGGCTCCGCCCACGGCATGGCGACATCGGACAGGCGGTCCCCGCCCAGAGCCGTCGCGAGCCTGGAGAGTGCTTCTTTCCGTGCAGCCAAGAGGACCTTGGACAAGTCCCGTCGTTGCAGGTCGGAAGCACTCTCCGTTTATTTGATCAAGACGTGGAGTGTCAGGCTGGGTGGCCGGGAACGGTCAGCTGGCGTTGCCGATCAGCTTCCAGGGCTCGTGGTCGGCGTCGGCCCCGGTGCCCGGGGCACTGCCCTTCGTCTCCCACTTGGCCTTCCAGACCTTGCCGTTGTACTTGACCGTGGTCTGCTCGATCGGCTGGCTGGCCGGGGAGTAGATCTTGGTCGCGTCCCAGTTCCCGGCACTACAGCCGCCGGCCGGCGGGGTCGCCGTGCCGAGTCCCTTGAGGTTGTCGGTCACCGGCGCGTACGCGGTGCCGCCGATCGACAGGCTCGTGTTCACCGGACCGGTGATCGGGAGGTAGTAGATGATCGGCAGGTCGAGCGACTTCCCGGCCGGGATGATCTGGCAGTAGTCCAGCGTCGTGCTGATCCGGTGGAGCGTCGTACCGGGCGTCAGCTTCCACTGGCCACCTTGGGCGTCGGTCTGCCAGTTGCCGTCCTTGACCAGCCATGACGTCGAGGCCGGAATGTCGAACGACAGCTTCGTGTCCTTGCCGCCGCCGAGCGTGCGCCCGGTGTTGTTGGTGATCCGGACGGTCGGCTGCAACGGCCACAGGTTCGCCGTGGCGGTCGGGTAGTTGACCAGCTCGACGCTCAGGTTGGCGGTCACCGTCGGCGCGACACCACTGCTGCCGGTGCGCAGACTGTTGTCGTAGGCGCCGATATTGCCCAGCTTCTCGTTCAGCCGGGTGGTCAGCGTGTACCCCATTCCGCACGGGGTGTCCGGCTGGACGTCCGCCGGGCAGGAGTAGTCGCCGCCGAGCTCCCACATCATCACGCCGCCCGCACCGGTCGACTTGACCAGATCGGTGACCGCGTCGATGCCCTGCTCGTCCTCGGTCGACAGGAACACCTTCTTCTCGGCGTTCCACAGCCACGACGTCTTCGTGGTGTCGTCCCAGTACCGGGTGTATTGGCCCGTGCGCCGGTCGGTGATGTCGGTCTCCGGCGTCAGCCCGACGCTGCGCGCATAGACCGGCGTGATGTTCTTCTCGAGGTTCTTGGCGTGCCACAGCGGGTTCGTCCCGGAGCCGAGCTCGCTGCCGCTGTTGGTCTCGTCGTGCCAGATGTTGTCGATGCCGAAGGCACCGTCACCACACGGCCGCTTGACGCCCGTACCCGGCTCGCAGCCGCTCGACTTCTGCGACTTGCCCCACAGACCGTTCGTACCGCCGGTGACGTTCTGCCAGCCGCGCGTGTAGTAGGGCACACCGATGTTGACGCGCCCGGCCTGCATGGCGCCGCGCATGTACTTCATCGCCCAACTGGTGTTGAAGTAACCGATCTTCCCGTACTCCGGAGTGGCGTACTGGTCGGTCAGTTCCGGGTCCTTGCCGTCGTCGAACAGCGCCGCGTTCGGACCCACGACGTCGTTCCAGGTGCCGTGGTAGTCGTAGGCCATCAGGTTGGTGAAGTCCTGGTACTTCAGCGCGGTCTGGTTCGCCATCCCGCGGGTCAGGTAGCCGGAGGCCGTCGACGCCGAGGTGAGCAGGTAGTACTTGTTGTCCGCGACCGAAGCCCGGTTCAGCGAGTCCCGCAGTGTCTTCATCAACGCGGCGTACGTCGTGGGCAGACCCTTGCGACGCGGGTTCGACACCGCCCAGTCGGTCGGATTGCCGGTGTCCTCGAGGACCGTGGGGTACTCGAAGTCGATGTCGACACCGTCGAACCCGTAGGTCCGCAGGAAGTCCACGACCGAGCTCGAGAACGTGTCGATCCCGCCCTGGTTGACCGAGCCGTCGGCGTTGGTGGTCATCGCGTAGAAGCCACGGGAACCGGCCCAGCCGCCGACCGAGATCAGCGTCTTCACCCGCGGGTGCAGGCGTTTGTACTTCGTCAGCAGGTTGAAGTGCCCCTTGTAGGGCAGCGAGGGATCCATCTCGGCGCCGACCTCGCCGGGCCACTCCTTCTGGGTGGCGTTCGAGTCGACCTTGATCTTGTTGTTCTCCACCGACGCGAACGCGTAGTTGAGGTGGGTCACCTTCGACCACGGGATGTTCTTCACCAGGTAGTGCGGCGTGCCGTCGGCGCCCGTGCGGCCACCGTTGAAGTAGCCCACGACCCGGTGGCTCCGGCCCTGACCGAGCCATTCCCGGCCGTCACTCTGGTAGACCTTGCAGTACGGCGTCGCTACGCCCGGCGTGGTCGCCAGACCGTCCGGCCGGCAGTCGCCGGACGCATCCGGCCGCGAACCGCCGTCGTCGCCGCCGGGGTGCGACTCCATCGGGTCACCGACACCACCGTTGACACCGAGATCACCGGCACCGCCGTCGCTGCGGCTGCCATCGCCGTAGCTCGGCACCAGCCAGCCCTCGATGTCACCGGCACCACTCGCCACGGCCGCCTTGGCGGCGGTCTTGACGGTCTTGACGGCGGTCTTCGCCGTCGTACCGGAGCGGGTCATGGCGAAGTCCTCGATCCCGTCGCCGTTCAGGTCGGCGAAGGTCCCGTAGGTGCCCTGGAACGGATCGTCGGCGCGGATCACGCCAAGCGACTTCCAGCCGGTGGTGACGCTCCACGGAGCGCCGGTGTTCTGCCAGGCCCGGACCTCACCGGTGGTGTACTCGACCCGGACCGTGTCGGCCTTGCCGTCACCGGTGATGTCGGCGAAGGCGACCTGCGCGCCGCGCGACTCACCGGGAGTGGCGAAACCCGCGACCTTGTCCCAGCCGCCCGGAGTCGGCATTCCCTTGCCCTTGTTCTGCCAGGCGGTCGGGAAGCTCATCCGGTCCAGCGTGATCAGGTCGTCACGGCCGTCACCGTCGAGGTCGGTGAAGTACAGCTCCGGCTCGTAGGTGAGGTTGTTCGCGACGATCGTCGCGCTGTCCCAGCTGATCTTGCCGCCACTGCTGGTGTTCCGCGACATCCGCATCGCCGGGATGCCGGTCGGCGAGTCGACCGGCGGCAGGATCCGGATGTAGTCGTCCTTGCCGTCACCGTCCAGGTCGGCGAAGTAGACCAGCGCCGGGTTGTTCCCGCGGTCGGCCGGGCTGATGTCGCCCAGCGAGACCGCGTCCTTGCGCGGGTCGTCGTTGCGCCAGCCGGTGACCTTGCCGTCCGTACCGACCACCACGTAGTCGGCCTTGCCATCGCCGTTCAGGTCGGGGAAGTCGATCTTCGAGCCGGTCGCGGCGGCATCCCGGATCTTGCCGATCGGCTCCCAGGCGTACGAGCGGCCGCTGATCATGTGCTGCAGGACCGCGATCCGAGCGCCTTCGCCGAAGGCGTCCGCGATCTTCTGGTAGCCGACGTCGGTCGGGTAGATCTCGTCGGTGATGTCCTGCGGGGTGACCGAGCCCAGCTCGACCAGCACCAGCCGCGCGCCGTCCTTGATCCTGGCATAGGCCATCGTGCGGAGCGCGCTGTTGTAGGCGTCGATTCGGGTCTGGTACGTCGGGTTCGTCGACGGCGGCAGGGTCCCGAGCAGGACCGTGGTCGTCGGCGAGGCCCGGTAGATCGCGTCCAGGAAGCTCCGCATCTTCCCGGCCGTCGCCGTACCGTCGGCGCCGCCGGCCAGGTCGGCCGTGCCCGCGACCAGGGTCATCATGTTCGGCCGCAGCGTCTGCAACGCGGGGATCGACTGGGCCTTGATGTCGTCGATTCCCTTGCCGTCGAACCCCATGTGGTCGGGGTCGCCGCGCTTGCCGTTCTTCAGGTCACCGACGAAGTCCGTGCGCTTGAAGATGAAACCGGCCACCGTGCCACCGACCACCGCAATGGCGGTCAGGCCCTTCAGGATGGACTTCAGGTAGTCCCGGAAGCCACCGTCGTCGGTGCTGTGCACACCGGCCGTGATCCCGTCACCGGTCGGCATCACCCGGAGCTCGTCGATCGCCGGGTTGGCGCTGGGCGACGGGCTGGGGTTGGGCGACGGGTCGGTCCCGGCCGCGTTGAGCTGGCCGGACTGGACCGGCCGGTGGTCGGAGTTGCCCTCGGGCCGGACCGTGACCGTCGGCGCCTGGTTGGTGTGGGTGCTGACGAAGTAGTCCAGCTCACCACCGTTCTGGTGGGTCCCCAGACCCGAGCTGTTGATCCGCATGGTCGGAGGGAAGCTGTCCCGGTTGGCGAGGATCCGCGGCTCGACGTTGAAGTCGCCACCGACCGTGGCGTGGTAGGTGACGCCACGCTGGTTCCCGAGGAGCTCGATCTGGTCGTCGATGGCGTCCAGCATCGCCCCGGAGTCACCGCCACCGCCGGACAGGCCGTGCATGGTGAAGTACCACTCGTTGCCGAACCGCGCACCGAGCGCGTTCCGGCCGGCGTCGACCGGGTTGCCGACGACGATCAGCTCGTCGGGCGCCTCGGTCAGGACGAGCGCGTTGTTGACCCGGCCGCCGATCCGGCGCGGGTTGGTCGCGTCGTCGTCGGACTGCAGGAAGTAGACCTCACGGGTCGGGATGGTGTTGCGGTAACCGCTGCCGACGATCCACGTCGAGTGCAGCACGGTGTACTGATGCGTGGCGCCCTGGCTGTCGGTTGTGGTGAAGGTCTGGTTGGGCTGCTGGACGCTGTTCTCAGGCGGCTGCGGGCCGACCTCCTGAAGCATCAGGATCGGCACCTGCAACGCCAGCCGATGGACCGTGTTGGTCCACTTACTGCCGGTGGCTGCCTGGTTATCGGACCCCTGCATGTTCCAGCTGATCAAGGGCGTGGTGGCCGCAGGGAAATCGGTGGCGGCGGCCGGAACGACAAGTGCCGCTGCCAGTCCGGCCATCACCACTACTGCGGAGAGTAATCGGCGGAACAAGAATTTTCCCCGTTTCTCGCATCCAACAGATCCGGAACAACCGAACCGTTGAAAACTAGTTGGTTTCTCACCTATAAGCCTCGATCGATCATGAGGCCCCGTCAGCCTACGGGGCCTTTGTGGTGAGTCTTGATGGTGATTTCGGACTTTGGGCAGGTTGAGCGCCCGGCTGTCACGTCGGGTGGGCGCCGGGTTCCACGGCTCCGGTGGGCTCGTTCTGCTCGCGGGGATGGGAAGGCGCTGGTCATCCGTGGTTCGGGAGGGCGTGGAGCCGGTCCAGGGCGTCGGTGATCACGTCGGTCCAGGGCCGGCGTCCGGCGAGGCGGAGGATGCGGCGGTGGCCGGTGGTGACGAGTTGGGCGGCGGCGAAGAAAAGGCGGAGCCGCAGGCGGCGGGGCTGCCTGAGCCGGGCCTCTGCCACTCGGCGCAAGCGTTCCAGGAGTGGCGTGGTCGCCGGACAGCTGCGGGTCCGGCACCTCGCTCGCGCGGAAGGCGGCCTTGCGGCCCTGTGCTCCAGTCGCACATCATGAGGTCGTTGATCAATCGTCGTGCTGCGCGATCCGGCGTGTGGAAGCCGCGGCGGCCACGGCCGTGATCCGCGCAGTGCCGGGTACTTGGGCCAGGGCCGATGGGAGTCAGGGTGGGGGCATCGCAGGCCGGACCGGTCGCGGCTGTGCCGCCGGTCCGGACGATGCGACGGCACATCGACCTGTGCCGGACCCACGCCGCGCTCTGTCGCTGACCCTGCCCTTCGGCGTCCTGCCGACAGCCTTCTGCGTACCTGTGACGCCCGGCCGGGTCTGATCCCGCATATCCGGGTGTTCACCCATCCCTGACAGCGCCCCTCCGGACAGCCCCGGATGTCCGCGTATGCCGCCCCGGGCATGCCGCCCGCATCGACGAGAATGGACGAGCAGTGAGCGCGAAGCAGCCCAGAACACTCAAGACCGTGACCGGAGCCGGTGGCGTGTCCGAGACGTACGACCTGGCGATCGACCCGACCCGATCCACTCTGGACACTGCCGTGCGGGTGGCGAAGCTCGCCGAGGCAGCCCGGTTCGACGCCCTGTTCACCGCCGATCTGCTCAGGTTCGACGCTCAGGGGGCGATCGGCTCGCAGGAGCCGCTGGTCTTCGTCTCGGCGCTGAGCCAGGTGACCTCGCGCATCGGTCTGATCGCGACGGTGTCGAGCACCTTCCATCACCCGTTCAACCTGGCCCGGCTCTTCGGCACCCTCGATCACGTCAGCAACGGGCGGGCCGCCTGGAACCTGGTGACCTCCTCGGTCGGCGAGGAGAACTTCGGCGCCGGCGAACTGCCCAGCCCCGAGGAACGTTACGCGCGCGCCGCGGAGACACTCGACGTGGTCAACGCACTGTGGGACAGCTGGGAACCCGGCGCCCTGACGGTCGGTGCGGACGGCAAGGCGGTGCTGCACCGCGACCGGGTGCATCCGATCCACCACTCCGGCCGGTTCTTCAGCGTGACGGGTCCGCTGAACATCCCGCCGCTGGCGCAACGACGCCCGGTCCAGATACAGGCCGGTCAGTCCGCGGCGGGGACCGCGCTGGGCGCCCGCTACGCGGAGATCGTGTTCACGTCGCTGCCCACCCTCGACCACGCGCTGGACTTCACCCGGAAGATCCGCGACCAGGCCCGGACCCTGGGACGGGGCGACGGACTGCCGCTCATCTTCAGCTCGCTCCACGCCACGTACGGCGCCACCGAAGCGGAGGCGAAGCGGCTCGTACGCGAGAGGCGGGAGTCGATCGACTTCGAACGCGGCCGTGCCCAGCTGGCCGACATGCTCGGCGGCGGAGTCGACCTGTCGGAGCTCCCGCTCGACGCGGCGCTGCCGGAGAGCCTGCTGCCCGACGTGGCGGCGGTGAACCGCCGCCGCGGCAGGGTCGACATCTTCACCGGCTACGCGCGGCAGGGCCATACCCTGCGGGAGCTCATCATCGCGGCGCAGGACACCGGGCACTGGGCCGCCGCCGGGACGCCGGAGCAACTCGCCGACGCCGTCGAGGAACGATTCCGCGCAGGCGTTCTGGACGTGATCTCGCTGGGCGGTCTCGGAGACCCACGCGAGCACGACTTCGTGGTCAACGGCCTTCTGCACGAGTTGCGCAGGCGAAAGATCGTCGCCGCCGACTACACCGGCACCACGCTCCGCGAGAACCTCGGACTCGAACTGCCCGCCCGCGATGCCGCACCCCTTCGGGTCTGAACAGAGCCGAGAGCCGACACGCGCCCGCGACCGGCCAGGTCCCGGGCGCGCATCGCGGCTGCGTGCATCCCCAACTACGTGGCACAGCTGGTTCGTTGAAGCCGCGGCATCGGTCCCGCGACGGTGGACTTCCAGGCGGCGGTCGCCTGCGAACAGGGCCTAGGCCGAGGAGACCGACGTGGACGGCTTCAACCTCGTCTGCGCCACTGCCTCGGGCACCTACGTCGACCTCGTCGTTCCGGAACTGCGCGACCGCGGCAGGCTCTTGGAGCCTTCCGGCGACGCCATGCTCGGTGCACGCCTCCACGGCGCGGCGGCAGGGCCCGGGTCAGTGACGGCCACTCGGTTGCCGGCCAGCGGGAACTCGCCATCCGGGAGCGTGAATCAGCCGGAACGCGACAGCTTTCATAGTTTTCCTATCGGATTACTAGGGAAACTGTTGACGGTGGTCGAAGAGGAGGGTGAGGATGATGAAGCCGACGCATCGCTGCACCCCCACGCCGCCTCGCCGGGCACCGCGTCGTCCTCGGCCCCCCGCCCTGAAGGAAGACGCCATGACCACAGCACCGAGCTGCAGCGACAGCCGCAGCCGCATGAAGCGGGCGAGGGCATACCGGTGAAGGCGGACGAGGTGACCGACACGGCAACCGAACAGGCCGACTGGCTGCACATCGCCCGTGAGATCGCGGACGACCTGGCCACGGACGCGGCCGAGCGTGAACAGGCCGCCAAGGCACCGCTCGACGAGGTGGCGCGGTTGCGCGAGTCGGGACTGCTGACCCTGTCGGCGCCGGCCGATCTCGGGGGAGGCGGCGCGGACTGGCGCACGGCTTACGCGGTCATCAGGACTGTCGCCGCGGCCGACGGCGCCATCGGCCACCTGCTGGGCAACCACTACTTCCTGTCCCGCAGCGCCCGGTTCTTCGCCGACCGCGCCCGTGCCGCCCGCATCGATCGGGAGTCGACGGCGGGGCAGTGGTGCTGGGGAGGCGGTATCGCCTCCCATGAACCTCCCCTCATCCTGACCCCCACCTCGGGCGGCTATCTGCTCAACGGCTACCAGAGGTATGCCACCGGAGTCGGGATCGCCGACCGGCTGGTGGTCCGAGCCGCCAGGTACGGCACGGGTGAGCCGTGGGCCGTCCTGGTCGACCCGGCCCGCCCAGGCGTCGTGGGCGGCAGCGGCGGGGACTCCTTCGGCCAGCGACTGGCTGCCGGTGGCGGCGTGGAGTTCGAGTCCGTGCTGGTCGCGGCCGACGACGTGCTCGGCACCCTCTCGCCGGACGAGAGCGTCCTGTCACCTTTCGCCTCTCTGGCCGCGCCGACCGCGCGACTGGTCTCCGTCCAGTTCTGTCTGGGCGTGGCAGAAGGCCTGCTGGCCGAGGTGCGTGAGTGTGGAAGGGGCATGCGGTCCTCCTGGCAGCCTTTCTCGCCTCAGCCCTGGCCGGACAGCCCGCCGCAAGATCCGCACGCGCTGACCGTGTACGGCGAGCTCACGGTCGTCGCACGTGCCGCGTCCGCCCTCGCCGAGCAGGCGGTGGATGCCCTGGTGCACGGCCTCGTACGAGGCGAGGATCTCGACTTCGAGGAGTGCGCGGAGATCGCCGTCCTCGCGAGCGTGGCCGAGTCGGCCGCCTCCCGGGCGGCGCAGGAGATCACCACGCGTGCCCTGGACGTCATCGGCGCCGATGCCGCCTCCGCGCGGCACGGCTTCGACCGGTTCTGGCGCAATGCCCGCACCCACACCCTGCGCGAGCCGGTCGCCCACAGACTGCGCGAGGTGGGCGACTACTTCCTCAACGGCGCGCACCCGCCCTTCGCCCTTCCCGCCTGACCAGGGGCGACCGGTGCGAGGGCTGGCACAACAGTGAGGGATAATGGCGCCATGCGGATCTCGGCGCGGGCGGACTATGCGGTGCGGGCGGCGCTGGAGCTGGCCGCAGCAGGCAGCGAGGCCTCGCTCAAGGCCGAGGCGATCGCCGCGGCGCAGGGCATCCCGCACAAATTCCTGGAGGGCATCCTCGGCGACCTGCGCCGGGGCGGTCTCGTGGTCAGCCAGCGGGGCGGCAACGGCGGCTACCGGCTCGCCCGCCCGGCGGAGTCGATCGCCATCGCCGACGTCATCCGTGTCGCGGACGGCCCCTTGGTCTCGGTGCGCGGAGTGCGCCCACCCGAGCTGTCCTACAGCGGTCCCGCGGAGTCGCTGCTGCCGCTGTGGATCGCCGCACGCGCCAACGTCCGCAAGATCCTCGGCGAGGTCACCCTGGCCCACGTGGCCACGGCCAAGCTGCCCGACGAGGTCCTGAGCCTCGCGGAGGACCCCGAGGCCTGGACGAATCCCTGACCGAGGCCCGGTGAGCGACGCGAGCAGGACACCGAGCCGGCCGGCCTGGATAGTGCGCAGTCGCAGACGCTCGGTTTCCTCTGTCCGGACTGCATCCCCCTCCGATCCAGTGAGACGGTCGATGCGAACCTCTTTGTCGTCATAGTTGTCGGCGGCTCGGGCGGCGCCGGGTGAGGAACGCGCCGCGGGCCTCGACGGCCTGCTGCGGGTGGATCGCTCATCGCGTGCTCGGGTAGGGAAACCCTCCGAATGCCCGGCCGCAGGCATGATCGACAGTGGTGTTCGGCACTGGCAGGCTGGCTCGATGCGGACACCCAGACGAGCAGCCAGAGTCGCGGTCCTGGACCCGGCAGGATCGGTCTTCATGTTCCGGTACGACAACGAGGAGGTCGGCGTTCACTGGGCGATGCCCGGCGGCGGACTGGATCCGGGCGAATCGCCACTGCAGGCCGCTGAGCGCGAGTTGCGCGAGGAGACCGGATGGACCGACGTGGAGATCGACGGCACCCTGCTGTGCCTGTGGGAACACGACTTCACCAGGGCTGGAGTGCGGGTTCGCCAGCACGAGCACATCTTCCTCACGCATGGTCCCCGCCGGGATCCAGCCGGCGACCTTGTTGCCGCGCATGCCGCAGACAGGATTCTGCGGTGGCGATGGTGGTCGCCGGCTGATCTGTCCGGTGGCCGTGAGCCGTTGTGGCCGCCACAGCTGCCCGAGCTGCTCGCTGACGTACGGAAAGTCGGTGCACCGGCGACGCCCGTCGACCTTGGTTTCGTCCGTAACGGGTTCGTCGGCGGGAGCTGATCGGGGTACGGACCTCAGGAGCGGTTCCAGCGGCTGCCCTCGACCGACAGGCAGGGTGAGTCTGAGGCGGTCGAGGGCCCAGGCCTCGCGGTCGTCGGCATGGTCGCCGTATCCCGCTTGCGCCCGTTGATCTTCACAGCGTCCGCGCCGCATAGGCCCTGACGTCCGCGTCCGAGTCCGTCGTCGCGGTGGCCAGGGCGGCTCGGGCGTCCTCGATGGCGCGGTGCCGGGTCAGGGCCAGTACGGCGGCCTTGCGGACGTCGGCGTTGAGGTCGGTGAGGGCCTTGGCGAGGGCCGGGACGGCCAGGTCGGAGGCTGCGGCGGACAGCGCGGTGGCGGCGCCGGCCCGGACCTGCCAGGCCGGGTCCGACAGGGCCGCCTCGGCGCGGGTGGCCAGGGCCGGCGGGCAGCCCGTCGTGCCCAGAGCCTCGTAGGCCGCCCCCCGCACCAGGGCGTCGGGATCGTCGACGAGCGCGGCGAGGGCCGAGCGGGCGATGTCCGAGCCTGTGTCCATGGCGGCGAGGGCCTTGGCGATCGTGACGCGGACCTCGCGGGAGGGCTCGACGGTCGCTGCGCGGGCCACCTCGACGCCGGCGTCGACCGACACCAGCGCGCGGACGGCCGCGATGCGTACGGCGATGTCGCCATCCGACAGGGAGAGCGCGAACAGCTCGGCGTCACCGAGCCGCAGGGCGCGCAGCACGTCCAGTGCGGCGGCACGCACGGCCGGGTCGGCCGCGGACAGGGCGGCGGCGAGGCCGTCGCGCAGGGCCGGTTCCGGTGGCAGTGTCTCGGCCAGTTCGCGCAGTGAGGCGACTGCGGCGGCGCGGACGCCTGCGTCGGGATCGGTGAGCGCCGAAGCCAGTGCCGGTCCCGTGCCTGGCGGCACGGTCTCCGTCAGGACCGTGACGGCCATCCGTCGCACGCCGGCGTCGGGGTCCGTCAAGTAGGCGGCGAGCATGGAGAGATCAGGCTCGTTCTCGGCGAGAGCGAGGAGTTCGAGCAGGCGAGGTGCGGCCTGCGCGTCCGCGCCGGCCCGGGGGTGGTCGGCCGGGTCGGCCGCGGTGGGTTCCTGCCGCAATGCCATCGGCGCCGTTTCCCGGGCCCCTGCCGTCGCCACCTGTTCGGCGTGGACCTCGCCCAGGTGCCGGGAGGGGCCGCCGGCCGGGGTGAAGCCGTCGACCGGGACCAGGTAGGCGGCCACGGGGCGGGCCGTGAACTCCATGGCGCCGGACGGGGACTTGCGCAGATCGAGGTGGTGGAACCAGGACGTGTCGTCACGCCGGGGGTGGTCGATGCGGTCGTGGTAGAGGCCCCAGCGGGACTCGGTGCGGGCCAGGGAGGCGCGTGCGGCCATCTCCGCGCAGTCGCGGATGAAGGTGACCTCGGCGCAGCGCATGAGTTCGTGCGGGCTGCGGGCGCCCATCGCGGCGATGTCGTCCCGCATCCGCTCGAAGGCTTCCAGAGCGAGGGAGAGACGGGTGCCGGACTTCGGCGGGGCGACGTAGTCGTTGACGAAGCGGCGCAACTTGTACTCGACCTGGGGCTGCGGTGGACCGTCCGGGTTGTGCAGCGGGCGGTAGATCAGCTCGTGCGCCTCGCGCAACTGGTCGCCGGGCAACTCGCCTTCGTAGGCCCGGTACCGGGACGCGTCCGCTCCGGCCAGGTCCCCGAAGACGAACGCGCCGATCATGTAGTTGTGCGGTACGCAGGCCAGGTCGCCGGCTGCGTACAGGCGCGGCACGGTCGTACGGGCATGGTCGTCTACGCGTACGCCCGAGGCCGAGTGGCCGCCGCACAGGCCGATTTCCGAGATGTGCATCTCGACGTCGTGGGTGCGGTAGTCATGGCCCCGGCCGGCATGGAAGGTGCCTCGCGTCGGGCGCTCGGTGGAGTGAAGGATGGACTCCAGGGCCGAGATCGACTCCTCCGGCAGGTGGCTCAGCTTCAGATAGACCGGGCCCCGGTCGCCGGCGATCTCGGCTGCGAACTCGGCCATCATCTGGCCGGACCAGTAGTCGGAGTCGACGAAGCGTTCCCCGTGCCGGTTCACCTGGTAGCCGCCGAAGGGGTTGGCGACGTAGGCGCAGGCGGGGCCGTTGTAGTCCTTGATCAGCGGGTTGATCTGGAAGCACTCGATGCCGGTGAGTTCGGCGCCTGCGTGGTAGGCCATGGCGTAGCCGTCGCCCGCGTTGGTGGGGTTCTCGTAGGTGCCGTAGAGGTAGCCGGAGGCGGGCAGTCCGAGCCGGCCGCAAGCGCCGGTCGCCAGGATCACGGCGCCCGCACGGACCACCACGAACGCGCCCGTGCGCGTGTTGAAGCCGACCGCCCCCACCGCCCGCCGGTCCTCACCCTCGCCCGCCGTCAGCACCCGCACCGGCATCACCCGGTTCTCGATGCGGATCCGCTCGCGCATCTCGCGCCGCCGCAGCTGCCGGTACAGGACCTTCTTGACGTCCTTGCCCTCCGGCATCGGCAGCACGTAGGAGCCGGAGCGGTGGACCTGGCGGACCGCGTACGCGCCGTGCTCGTCCTTCTCGAACTTCACGCCGTACGACTCCAGCCGCTGCACCATGGCGAAGCCGCGGATGGCGGTCTGGCGGACGGTGGACTGGTCGACGATGCCGTCGTTGGCGCGGGTGATCTCGGCGACGTAGTCGTCGGGTTCGGCGCGGCCGGGGATGACGGCGTTGTTGACGCCGTCCATGCCCATCGCGAGGGCGCCGGAGTGGCGCACGTGCGCCTTCTCCAGCAGCAGGACGCTCGCGCCGTGCTCGGCGGCGGTCAGGGCCGCCATGGTGCCGGCGGTGCCGCCGCCGATGACGAGGACGTCGCAGGTCAGTTCCTCGGCATCGGTGAGGGCGGGGATCGGGAGGGTCTGGGAGGAGGTGTTCGCGCGAGGGTTCACCGGGGTGCCTTTCACGTGCCGAGCGAGGTGAGGACGTCGCGGCGCAGGGCCACGCGGGCCGCGTCGTCGTGGGCCGTGCGCTCGCGCGGGTGCGGTACGTCCCTCACGGCGAGCAGGCGGCCGGCGCCGAGCAGGGCCACGCGGTCGCCGAGGAAGAGGGCCTCGTCCACGTCGTGGGTGACGAAGACGACGGTCGCGCCCGTGCCCCGCAGCACCTCGACCAGCAGGTCCTGCATGCCGGCCCGGGTCTGGGCGTCGAGGGCGCCGAACGGCTCGTCCATGAGGACGGCGCGCGGATGCCCGGCCAGGGCGCGGGCCAACTGGGCGCGCTGGCGCTGTCCGCCGGAGACGCGGTGGGGCAACTGGCTCGCGTGGTCGGCGAGTCCGACCCGGGTCAGCCACTCCTCGGCCTCGACGCGGCGTCGGGAGCGCGGGACGCGGCGGATGGCGAGCGGCAGTTCGACGTTGGCGCGCAGGGTGCGCCAGGGCAGGAGGGCGTCCTCCTGGAAGATCAGGGCGCGTTCGGCGGACGGGCCGGCCAGACGGTGCCCGTCCTGGTCGATCTCTCCGGCCAGCGGGGGCAGCAGGCCCGCCAGGCTGCGCAGCAGGGTCGACTTGCCGCATCCGGAGGGGCCGACGACGGTGAGGATCTCTCCGCGCGCGATGTCCAGGTCGACGTCGGCCAGGACGGGGGCGTGGGGGCGGCCGAGCGTTGTGGCGTGGAGGGTGAGCCGGGTACCGCGTGGGGACGACGGCGCCCGGTCCACCGTACGCAGTTCGGGCTTGGTCTCAGACGAGGTGCTCATCGCGTGCCTCCTCGGTGTCGGAGGGCTGTGCGGTGCGTACGGCGGCGGGGGCCCGGCGGGCGTGCGCGGGCGTGCGCGGCGTGGTCGGCCGGGCTGCGGGGATGTACGACGTGCGAGGCAGCCAGCGGGTCAGACGGCGGCCCACCAGCTCGACGGCCGTGGAGGTGAGCCAGCCCAGGGCGCCGATCGTGACCATGCCGACGAAGACGCCGGGGTAGTAGACGATCGTGTAGTCCTGCCAGGTGCGGTAGCCGACGCCGTACTGACCGGAGATCATCTCGGCGGAGATCACGCAGATCCACGAGACGCCGATGCCGACCGACAGACCGCCGAAGATGCCGGGCAGCGCGCCCGGCAGGACGACCGAGCCGAGAATGTGCCACCGGCCGCCGCCCATCGTGAGGACGGCCTCCTCCCATACGGGGATCAGCGCCCGCACGGAGTGCCGGGTGGAGACCAGGACCGGGAAGAAGGCCGCGGTGAACGTGATGAAGACGATGCCCTGTTCGTTGGAGGGGAAGAGCAGGATCGCCACCGGCACCAGGGCGATCGCCGGGATCGGACGGACCATTTCCAGCAGGGGGCCCAGCAGGTCCTCGGCCGGCCGAGAGCGGGCCACGAGCACGCCGACCGCCACGCCCAGCACGGCCGCCAGCAGGAATCCGGTGACGATGCGGGTCAGGCTGTCGGTGAGGTCCCTCCAGTAGTCCGCCCCGCTGAGGCGGTCGGCGAAGGCGTCGGCCACGTCGGTGACCGTGGGGAACTGCGAGAAGCGCAGCCACAGGTCGACGTCCAGGACGGTCAGCAGCTGCCACAGGCCGAGGGCGGCCGCGACGGCGCCCACCCGCAGCGCGTACCGGCCGATCGGCTTGAATGGTCGCCGATTGCGGCCCGTTCGCGGCGCGGGCCGGCTCATGCGGCACGCTCCAGGGCTTCGGCGTAGGTGATCACACGGGCACCGGCGTGCGCGAAGACATACGCCTGCGCGGTCGCCGGGGCGACGAACGGTACGAGCTTGTCGCCGTCGGCCACCCAGAGCGCCTTGTCGGCGAACCACAGGGTGCCGGTGGTGGCGTCAGGCACGTAGGCGGCGCGGATGCCGCCGGGGTGCGCGGCGACGTAAGCCAGCAGCTTGGCCGGGGACGCGAAGGCCTTGGTCTCCTGGGCGCCCTTGGGCCATGTCTCGCTCGCGGCGGCGGGCGGGACGGCGGCGAGCTGCTTCGCGTACGACGCCCCGAGGGCCTTCTTCACGTAGTGGTCGTCGACGAAGGAGTCCACGTCGATGTCGCCGGTCAGCTCGGCCGCCTTCAGGACCGACACGTCCTGCTTCAGTGCGGAGACGAGCTGCGGCTTGACGGCCGGGTCGAAGGTGGAGATGCCGTGGGCGCCGTTGTAGAGGTAGACGACCTCGGCGGGCAGGCCGGTGGCCTTGGCGACCCTCTCGGCGGCGGCCACGGGATGGGTGTCGAGGTAGTCCGTGGCCTCGGCCTGTGCCTTGAGGAAGGCCTCCAGCACGGCCGGACGGTTCTTGGCGAAGTCCTCGCGGGCGGTGACGCCGTGGAAGGTGGGCAGGTTCAGCTGGGCGCCGTCGTAGAGGGCCTTCGCCCTGCCCTGGTAGGTGAGCAGGCCCGGCCAGGCGACGAACTGCGAGAGGGCGTCCGCGCTGCCCGCGGCCAGGGCCGAAGCGCCCACGGCGGGCTGCTGGTTGAGCTTGTCGATGCCGTCGTTCGGGTCGATGCCGGCGCGCTGCAAGGCCCGTACGAGGGTGCCGTCGGCGGCGGAGCCGACGCTCGTGGAGACCTTCTTGCCCTTGAGGTCCTTCAGGGAGGTGAGCTTGGAGTCGGGTGCGGTGACGATGGTGTTGAGGCCGCCGCGCAGGTTGTAGCCGGTGACGGAGACCAGATGGGTGGGGCGGTTCAGCTGCTTGCCTCGGGCGGCGTTGATGAGCAGCGGGAAGTCGCCCATCGAACCGATGTCGATCTTCCCCGCGGTCATCTGGGCGGTGATGGGGGCGCCGGTGGCGTAGTCCTGCCAGTCGACCTTGTAAGTCCGGCCGTCGCCGAGGGAGTTCAGCTGCTTCTCGAAGTAGCCGAGCGAGCGCAGGAGGGTGCCCGCGGTGACCGTGTTGATGGTCTTGGACTGGTAGCCGACGGTGACCGTGACGGTGGAGCCGTCAGCGCCCGCCGCGTCGCCGCCGCAGGCGGTCAGCGGTGCCAGCAGCAGGCCGGCGGCTGCGGCAAGTGCGATGCGTTTCATGGGAGTTCGGCCTTTCACCGCAGCAGGTATGGCATGTTGACCGTGACGGCTCCGGTGGGGCAGCGGGCCGCGCACGGGCCGCAGTACCAGCACTCGTCGACGTGCATGTACGCCTTGCCGCTGCTGTCGTCGATGGCGAGGGAGTCCAGCGGGCACATGTCCACGCAGAGCGTGCAGCCGTCGATGCACTTCGACTCGTCGATGGTCACGGGCACGTCGGCCCGCTGGGGCGCCAAGGGCATGGCTGTCTCCAGGTAGGTGCGCGAGCAGGGTGTTTACAGGGAGCGGTGCAGCAGACCGCTCATCGAGATGCGGTCGCCGCGGAAGCGGATGAATTCCAGGTCGACGGGCCGCCCGTCGGCGAGGTACGTGAGACGTTCCAGCATCAGCACGGCCGCACCGCGCGGTGCCTGAAGTACGGCGGCGGAGTGGGCGTCGGCGTTCACCGCCTCCAGGCTGATCTCGGCATGACCGAGAGGGGTGCCGGTGAGCGTCTCCAGGAGCCGGAAGATGTCCGTGTTCTCCAGGTCCTCGCCGAGCAGGGCGGCGCCGATGTCGAGCGGGATGTACGTGAGGTCGAGGGACAGGGGCAGGCCGTTCAGCCGACGCAGACGTTCGATGTACAGGACGTCGGTGCCGGGTGGGACGTGCAGGCGGTCGGCCACCGGGGACGGGGCGGGGACCGGGCCCACGGTGCGGACCTCGTTGGTGACCTGGCCGTGTTCGCGCAGGGTTTCCGCGAGGCCCATCAGACGGTCGAGTCCGTGGGGGAACTTCTGGGCCACGACGACCGTGCCGACGCCGGGGAGGCGTTCGACCAGGCCCTCCGCGCGCAGCAGGTCGAGGGCTTGGCGAACGGTGTTGCGCGAGGCGCGGTAGTCCGCGGCGAGGGTCGTCTCGTGCGGAAGCGCGCCGTCCGGGAACCTCCCGGCCAGGAGCTGGTGGCGGATCAGGTCGGCGAGCTGGCGTGCCCGGTCCGCACGCAGCCGCCGCCGCGCACGGTGGGCGGCGACGGTGCTCGCGCCCTGGTCGGCGCGGTCTCGGACACGGTCGGCGGGTGACATGCTTCGGACCATACCTATCTGGTAGGGAAAGCGGTGTTGCCGGAGTGTTGCGCCACCTGACACATGACCAGATGTCCATCTGACCTGGGGTTTCGTCGTACGGACGGGAAGATCTGCCAGGGCCGCGGCCTGCCCGCGACGGGTGCCCGGGGAAGCGCCGAGGAACCTGGTGATCGAGGCGATGGAACGGCCGGGGCGGACAGCGGATTCCGGGAGTCCGCGCGAATCCCCTTGCGCAATGGTCAAGAACTGTTGACCATTGCTTGCATGCCTGCCGATGATGTTCCCGAGACGTTTCACGTCACCACTGACGAACAGTTGCGCGCCGTCTCCAATCTCACGCGTCACCGGATCATGGCCGCGCTCCGCTTCGAGCCTGCGACGATCACGCAGCTCGCCGAGCGGGTGGGCCTTGCGAAGGGCAGTTCCAGCTATCACGTACGGCTGCTGGAGCGGGCCGGCCTGGTGAAGGTGGTACGGACGCGAAAGGTCCGGGGAGTCACCGAGCGGTACTACGCGATGGCCGCGCGGTCGATCGTGTTGCCGGATCCGGGCGAGGGAGGGCCGGATGTGCTGATGCGGCACGCGGTGGCGGACCTGGAAGCAGCGCCCGCAGCTGGCGAGCGGCACGTACGGATGGCGCATCTGCGGCTCACCGAGGAGCAGTTCGCCCAGCTGGGAGCGCGGTTGCAGGAACTGGCGGACGAGTACCAGGCGCTGTCCGATCCGTCGCTGCCGGACGCGTCACTCGTCTTCGCCCTGTTCCACCCGGCACCGCGCCGACAGGCCGAGGAGGGCGCCAAGTGACCTCGGACAGCCGGAAGTTGCCGACCGGGTTCGGACGGCTGTGGACCGCGCAGACCATCTCCTCGCTCGGCGACGGGGTAACGCATGCCGCGCTGCCGCTGATCGCGCTGACGTTGACGCGGGATCCGATGGCGCTCGCCGTCGTCACCGCCGCCGGGACGCTGCCGTGGCTGCTCTTCGGGGTGCTCGGCGGTGCGCTGGTGGACCGCTGGGATCGCCGACGCACGATGTGGGTCGCGGACACGGCACGTGCGGTGCTGCTCGCGATACCCGCGGCGGCGGCAGCGCTCGACGTGCTGAGCGTCGCGCTGCTCGCGGCCGTCGCCTTCCTGCTCGGCCTCGGCCAACTCTTCTTCGATACGGCCGCCACGGCCTATCTGCCGGAGCTGCTCCGCCGCGACCCCGCACTCCTGGAGCGCGCCAACTCCCGCTTGCGCGGCGCCCAGACCGCCATGTCCGGTTTCGCGGGGCCACCTGCGGGCAGTGCGCTGCTCGCGCTCGGGCGGGCGGTTCCGCTGCTCACCGACGCGGTGTCGTTCCTGCTCTCCGCGCTGCTCGTACGTACGCTGCCCGCCATGCCCCGGCCCGTGCCGGAGGTCCGCGAGTCGCTGCTTCGGCAGGCGCGGGCCGGGGCCTCGTACGTCTTCCGGGACCGGGTGCTGCTCGGGCTGGCGCTGCGCCCGGCGGTCGGGAACGTCGCCTTCCTCGCTGTGGAGACCGTCCTCGCCCTCTTCGCGCACGACCGCCTCGGCATCGACACCTATGGCTTCGGTCTGCTCCTCACGGCGGAGGCCACCGGCGGCCTGCTCGGTGCGGGCATCGCCTCCTACCTCGGCCGACGACTCGGCACCGGCACCGCGCTGACCTGTACGGCCGCCGTCGAAGGGCTTGCCATCCTGGGCCTGGCCGCTGCCCCGAACCCGTACGTGGCCGGGCTGGCGCTCGCCGTCTGCGGGGCCGGCATGGGCGCCACGATGGTGCTCGGGCCCTCCCTCCGGCAGGCGATAGTCCCGGGCCACCTGATGGGCCGCGTCGCCTCCACCTCCCGCATGCTGGCCATGTGTGCCGCGCCCGTCGGGGCCTTCCTCGGCGGCTGGCTGGCCACCACCTACGACATCCGCACCCCGCTCTACGCCGCCGCCGGCCTCCTCTTGACGATGACGGCCGTCACGGCATCCATGACCAGCAACCGCCGGGTCGAAGCGGCGCTGCGTGCCGCCGCTCCGAACGGCGGTCCGGACCACCCGGCATCCGAGGATCCCGCCCGGGAGAGCGCACCCGAGCTGTCGTGACGCCTGCCGCGACGGCGCCACGACAGGTCGGGTGCCGGCCCACCGAGATCAATCTCGGCGGCACTTTCTGTACCGCGATCACGCTCACCCGATTCACCCGCGCCCCGACGTCGGCAGAACCCGCCTCCTGCGCACACGACGAAACCGGCCCGCGTGCGGCGATGACGCCTGTGCGGGCCGGTGCCGAGTGCGCGTGGCCGACGGGTCGGGCGCGCACTCCGTGTCGCTCGTGATCCGTTCGCTCAGCGGGTGACCAGCAGGCCACGGCTGCGCAGTACCCACCGCTCCAGCGGGCTGAAGATCAGCAGGTCGATGGCGATGCCGACGAGCAGGATCAGGAAGATGGCCAGGAACACCTGCGACATGCTGGAGTTGTTGCGCCCGTTCTCCAGCAACTGGCCCAGGCCGACGCCCAGATCAGGTGAGGAGGCGATGATCTCGGCGGCCATCAGTGACCGCCAGGAGAACGCCCAGCCCTGCTTGAGTCCCGCCAGATAGCCGGGCAGCGCCCCCGGCATCACGATGTGCCGCGCCTCGCGCAGACCGGTCGCGCCCATCGTCCGGCCGGCCCGCAGGAACAGCGGCGGGATCTGGTCGATGCCCGCGACCAGGCCGTTGGCGATGGACGGGACCGCGCCGAGCAGGATCACGGCGTACATCATCGAGTCGTTGAGGCCCAGCCAGATCACCGCGGGCGGCACCCAGGCCACCGACGGCAACGATTGCAGGCCCGACAGGATGGGACCGATGGCCGCCCGGACGAACGCCACCCGGGCGACCAGCAGGCCGAGTGGCGTACCGATGGCGAGCGCCAGCAGGAAGCCGAGCAGACCGCGCGAGACGCTGGTCCAGATGTAGCCGAGCAGCGTGCCCTGGGTCCAGGCGTCGTGCACCTCGCCCCACACGTCGGAGGGCGCGGGCAGCTTGTAGTCGGGGGCGACGTGCGCCCACACCAGCACCTGCCAGACGACCAGCACCAGTGCCACGGCGGTGACGGGGGGCAGGACCTTGCGTATCAGCGTCTCGCGCAGCGGCGCAGGACCACCGGCCTGCACGGAGTCCAGGGCGTCGAGCCCGGCCTCCACTCCCGCGAGATCACTCGACGTCCGGCGGTCCCCGAGTGCCGTGGCGCCGTCCTTCTCGGTGTCGGCGCCGGTGTCAGTGCTGGCCATGGCGGCGGATCTCCCCACGCAGTTCTTCGGTGATCTCGACGGACAGCTCGGCGACCGCGCTGTCCTCGATGCGGCGCGGCTGCGGAATGCCGACCGTCCACTCCCGGGCGATCCGCCCCGGCCGCGAGGACAGCAACACGACGCGCTGGGCCAGTCGTACCGCCTCACGCACGTTGTGCGTCACGAACAGCACCGACAGTCCCGTCTCCTGCCAGATGCGCGTCAGTTCATCGTGCAGGACGTCCCGGGTGATGGCGTCCAGCGCCGCGAACGGCTCGTCCATCAGCAGCAGTCGGCTGTCCTGGGCCAGCGCCCGGGCCAGCGCGACGCGCTGGCGCATGCCGCCCGACAGCTCGTGCACCCGCTTGCCGTACGCGCCTTCCAGCCGTACGAGTCCCAGCAGCCGTTCCGCCTCCTGACGGCGCTCCGGCTTGGCGACCCCGCGCAGTTTCAGCGCGAGCTCGATGTTCTTGCCCGCGGTCAGCCACGGGAACAGGGCGTGCTCCTGGAACATCAGGGCGGGCCGGCCGTCCGTGCCGATCGAGCCGGCGGACGGCCGGTCCAGTCCCGCGACCAGGTTCAGCAGGGTGGACTTGCCACAGCCCGAGGCCCCCAGGAGGGTGACGAACTCGCCCGGTGCGACATCGAGCGTGATGTCGTCCAGCACGAGCTGCGATCCGCCGGGCGTGCCCCGGACGGGGAAGGACTTCGAGACGTGCTCGATACGGGCGGCGTACGTCACCGCCGTGGTGTCCTCGACCGTGCTGGTGAATGTGGCGGCCATGGTCGTCACCTCCTGGGAACTCGTCGGGACCGGTGGTCGTTACTTGGCGCCGAGACCGGCGTCGTCGACCGCGGTCTTGCCCTCGGCCTTGAGGACCTTGTTGAGCGGTGCGAGGTCGTAGATGCCCTTCAGGTCGGGCTTGTCCAGCAGACCGGCCTTGACCGCGTGCTCGGCCTCGCTGTTGAGGGTGGAGGCCAGCGGGTCGTCGAGGAACGTGACGGACTTCCAGGCCGGGTCGATGACGTCGGCGGGCAGCGCCTTGCCGGACAGCTTCTCCAGCGCAGAGTTGGCGGAGGTCTTCGCCTTCTCGGGGTTGGCGTTGATCCACGCGTTCGTCTTCACCGAGCCGCGCAGGACGGCCTCGACGACATCCGGGTGTTCCTTCAGGAACTTCTGCGACACGATGATGTTCGTGATCACGAACTTGTTGTCGGGCCACAGCGTCGACTCGTCGAGCAGCACCTTGGCGCCTTCGGCAACCAGCTTCGAGGCGGTCGGCTCAGGAACCCAGGCGCCGTCGATGGAGCCGGACTTGTAGGCGTCCGGGGTGATCTTGTTGTCGGTGCGGACGACGGAGACGTCGCCCTTGCCGCTCTCGGCGTCCACCTTCCACCCCTGGTCCGCGATCCAGTTGAGGAACGCGACATCCTGGGTGTTGCCGAGCTGAGGCGTGGCGATCTTCTTGCCCTTGACGTCGTCCAGGGACTTGATCTTCTTCGGGTTGACGACCAGCTTCACGCCGCCGGAGGCGGAACCGCCGATGATCCGCAGGTTTTTGCCGCCCGACTTGGTGTAGCCGTTGATGGCGGGGGAGGGGCCGATCCAGCCGATGTCGATGGAACCGGCGTTGAGCGCCTCGATCTCGGACGGGCCGGCGTTGAAGGTCGAGGCCTTGATCGTGGTGCCGCCGAGCTCCTTCTGGAACAGGCCCTCCTGGACGCCGACCAGAGCGGTGGCGTGCGTCAGGTTGGGGAAGTAGCCGATCTTCACTTCGTCGGCGGAGAGCTTCTTGGCGCCTGCCGCGGCAGCCGGGGCCTGCTTGCTGTCGTCGGTCGATGCGGAGCCGTAGCCGCATGCGGTGAGCAGGAGCGGAAGCGTGGCCATGACGGCGAGGGTGCGCAGAGTCGTAAGCGGTCTTGCGGCAGACACGGAGGTGTCCTCTCAGGGAAGGAGGGGCGATCAAGGAGGTGTGGCATGACGCGTTGAGGTCTCAGACGGTCCGACAGATGGCGCTGGACGTACGGGCGAAGTCGATGTGACGACGCGAAGTCAGCACGGACAGCACCCGGTCTGCGCAGCTGAGCGCTCCCACGGCCACCCCCCGATTCCTAGTTTTCCTACCTGGTTGATAGGGATCGTGGCAGAACGCGGGACCCATCCCAAGAGGGTAATCACATGGTGGACATAACCATCTCAGCATTCAAGATGGATGGCGATGGTCCCAGCGTGCCGGCGGTTTTCTCGGGCGCCCGAGATCGCCGGTCGAGAATCAAATTCTGCCGATGGAGCGGTAGTTGCTGTCCTACGCTGGACCCCACGAGGTCAGGCGAGCGTTGTCCGGGGGTTCGATGATCGTCGGCATTCACGGGATCCGCTGCTACCGCTACCTTGCGCAGGCCGGGAGCGCGGAAGGGGCCGCGCAGGCGCTGGCCGCCGAATGGGGTGCGGCACTGGGCACCGATTACGACGGCCGTTCCTACGAGCAAGGCGGCCTTGAAGCCGCCTACTACGCGCATCTGCTGCATCTGGGCACGGCTCAGGGAGCGACGGCCGAGGACCCGGAACTCCTGGGGGCGACAGGCCGGCAGATGCTCGCGGACTGGGCAGCAGCGCTCGGCGCCCCCGACGAGGTCCTCATGGGCCGGGCCGGGCTGCCGGTGCGCCAGATCGCCGAGTGGATCGCCCGCCGTCACGGCGACCTGGCCAGACGGGTGGTGGTGTTGTTCTGCCGAGAGGCCGATACATACCTGGACCATCCCGCCTCGCAGCGGCGTGCGAACGTGCGAGACGAGCTCAGCGCGGTCCTGGAGCGCCGACGACCCAGGGCGCTGATCGCGCACTCGCTGGGCAGCGTGGTCGCCTACGAGACCTTGTGGCACCGTCCGGTGGAGCTCGATCTGCTGATCACGCTGGGTTCGCCGCTGGGCCTGCCCGGGGCGATCCGCGACCGCCTGTCCCTGGGACCGGGCAACGAGGAGCGGATCGGGCAGCGACCGCCGGGCGTGAGACGGTGGGTGAACATCGCCGACATCGGGGACGTCGTGGCGATCCCCCGCGACCTGCCCGCCGCGTTCCCGGGCATCGACGCCCATCATGAGGTGAGCCTGGGCCTGGTCGCCTCCCACAAGGCGACGCGCTACCTGGCCGTGCCCGAGGTGGCTGCCGAACTGGCCCGCGTGCGCTGATCGCGTCCCTGCGGTCTCCGGAGGTCAGCCGACGCGGCGCAGCACGACGATCTCCCACTCGCATCCCAGAACCAACCGGTCGCCGCACGCCAGCAACGACTGCACCGCGCCCGGCACACCGATGCTGACGACGGCGTCCTGCGCTGTCGGACTCCAGACGCGGACGGCGCCGTCGTCCGCCGAGACCACCAGGGGTCCGTCCGGTCCCGCACCACAGGCGAGCGCGTTCACCCCGCCGACGGCAGGCAGCGGGTCCCCGTACCCCCGTATGTGCTGCGGGTCCGACAGGTCCCACAGGCGTACGGCGCCGTCCTGCCCTCCTGTGACGGCGAGCGGAACGCCGTCGTCGGTCATGGTGCAGGACAGCGCGGTGGCCCAGCCCTGATGGGCCTGCACGGGCGGGGCGAGCGGGAGTCCCGTCGCCAGGTCCCATGAGCGCAGGCTGCCGTCGTCGCCGCATGACAGTACGGCCGGTCGTTCGCCCACCGTCGTGCAGGCCAGCGCGTTGACCCCGCCGACGTGCCCGGCCAGTGGCAGGCCCCGACGCGCGCCGCTCTCCACGTCCCACAGGTTCAGCAGGCCGTCGGTGCCCGCCGACACGAGGACCGGTCCGTCGTCGAGGAACGTGGTCGCCAGGGCCTGCACCGGCGTGGTCGCGGGGGTGAACGCCGGTCCGCAGGGGGTGCCTTCGCGCAGATCGAAGGCGCGGGGCCGGCCGTCGGCGCCAGCGGTGAGTACCAGCGGACGCTCCCGTACGGCGATGACGGCGAGAGCGTGCACGGAGGCGGGGCGTCCGGTCGTCGCGGTGGCGGGGGC
>NZ_VJZD01000460.1 GCF_009377175.1 Streptomyces adustus
GGTACGGACAGGGGAGGCGGGGCGGGAGGGGCGCCCTGCGTGTCATGGATCGGGCGGTTCCCTGACTGTCCCGTTGCCCTCTTTTGGTATGTGCATGACGAAGACGATACTTCGGGGGAGCGTGAAGCGTTCCCGTGTGCATGGCAACGAGGGAGGATGCAGTGACCCTGTTGAACCGTCCCCGAACACGGCACAGAGCAACCGGAGTCGGCGCGGTCGTGGCCGGACTCCTGACCGCACTGCTCACCGCGGTACCGGCGGCCGCCACCCCCGACCCGGGGGACGGCCCGGCGACGCAGCAGGAGGTCTCCGCCGGGGCCGAGGCCCGGGCGGCGCGGGCGATCGCCGACGGCGGGATACCCGGCCAGGACGAGATCGTCCACTCCACCAACATCGAGCACCTGGCCAACGTCCCCAAGGAGGCCTTCACCGGCCTCAACTCGGATCTTGCCTTCCAGGGCAGATACGCCTTCGCCGGCAACTACGACGGCTTCCGGATCTTCGACATCGGCAACCCGAAGGCGCCGAAGACGGTTGCCCAGGTGCTGTGCCCCGGCTCGCAGAACGACGTCTCCGTCTCCGGCGACCTGCTGTTCCTGTCCACCGACTCCTCGCGCAGCGACAGCAGTTGCAACAGCACCACGCAGCCCGCGACCGAGAAGTCGTCGTGGGAAGGCATGAAGATCTTCGACATCAGCGACAAGGCCAACCCGAAGTACGTCGCCGCCGTCGAGACCGCCTGCGGTTCACACACCCACTCCCTGGTGCCCGAGCGCAGGAACGTCTACATCTACGTCTCCTCGTACTCGCCGAGCGCCACCTACCCCGACTGCCAGCCGCCGCACGACGGCATCTCGGTCATCAAGGTGCCGCGCAACGCCCCCGAGAAGGCCGCGGTGGTGAGCTTCCCCGTGCTGTTCCCCGGCGAGGGTCCGGACGGCGGCGGCAACCCGGGCGCGCCCACCAACCCCGGTGTCTCCAAGACCACCGGCTGCCACGACATCACCGTGCTGCCGGAGCAGGACCTGGCCGCGGGCGCGTGCATGGGCGACGGCATCCTGTTCTCCATCAAGGACCCCGAGCACCCGAAGGTCATCGACCAGGTCGAGGACAACGTCAACTTCGCGTTCTGGCACTCGGCGACCTTCAACCAGAAGGCGAACAAGGTCGTGTTCACCGACGAGCTCGGCGGCGGTGGCGCGGCCACCTGCAACGCGACCGTGGGTCCGGACCGCGGCGCCGACGGCATCTACGACATCGTCGGCAAGGGCGACCGGCGCAAGCTCGTCTTCCGCGCCTACTACAAGATCCCCCGCCACCAGGCCGACACCGAGAACTGCGTGGCCCACAACGGCTCGCTGATCCCGGTCAAGGGCAAGGACATCATGGTCCAGGCCTGGTACCAGGGCGGCGTCTCGGTCTGGGACTTCACCGACTCCACCGCGCCCAAGGAGATCGCCTACTTCGAGCGCGGTCCGCTGTCCACCACCACGCTCTCCATCGGCGGCTCGTGGTCGGCGTACTACTACAACGGCTACATCTACTCCAACGACATCGCCAAGGGCTTCGACGTCCTGAAGCTCAGCGACCGGCGCACGGATCCGGCGAAGCGGGTGCGGCTGCGCGAGCTGAACGTGCAGACCCAGCCGGACTACTTCGACTGATCGACCGGTCGGCCGTCCGTCGCGAAGAACCGCGACATGTCCGTCTGTCCCGTCCCGTCGGCCGCCTCGGTGTCCGGCGGGACCCCCATCTCCCAGTCCAGCCCGTACCGTTCGAACAGCTCGGCGCGCAGCGGTGTGATCGGCAGGGGCACGTTCGGCAGGACCATCGCGTACACGGCGCCCATCAGCAGGGAACGCAGCATCGGGTAGTCGGCGTCGACGTTCTGCAAGCCGCGCCGGACCACGGTGTCCCGCAGCAGCTCGGCCAGCCGCTGCTGCTCGGGGCACTGCACGAAGCCCTCGGCCTGGAGCAGGCCCGCCATGTGCGTGCGCATCAGCACGGGCTGGTCGCGGGCCAGTCCGAGGATCGCGTCGACGGCGCGTGCCATGCGTTCCCGGCCGTCCTCGGTGTGCGGCTCGCGCTCCAGCGCCTCGTCCAGGGTGCGGTGCATCAGCCGGTGCACGGCCGACTGCACGAGGTGGCGTTTGCCGGGGAAGTAGTAGGAGACCAGGCCCCGCGCGGATCCCGCACGGTCGGCTATGTCGCCGAGGGTCGTGGCCTCGTACCCGCGCTCCCGGACCAGTTCGACCGCCGCCTGAAGCAGCCGTTCCCGGGAACGCCGCCGCAATTCTTCATTGACCGAGGCGCTGCGCGGGGACATGCTGGAACTCCTGCGTTGACTGGCCGACAGCCAACTATACTCAACGCGTCCTGGCCGACCCCTGTGTGGGGCCGGCCGGGCTGTCGTCCGCCTCGGGCGACGCGGGGGATCGTCCGAGGCGGGCGTCCTTCCCGCAGTGATAGTTGCCTTAGGCGATGTGTGCTGTGTGTCGGGCGTCTTCGGTGTTTTGTCCCGGGTCGCCCCGGAGTGTCGCGGCCGTCAGCCCACCATGCCGAGTATCGGACGCAAGGAGTCCGGGCGTTCGGCGATCGGCAGCGGGTCGACGAAATGGACCCGGCAGCCGAGAGCGGCGGCGCCGCCGTCCGCGCGGCGCTCGTCGCCCACCATGAGCGTGTCCCGCGGATCGGTGCCGAGCGCGGCGCAGGCGGCCGCGAACAGCCGGGGATCCGGCTTCTGGACGCCGTGTTCGTAGGACAGGGTGTAACTGTCCACGAACGGATCGAGGGCGTGCTCCCGGAACACCGGACGCAGGTCCCAGCCGATGTTGCTCACCACGCCCACGCCGATCCCGCCCTCGCGCAAGGCCCGCAGCACCTCGACGGCGTCCGGGTACGGCGCCCACGCGGCCGGAGTCCTGTGCCGGTCGTACAGCGCGTCGTGCAACCGCGCGTCCGGCAGCGGGACCTGACGGGACAGGCCGGTGTACGCGGCCCGGTGCCGCTCGGCACTGGAGTCCCGGGTCGCCCACAACTCGGCGAGTTCCCGCGGGACATGGGCGGGGGTGCTTCCGCCGGGCAGCGCTCCGGACCGTTCCAGCGCCTGGGCCGTTTCGGCCAACTCGGCCTCGGGGAGCGTGAGATCGGCCTCGGTGAGCACCGCGCGCAGCCAGGAGTCGACGGACTCGATACGGCAGAGAGTGCCGGAGAAGTCGAACAGAACGGCGGTCATGCGCGGGACCCTACCGGGTTGCCGTCCGGGCGAGTCCGCGGGGACCCGGCCCGCCGGGCAGCCGGGCCGTCCACCGTCACGTCCCGGGGTTCGGCGTCGGCGACGAGTCCGCGCGGGTCGCCGACCGCGCGGGCCAGTCCGCGCTGGGTGTCGGTCGGGGCGACCCCGAGGATCGAGACGGCCGTGCCCGTC
>NZ_VJZD01000461.1 GCF_009377175.1 Streptomyces adustus
CGCCCCACCCGGATGCTGCCCGGCTACGACAGCGGGGACCATCTGCATCCCGGCGACGCCGGGCTCGCCGCGCTGGCGGATTCGGTGGACCTGGCCCTGCTGTGAGCCGGGCCGTGCCGGGGCCGCGCGCTGTCCGCCGCTCCGCCACGCTGCGGCCGGGACCGGCTAGACGTCCAGGTCCACGACCACCGGCGCGTGGTCCGAGGCGCCCTTGCCCTTGCGCTCCTCCCGGTCCACGTACGCGTCCTTGACCGCCTTCGAGAACGGCTCGTTGCCGTACACCAGGTCGATGCGCATACCGCGGTTCTTGGGGAAGCCGAGCTGGCGGTAGTCCCAGTACGTGTACGGGTGCGCGTACTTCAGCGGCCGCGGCACCACGTCGGACAGGCCCGTCCCGCGCAGCTCGGCCAGGGCGGCGCGCTCGGCGGGCGTGACATGGGTGAGGCCCTCGAAGACGGCCACGTCGTACACGTCGTCGTCCGTGGGCGCCACGTTGTAGTCGCCGAGGACGGCGAACGGGCGGCTGCCGCCCGCGTCGCCCGCGACGGCCGCCTTCAGCGCCTCGAACCACTGGAGCTTGTAGGCGTAGTGCGGGTGGCCGACCTCGCGTCCGTTGGGCACGTACACCGACCAGACGCGGACCGGACCGCAGGTCGCGGAGACCGCCCGGGGCTCCTCCACACCCTCGTAGTCGGGGCCGCCGGGCAGGCCCTTGACCACGTCGTCGAGGCCGACGCGGGAGATCACCGCCACGCCGTTCCACCGGCCGGTCGCGTTCACCGCGGCCTCGTAGCCCAGCTCGCGCAGCTGGTCGAACGGGAACTGCGCCTCGGCGATCTTGGCCTCCTGGAGGCACAGCACGTCCGTGCCGCTGCTCTCCAGCCAGGCCAGCAGCCTCGGCAGACGGGCGGTGATCGAGTTCACGTTCCAGGTGGCGATGCGCATGCCCCACAACCTACCGGGCGGGTACGACAACGGCCCCGATCCCCGCTCCCCCGCTACAGCTGCGCCGACTCCCCCGAGCTCAGCCGCAGGTGCTCCGTGCCGCCGAGGGCGCCGATCTGCCGGTCGTAGATCGGGCGGGCGAGGTCGGTGAGCAGGGCGTCGTGGATGTCGTAGGCGCGCTGCGGCTCGACCTCGCGGACGTAGTCGATGACCTCGGAGATCTTGTTCCACGGGGCCATCACCGGCAGCATCAGGGTCTCCACCGGGTGGTCGGGGACGGTCAGCGCGTCGCCCGGGTGGAAGAGCCGGCCGCCGTCGACGAGGTAGCCGACGTTCGTGATGCGCGGGATGTCCGGGTGGATCACCGCGTGCAGCTCGCCGTGCACCTGGACGTCGAAGCCGGCCGCGGTGAAGGCGTCGCCGTGGCCGACGGTGTGCACCCGCCCGGGGAAGGCGGCCGAGAGCTGGTCCGCGACGGACGCGAGGGTCCAGATCTCGACGGCCGGGTCCGCCTCCAGGGCGGCCCGCAGCCGTCCCTCGTCGAAGTGGTCGGGGTGCTCGTGGGTGACGAGGATCGCGTCCGCCCCGGACGCGGCGTCCGCCTCGCTGAACATCCCGGGGTCCAGGACGAGCGTCCGGCCGTCCTTCTCCAGCCGGACACAGGAATGCGCCTTCTTCGTGAGCTTCATGAGTCCCATCCTGCCCCCGCCGACCCGGCGGCGGGGGCTGAGGACGGTGCCCTGGGCGCGTCCCCGGTCCAGGGGTCACTCGGCGAGCGTGGTCTCCTCACGGATGACCTGCTGGGCCACCCGGAACGCGCTGTTCGCCGCCGGCACCCCGCAGTAGACGGCCGCCTGGAGCAGCACTTCCCTGATCTCGTCCGGGGTCAGGCCGTTGCGCAGCGCGGCCCGGGTGTGGAACGCGAGCTCCTCCAGGTGGCCCCCCGCGACCAGCGCGGTGAGGGTGACACAGCTGCGCGAGCGCCGGTCGAGTCCGGGCCGGTCCCAGATCTCGCCCCACGCGTAGCGGGTGACGAACTCCTCGAAGTCGCCGGAGAAGTCGTCGGCCTGGGACAGCACCCGGTCGACATGGGCGTCGCCGAGCACCTCCCGGCGCACCTTCAGCCCGGTCTCGTACCGGTCCGTCTCGCCCCAGGACTGCGCCGGTACGACGGCCGGGGCGATCGCGGCGATGGGCGCCGCCGGCTGGAGCAGGGCGGGGACCGGGCCGGCCGGGGCCGGCGGAAGGGCGACCTGACCGGTGGCCGAGTCGAAGCCGGGATCCCAGGCGGTCGAGAAGTGGTGGACGAGCAGGTCGGTGACGGCGGCCGGCTGCTCCACCGGGACCAGGTGGGAGGCGCCGGGGACGACCGCGAGGCGGGCGTCCGGGATGCCGGCGACCAGGGTGCGGGCCTCGGCGGGGCCGGTGACCTGGTCCTCCGAGCCGACCAGGACGAGGGTCGGCACACCGACGCGGGCCAGTTCGTCCCGCACGTCGAACACGGCGAGCGCCTCGCAGGCCGCGATGTAGCAACCGGGGTCGGTGGTGCGCACCATCTGCACCGCCCACTCGGTGATCGCGGGCTGGGCGGCCGCGAACCCGCCGGTGAACCAGCGGTCCGGGGAGGAGCGGGCGATGGGGTCGAGCCCGTTCGTACGGACGACCACCCCGCGCCGGCGGAACTCGTCGGCCGTGCCGAACCGGGGCGAGGCGGCGATCAGTACGAGCGAGGCGAGCCGCTCGGGGTAGCGCAGGGCCAGCTCGACGCCGATCGCGCCGCCGAGGGAGCATCCCGCGTAGCCGAAGCGCTGCACGCCGAGCGAGTCGAGCGTGGCCAGCAGCCGGTCGGTCAGATCGGACACCGCGCCTGCCGGGTGCGCGGGCGCGCCGCCGTGTCCGGGCAGGTCGAACCGGAAGATCCGCCACTGCCTGGTCAGCTCCGGGACCTGACGGTCCCACATGTGCCAGGTGGTCCCCAGTGAGGGACCCAGGATCAGGACGGGGGCGTCTTCCGGACCGTCGAAGCGGTATTGCAGGCTGTTCGGTGGTGTCTCGCTCACCCTTCTGACCCTCTCATGTATCACAGAAGCACCTATACCAGGGCCCACAGGGAGGCGCGCCTTGTCGTTCCACAAAGGCCGAAACTCGCAGGAAACGGTCTCGGTGCGAACGGATTTCCGCATCGGGCCGAGGGGCGAGACCGGCTGGACGGGCATGTCGCGCGGAGCCCGGAACCGCCCGTGACGGTGCCGCCGGTCAGAGCTCGTCGCCGCCGCCCAGGCCGGTCAGGGCGCCGACCGGGTCGAGGTCGGGGGTGCCGCGGGGCCACCAGTCGTCGGCGCCGGGGTCCGACTCGTAGGCGTACCACAAGCCGTCGCGGCCGAAGCGGAGTTGGACCCGGCCCTGGGGGTGGGTGAGGCGGTTGCGGGCGGGGCGGAAGGCGGGCAGGTCGGCGGCGAGCAGCAG
>NZ_VJZD01000462.1 GCF_009377175.1 Streptomyces adustus
GGACAGAGCCGGGGCCGGGCCCGCCGGGACGCCCGGGGGCGCCGGACGGGCCGGACGGGCCGGGCAGGCACGCCGGGCGGGCCGGGGGGCCAGGCCCGCCGGGCAGGGCAGGCGGGCCGGGGCCGGGCCCGCCTGGCAGGCAAGCCGGGCCGGGCCGCCGGGCGGTCAGGCCGTGCGGCGGATGAGGGCCAGGTACATCGCGTCGGTCCCGTGCAGATGCGGCCACAGCTGTACGTCGGGGCCGTCGCCCAGTGCCGGTACGCCCGGCAGGAAGGGCCGGGCGTCGATCAGGTCGGCGTCCGGGAACTGCTTGAGGACGTCGGCGACGACCGCCCGGGTCTCGGCGAGGTGCGGCGAGCAGGTGGCGTAGCCGACCACACCGCCGACCCGCACCGACTCCAGGGCCGTACGCAGCAGCCCGCGCTGGAGCGGGGCGAACGCGTCGAGGTCGTCCGGACGACGCCGCCAGCGCGCCTCGGGCCGCCGACGCAGGGCGCCGAGGCCGGTGCAAGGCACGTCCATGAGCACCCGGTCGAAGGCTCCGGGCCGCCACGGCGGCCGGGTCCCGTCGGCCGTGATGACCTGGTAGGGCCCGGGGTTGCCGGCCAGGGCCTTCGCCACCAGGCCGGCCCGGTGCGGCTGCTTCTCGGAGGCGAGCAGCGTCGCGCCGCGCTCCGCGGCGAGGGCGGCCAGCAGCGCGGCCTTGCCGCCCGGCCCGGCACACCCGTCGAGCCACCGCTCGTCCCGCCCCTCGACCGGCACGTTCGCGAGCGCGAGCGCGACGAGCTGACTGCCCTCGTCCTGCACCCCGGCCCGGCCGTCCTTCACGGCCTGGATGGCACCGGGCTCGCCGCCCTCGGTGAGCCGTACGGCGTACGGCGACCAGCGCCCCGGTACGGCGGCCTCCTCCGTCAGCAGCTCCTCCGTGCCGGCCCGGCCCGGCCGGGCCACCAGCGTCACCTCGGGCCGCTCGTTGTCGGCCTCCAGCAGGTCCTCGATGCCCGCGCGGCCGCCGCCCAGCGAGTCCCACAGCGCGGAGACGACCCAGCGCGGGTGCGCGTGCACCACCGCGAGGTGCTCCTCGGGATCGTCGTCGTAGGGCGGCGCGATCTGCTCCAGCCAGGAGTCGAGGTCGTGCTGCGCGATCTTCCGGAGCACGGCGTTGACGAACTTGGCCCGCCCGTCGCCGAGCACGACCCGGGCGAGTTCCACGGAGGCGGACACGGCGGCGTGGCTCGGGATCCGGGTCCCGAGCAGCTGGTGCGCGCCGAGGCTCAGCACGTCGAGGACCGGCGGGTCCACCTCGCGCAGCGGCCGGTCGACGCAGGCGGCGATGACCGCGTCGTACGTCCCCTGCCGCCGCAGCGTCCCGTACACCAGCTCGGTGGCCAGGGCGGCGTCCCGTCCGTCGAAGTCGCCCTTCTCGCGCGCCTTGCGCAGCAGCGGCGGCAGTACGAGGTTCGCGTACGCGTCCCGCTCGTCCACGGCTCGCAGCGCCTCGAAGGCGAGCATGCGGACGGGGTCCTTCTGGGGTCGTCGGTAGGGCTTGCCCGGCTTGCGGGGCCCACGGGAGGTATCGCTCACGAAAAAGGTGCTCCGGAGGTTAGATGGGGATACGCCCCAAGCGTACGTCCCGGTGATCCCGGCCTCCGTGCCCGGACCCCCGCCGGGCTCCTCCACCCCGCGGCCGCGCGCACCGCACCCCTCCCGGGGCGGCTGAAAAGCCGCCCCGGGCGAAGCCGATCCGACCCGAGCGGAGGGCCCTACCTCCCGAGGCTCTCCCCGTGGCCGATGCGCGCGCCCCGCGCCCAGTCGGCCGCCCGCATCGGCTTCTTGCCCTGGGCCTGCACCCACAGCAGCTCGACCGCGTACGAGCCGGTGCCGACGTAGACGTTGTTCTTGGCGACGTCCAGGACGCCCGGGGCGAGGTCGTTCCGCTCCGGCAGGGGGGTGACGTGGACGAGTTTCAGCCGCTCGCCGCGGAAGGTGGTCCAGGCTCCGGGCGCCGGGGTGCAGCCGCGGACGACCCGGTCGACCCGCAGCGCCGGGGTGGCCCAGTCCACCTGGGCGTCCTCCACGGTGATCTTCGGTGCGACGGTGATGCCCTCGCCCGGCTGCGGCACGGCCCGCAGGCTACCGTCCTCGACCCCGTCCATGGTCGCGGCGAGCAGCCCGGCACCCGCGAAGGCGAGCCGGGTCAGCAGGTCGCCGCTGGTGTCGGTGGGCCGGATCTCCTCGGTGACGGTGCCGTAGAGCGGCCCGGAGTCGAGGCCCTCCTCGATGAGGAAGGTGGAGGCGCCCGTGATCTCGTCCCCGGCCATGATGGAGTGCTGGACGGGCGCTGCCCCGCGCCAGGCGGGCAGCAGCGAGAAGTGCAGGTTGACCCAGCCGTGGACCGGGATCTCCAGGGCCGACTTGGGCAGCAGGGCGCCGTAGGCGACGACGGGGCAGCAGTCGGGGGCGATCTCCCGCAGCCGCTCCTGGAACTCCGGGTCGCGCGGCTTCGCGGGCTTCAACACCTCGATCCCGGCCTCCTCCGCACGCTGGGCCACGGGGGACGCGACCAGCCTGCGGCCGCGCCCGGCCGGTGCGTCCGGGCGCGTGACGACGGCGGCCACCTCGTGCCGCCCGGAGGCGATCAGGGCGTCCAGAGCGGGAACGGCGACCTCGGGGGTACCGGCGAAGACGAGCTTCATGGGTGGGATCGGGCCTCTCGGGCGGGATGGGCAAGGCAACGGCAGCGCACAAGTCTATGACCCGGCCCACGGCGACACCGCGCAAGTCCGCCCCGCGCACACCGGCCGCGCGCACGTCCGCACCGGGGGCGTACGCGGATGCCCATACGCCCCCATACCGTGACCAGCGGCGCTCACACGCGTTGGTCAAGAAAGAGTTGACCACAGCGGGCCGCCGTGCGGTCCGTTTCCTTTCAACGCCGGTTCGAGAGGCTTGTTCATGGCCGACCACGCAACCAACGACGCCCAGGCCCGGGCCAGCCTGCACTTGCTGGTGCGGGACATCGAGCGGGTCCGCCGCCAGGTGGACGCGCTCCGCACGCTCACGGCGCAGTTGGGCAACGTCTACCGTCCGCGCCGCTCCGGCCCCTCCACGGGCTTCGTGGTGTACGGACGCGCCCCCGCCCCGACGGTCCGGCTGGCCCAGGAACTGCGGGACAGCGTCGAGACCCTGGTGACGGCCGCGGTCGACTTCGACCGCTCGCTCGGCTTCTCGTGGGACGCGGTGGGCTCCGCTCTCGGTGTCACCAAGCAGGCGGTGCACCGCCGTTACGGTGCCCGTCGCGCCGCGGCCCAGGCCGCCGCCGAGTCGGAGCAGATCACCGAGACGTCGGACAGCCGCACGGTCAACGTCGGCACCGCCATCCCCACCCTCCCCGCCATCCCCACGG
>NZ_VJZD01000463.1 GCF_009377175.1 Streptomyces adustus
GGCCTCCCCAGGACCTCCCCAGGGCCCCCTTCACATCTCCACGGACCAGGTCGCTAGCGGACGAGCCCGAGTTCGGGATCCTCGCGGAGCTTGCCGAGGGCGCGCGACACCGCCGACTTCACCGTGCCGACCGAGACACCGAGCAGCTCGGCCGTCTGGACCTCGCTCAGATCCTCGTAGTACCGCAGGACGACCATCGCCCGCTGCCGGTCGGGCAACTTCATGATCGCCCGCCACATCGCATCGTGCAGCGCCTGCCGCTCGGCCGGGTCGTCTCCCCCGCCGGGCACGGGCTCCGGCTCGGGCAGTTCCTCGCACGAGAACTCGTCGACCTTGCGCTTGCGCCACTGCGAGGTGCGGGTGTTCACCAGCGCCCGGCGCACATAGCCGTCGAGCGCCCGGTGGTCCTCGATCCGCTCCCAGGCGGCGTACGTCTTGGTCAGCGCGGTCTGCAACAGGTCCTCGGCGTCGCTCGGGTTCGCGGTCAGCGCCCGGGCGGTCCGCAGCAGCACCGGCTGCCGGGCCCGTACGTACGACGAGAACGACGGGTAGACCGGGGCCCCGACGGCCGGACGGAGCCGGGGCTGCGGGCGGCTCTGCCGCGCTGGAGCAGCGGCGGTGGAAGCGCTGGTGCAGACGGGTGTGGTCATGGCTCCACGCTATGAGCGACCTGCGCCCGGGCGGATCGGCCGCAGGTCCCGAAGGGGTGTCCCCCTCAGGTTGTAGGGGTGGGGCCGGCCCCACCTCCTGAAGGTGGAGCCACGGCCGGGGTCTACTGCGGGTTGACCCCTGGGGGCTCAGCCGTCCGCGGCCAGGACCAGCCCCGACGTCGGCACCCCGGTGCCCGCGGTCACCAGGGCCCGGCGGGCGCCGGGTACCCGGTTCACGGCCGTGCCGCGCAGCTGGCGTACCGCTTCCGCGATGCCGTTCATCCCGTGGAGGTAGGCCTCTCCGAGCTGCCCGCCGTGGGTGTTGACCGGCAGCCGCCGCTCGGCCACGAAGTCCGCGGCCTCTCCCCGCCCGCAGAAGCCGAACTCCTCCAGCTGCATCAGCACGAACGGGGTGAAGTGGTCGTACAGGATGCCCACGTCGATGTCGGCGGGACCGAGCCCGGACGTCCGCCACAGCTGGCGGGCCACCACGCCCATCTCCGGCAGCCCCGTCAGGTCGTCGCGGTAGAAGCTGGTCATCTGCTCCTGGGCGCGGCCGGCGCCCTGCGCGGCCGCCGCGACGACGGCCGGCGGGTGCGGCAGATCGCGGGCCCGCTCCACCGAGGTGACGACGAGGGCCTGCCCGCCGTCCGTCTCCTGGCAGCAGTCCAGCAGGCGCAACGGCTCGACGATCCACCGGGAGGCGGCGTGGTCGGCGAGGGTGATGGGCCTGCCGTGGAAGTACGCCGCCGGGTTGGTCGCGGCGTACTCGCGGTCCACCACGGCCACCTGCCCGAAGGCCGCCGGGGTCAGCCCGTAGGCGTGCAGATAGCGCTGGGCCGCCATCGCCACCCAGGAGGCGGGGGTGAGCAGTCCGAACGGCAGCGCCCAGCCGAGCGCCGCGCCCTCCGCCGACGGCTCCCGGTGCTGGACCCCCGAGCCGAAGCGGCGCCCCGACCGCTCGTTGAAGGCCCGGTAGCAGACGACCACCTCCGCGACCCCCGCCGCCACGGCGAGCGCCGCCTGCTGGACGGTCGCGCAGGCCGCTCCGCCGCCGTAGTGCACCCGGGAGAAGAAGGACAGCTCGCCCATCCCGCAGGCCTGGGCCACCGTGATCTCCGGGCTGGTGTCCATCGTGAAGGTGACCAGGCCGTCCACGTCGGCCGGCGTCAGCCCCGCGTCCGCCAGTGCCGCCCGCACCGCCTCCGCCGCCAGCCGCAGCTCGCTGCGGCCCGAGTCCTTGGAGAACTCCGTGGCCCCGATGCCGACGATCGCCGCGCGCCCGCCGAGGGAGTCCCGCCCGCGCACGCTCATGCCGCGCCTCCCGGCGAGGCGGACGGGACGGTGAGGGTGACCGTGCCGGTGACATGGCGGCCGATGCCGTTCGTCCCGGTCACCCAGACGGTGACGGTGGCGCCGTCGACCTCCTCCACCCTGCCGGTCAACACCATGGTGTCCCCCGGGTAGTTGGGCGCGCCCAGCCGGATGGCCACCCCGCGGAGCACGGCCGAGGGGCCGAAGTGGTCCGTGATGTACCTGCCGACCAGGCCGTTGGTGGTGAGGATGTTCATGAAGATGTCGGGGGAGCCCTTGTCGCGGGCCAGTTCGGGATCGTGGTGCACGTCCTGGTAGTCGCGGGAGGCGACGGCCCCGGCGACGATCAGCGTGCGGGTGATCTCGATCTCCAGCGGCGGCAGCCGGTCCCCGGCCGTCGCGCTCGTCACGCTCGTCGCGCTCATGCGGCGCCCTCCCCGGCCCGGAAGACGGGCAGCACCAGGTCCTCGTCGTAGGTCTGGAACACGAGCCGCACCGGCATCCCGATCCGCACCTTGTCGTACGGCACCCCGATCACGTTGCTGACCATCCGCACCCCCTCGGCCAGTTCGATCAGCCCGACCGCGTAGGGGCCCGCCGGGCCGGGACCTCCCTCGGACGGCGAGAAGGCCGGGAAGCGGGGGTGGTGCATGACGACGTACGAGTACACCGTGCCCGCGCCGCTCGCCTCGACGGTGTCCCAGTCCGGGCAGCCGCAGGCGTTGCAGCCCGGCAGCCACGGATGGCGCAGGGCGGCGCAGCCGGTACAGCGCTGGATGAGCAGCCGGCGCCGCGCCACCCCCTCCCAGAAGCCGGCGTTGTCGCGGTTGACGACCGGGCGGGGGCGCGGCGGCTTCGGCTGCCGGCGTACGGGCGCGTACTTGAGGATGCGGAATCGGTGGGTGCCGGCGAGCTCGGCGCCCACGCGCACGTCCGTCCGGGTCGTGACGAAGTACCCGGTGCCCAGTCGGGTCGTCTTGCGCGCCGACACCGACTCGATCACCGCCTCGAAGGTGATCTCGTCACCCGGGCGCAGCGGGCGCAGGTACTCCTGCTCGCTGTCGGTGGCGACGACCGAGGTGCAGCCGGCCTCGTCGAGCAGCGCGAGCAGTTCGTCGTACGCCTCCGTCCGCCCGCCGCGCCCGGCCCGATCTGCCCGATCCGCCTCATCAGCGCTTTCCGCGTGACCCGCGTGACCCGCGTGATCCGCGTGATCCGCGTGCCCGGTCAGGCCGCCCATGGTCCACACCTGGAGCATGGTGGCCGGGGCGACAGCGTCGGGCCCCCGGTATGCCGGGCCGGTGTCGCCCATCGCCTCGCACCAGTGCCGGATCATCGGCGCGTTGACGGGGTCCTTGCCCACCCCGCCGACC
>NZ_VJZD01000464.1 GCF_009377175.1 Streptomyces adustus
CCTCCGAACCCACCCGGCCTCCCGGACCCGCTCCCCGCGCCTGCCTCCTGCAACCCGCCCCGCTCTCCCGCATCCATGACAACGAGGTCACCGCAATGAGAAGCACCCGCCGCACCCTCCTCGCCTGCCTCGCCGCCGTCGCCACCCTGGTCTCCGTCTCCGCCTGCGGGGGCGGCGGCTCGGGCTCCTCCGGCTCCTCCGCCGGCTCGGGGACGTACACGTTCTGGGACCCGTACCCGCAGTTCGACGCCTCCTCGGACTGGGGCAGGCGCGTCGCCCGGTGCGGCACCGAGGCCGGGGTGACCGTCAAGCGCACCGGGTACGACACCACGGACCTGGGCAACAAGGCGCTGCTCGCCGCCCAGCAGGGCAACGCCCCCGACGTGATGCTCGTGGACAACCCGGTCGTCTCCACGCTGGTGGAGGCCGGGATCCTCAACAAGACGAGCGACCTCGGGCTGGACACGTCCGCGATGCAGCAGAACATCATCGGCGCGGGCACCCTGAACGGCGCCTCCTACGGGGTGCCGATCGGCGCCAACACCCTGGCGATCTACTACAACAAGAAGATCCTGACGGCCTCGGGTGTCGACCCCGCCTCCGTCAAGGACTGGGCGTCGCTGACGGCCGCCCTGAAGAAGGTCGCCGCGGCGGGCAAGAAGGGCATCACCTTCTCCGCGATCAACACGGAGGAGGGCAGCTTCCAGTTCCTGCCGTGGTTCTGGGGCGCCGGTGCCGATCTCACGGACCTCGACTCCGCGCAGGCGGTCGCCGCGCTGACGCTGTGGAAGCAGTGGGTCGACGCCGGCTACGCGCCCAAGGACGTACTCCAGAACACCCAGACCACCAGCTGGCAGGAGTTCGCCACCGGCGAGTACGCCTTCGCCGAGAACGGCACCTGGCAGCTGGCCAACGCCGAGAAGGCCGGATTCGAGTACGGGGTCGTCGGCATCCCCGGACAGCACGGCGGTGCGGCGCCGGTGCCGACGGGCGGCGAGTTCGTCACCGTGCCCGTGCAGCAGGACACCGCGCGCTACGACGTCAGCAAGAAGATCGTCACCTGTCTGACCAGCTCGGAGAACCTGCTGGCCAGCGACACCGCCCTGACCTACGTGGCCCCCACCGCGGCCGTGCAGGCCCGGCAGGTCGCGGCGAACCCGAAGCTCCGGCCGTGGGTCGAGGCCGTGGCCGCCGCCCGCGGCCGTACCAGCGGCGGCCTCGGCACCAAGTACCCCGTCATCTCGCAGCCCCTGTGGACCGCGGTGCAGTCGGCCCTGTCCGGCGGCAGCAGCCCGAAGGACGCCCTCGCCACCGCGCAGACGGCCGCCGGGAAGGCCAAGGGCTGACCCAAGGGCCGACACCGGTCCGGAACCGGATCGGCGGCCGAGCCGCCGGCAGGCAAGCAGCAGCAGGCAGGCACCAGCAGGCAAGCAGCACCCGCATCCAGGAGTTCGTATGACCATCGCCCGAGCCGGCCGCCTGCCGGGGCGGTCACCGGCCGGAGCCGAGGCGACGGGCGCCGTCGGCCGGCGCGACGGGGCGGCCCGCCGCGGACGCCGCCGGAGCCGGCTGACCGCGTCGGCCTTCGTCGCCCCGCTCGTCGTCTACCTCGTCGCCTTCTACCTCTACCCGCTCTACCGCAACCTCGACCTGAGCCTGCGGCACTACACGGTCCGGTCCTTCGTCGCGGGCGACGCCCCGTTCTCGGGCTGGGACAACTTCGCCCGGGTGCTGGACGATCCGGCCTTCGCACCCGCGCTGCGCCACACCATGGTCTTCACCTTCGTGTCCATCGCATTCCAGTACACGGCCGGACTGGCCCTCGCGGTCTTCTTCGACCGGCACTTCCGGCTCGCCGGCACCCTGCGGGCGCTGTTCCTGGTCCCGTGGCTGCTGCCGCTGATCGTGTCGGCGTCCACCTGGTCATGGATGCTCAACAGTGAGTCGGGCGTGGTCAACTACGCCCTCCAGCTGGTCGGCCTGCCACCCGTCGACTGGCTGACCTCGCCGGACCGGGCACTGACCTCGGTGATCATCGCCAACGTCTGGATCGGCATCCCGTTCAACCTGGTCATCCTGCACAGCGGGCTCCAGAACATCCCCCGGGAGCTGTACGAGGCAGCCGCGCTGGACGGGGCGAGCGGCCGCCGGCAGTTCTGGAGCATCACCTTCCCCCTGCTGCGCCCGGTCTCGGCGATCACCCTGCTGCTGGGCCTGGTCTACACGCTCAAGGTGTTCGACCTGATCTGGATCATGACCAAGGGCGGTCCGGGCGACTCCTCGTCCACCCTGGCCACCTGGTCGTACCAGCTCGGATTCGGCACCCTGCTGCCGCAGTTCGGCCCCGGCGCCGCCGTCGGCAACATCCTCGTCCTCATCGCGCTCGTCTTCGGTCTGCTGTACATCCGCGTCCAGAGGAGGCAGGAAGCGTGACCTCCCGCACCGGCTCCCGCCGGCCCCCCGTGGCCTCCCGCACCGGCTCCCGCCGGCACACCGTGATCGGCGTCCTGCTCACCGCGCTCATGCTGTTCCCGGTGTACTGGATGCTGAACGTGTCCCTCACCCCGCAGTCGGACATGCGCAAGTCCCCGCCCGACCTGCTCCCGCTGCACCCCACCTTCGAGGGCTACCGGGCCGTCCTGCGCGATCAGTTGCCCTGTCTCGGCACCAGCCTGCTCATCGGCCTCGGCACGGTCGCCCTCACCCTCGTCCTCGCCGCCCCGGCCGGCTACTCGCTGGCGAAGCTGCGTCCGCGCGGCGGCGGCCTGCTGAGCCTGGCCCTGCTGATCGCGCAGATGATCCCGGGCATCGTCATGGCGATGGGCTTCTACGGCATCTTCCTCAACGCCGGGCTGCTGAACTCCTGGTGGGGCCTGATCGTCGCGGACTCCACCATCTCCGTGCCCTTCGGCGTCATGATCTTCGCCGCGTTCATGTCGGGCATCCCCGACGAACTCACCGCCGCCGCCCGGATCGACGGCGCGGGCGCGCTGCGCGTCTTCTGGTCCGTCGTGCTGCCGGTGAGCCGCAACGCCGTGGTCACCGTCTCGCTGTTCGGCTTCCTGTGGGCCTGGTCCGACTTCGTCTTCGCCAACACCCTCGACGGCGGCGGCGACCTGCGCCCGATCACCCTCGGCATCTACCGCTACATCGGCAACAACAACCAGGAATGGAACGCGATCATGGCCACCGCCGTCGTCGCGTCCGTACCCGCCACCGCCCTTCTCGTCCTCGCGCAGCGGTACGTCGCCGCCGGGGTCACCGCGGGCGCGGTCAAGGACTGACCCCGCGGGCGAGGCCAGGGACCGACCGGGACGTCGGCCCCACCCCACCT
>NZ_VJZD01000465.1 GCF_009377175.1 Streptomyces adustus
CGCCCCTGCTGTTCCGCTCCCCCGCTCCTCCCCGTTCCTCCCCGTCAAGGAAGGACCCCACCGTGCGAAGAACCCGCATCCTCACGGCCGTGCTCGCGCTCACGGCCGGCCTCCTCGCGGGCACGGCGTCCGCGTTGGCCGCGCCGAGCAAGCAGGTGACGATCGCCGCCGAGTCGTACACCTGGAAGAACGCCCGCATCGACGGCGGCGGTTTTGTGCCGGGCATCGTGTTCAACCGCTCCGAGAAGAACCTCGCCTACGCCCGTACCGACATCGGCGGCGCCTATCGCTGGCAGGAGTCGACGAAGACCTGGACACCGCTGCTGGACTCGGTCGGCTGGAACGACTGGGGCCACACGGGCGTCGTCTCCCTCGCCTCCGACTCGGTCGACCCGAACAAGGTGTACGCGGCCGTCGGCATGTACACCAACAGCTGGGACCCCGGGAACGGGGCCGTGCTCAGGTCCGCCGACCGGGGCGCAAGCTGGCAGAAGACGGACCTGCCGTTCAAACTGGGCGGCAACATGCCCGGCCGGGGCATGGGCGAGCGCCTGGCGATCGACCCGAACAAGGACAGCGTGCTGTACCTGGGCGCGCCCAGCGGCAAGGGCCTGTGGCGGTCGACCGACTCCGGGGTGACCTGGTCGCAGGTCACCGGCTTCCCCAACGTGGGCAACTATGTGCAGGACGCGACCGACACCTCCGGCTACGCCAGTGACAACCAGGGCATCGTCTGGGTGACCTTCGACGAGTCCACCGGCACCTCGGGCACCGCGACGAAGACGGTGTACGTCGGGGTCGCCGACCAGAACAACGCGGTGTACCGGTCGACGGACGCGGGCGCGACCTGGACCCGGCTGGCGGGCCAGCCCACCGGATACCTGGCGCACAAGGGTGTGCTGGACGCCAAGAACGGCTACCTCTACCTGGCCTACAGCGACAAGGGCGGCCCGTACGACGGCGGCAAGGGCCAGTTGTGGCGGTACGCGACCGCGACCGGCGCCTGGACGAACATCAGCCCGGTCGCCGAGGCGGACACCTACTACGGCTTCAGCGGCCTGACCGTCGACCGGCAGCACCCGGGCACGGTCATGGCGACCGCGTACAGCTCCTGGTGGCCGGACACGCAGCTCTTCCGCTCCACGGACAGCGGCGCCACCTGGACGAAGGCGTGGGACTACACGTCGTACCCCAACCGGGCCGACCGCTTCACCATGGACGTGTCCTCCTCGCCGTGGCTGACCTGGGGCGCCAACCCGTCGCCGCCGGAGCAGACGCCCAAACTCGGCTGGATGACCGAGGCGTTGGAGATCGACCCGTTCAACTCGGCCCGGATGATGTACGGCACGGGCGCGACGATCTACGGCACCGAGAACCTCACCAACTGGGACAGCGGCACCCGGTTCACCGTCAAGCCGATGGTGAAGGGCCTGGAGGAGACGGCCGTCAACGACCTGGCCTCGCCCCCGTCCGGGGCGCCCCTGCTCAGCGCGCTCGGTGACATCGGCGGCTTCCGCCACACCGATCTCACCGCGGTCCCGCCGATGATGTACACCTCGCCGAACTTCACCACGACCACCAGCCTGGACTTCGCCGAGACGAACCCGAACACGGTGGTGCGGGTCGGCAACATCGACTCCGGCGCGCATGTGGCGTTCTCGACCGACAACGGCGCCAACTGGTTCGCGGGCACGGACCCTTCGGGGGTGTCGGGCGGCGGTACGGTCGCGGCCGCGTCGGACGGCGGCCGCTTCGTGTGGAGCCCGCAGGGCACCGGGGTGCAGTACACGACCGGCTTCGGCTCCTCGTGGTCGGCGTCCAGCGGCATCCCGCCCGGTGCGATCGTGGAGTCCGACCGGGCCGACGCCAAGACCTTCTACGGGTTCAAGTCCGGGAAGTTCTACGTCAGTACGGACGGCGGCGCCACCTTCACCGCGTCCGCCGCAGCCGGACTGCCTTCCGGTGACAGCGTGCGCTTCAAGGCGCTGCCCGGCGCGAAGGGCGACGTCTGGCTGGCGGGCGGGGCGAGCGACGGGGCCTACGGCCTGTGGCACTCCACCGACGGCGGTACGACCTTCGCCAAGCTGTCGAACGTCGAGCAGGCCGACACCGTCGGCTTCGGCAAGGCGGCGACCGGGGCGTCCTACCAGACCCTCTACACCAGCGCGAAGATCGGCGGCGTCCGCGGCATCTTCCGCTCCACCGACAAGGGTGTGACCTGGACGCGCATCAACGACGACGCCCACCAGTGGGGTTGGACCGGTGCGGCGATCACCGGTGACCCGCGGGTGTACGGCCGGGTGTACGTCGCCACCAACGGCCGGGGCGTGATCTACGGCGACACCTCGGACCCGGCCGGCGGAGGCGGGGGCGGCACCGACCCGACGCCGACCCCGACCCCGACACCGACCCCGACACCGACGCCGACCGGCGCCTGCGCGGTGACGTACAAGATCACCAACCAGTGGCAGGGCGGCTTCCAGGCCGACGTCCAGCTCACCAACACGGGTACGGGCGCCTGGAACGGCTGGTCGCTCGGCTGGTCCTTCGCCGACGGACAGAAGGTCACCCAACTGTGGAACGCCGACTACACCCAGTCGGGTGCGGCGGTGACGGCGAAGAACGTGAGCTGGAACGGCACGGTGGCGGCCGGTTCGTCGGTGGGCTTCGGCTTCACCGGGAGCTGGTCCGGGACGAATTCCAAGCCCACCGCCTTCAAGCTGGGTGATCAGAGCTGCACCGTGACCTGAGGGTCGCGGGCCTGGCGGCCGTCGCCATGCCGGCGCCGATGAAGCCCGACAGCAGCGGGCCCCGCCGGGCATCACTCCGGCGGGGCCTCAGCAGCATCCCCGACTTGTTCGTTGGATGCTTGTTCGGATGACACTACTGGCCACCACTGACATCGCCCGGGTTCGTCGACAGGTCGACCGCTCCGCGTGGGTGCAGAACGTGGGCGGCCATACTCCATCCGGTGGAACCGCTGTCACGGACGGCGCGTTGTGGCGTTGAAACTGTATGAGCAGGAGTCGCAGATTTTGGGAGTTGGCCGGCCCGATGGCCGTCGATCAGCTACGGGCCCAACTGGCTCGCGCTGCTGCCGGGATGACCAAAGGGAAGCCTCAGCGGCAGAAGGCGCCTGAGGAAACGCTTCTCCCCGGTGCGGAGCCGGAGACCGGCCGGAGTGAAGCGGCGGCGTCCGACTCGGCTTCAGGTCACTCGGCAACTCCCGGTGGACGACGCGCCGACGCGGTCGGCCGGCCGCGTCGGGACCTCAGCCGCCCGGTTTCCGGTAGGCCCGGAGGGTGAAGCGGGGGTCGGGGC
>NZ_VJZD01000466.1 GCF_009377175.1 Streptomyces adustus
GAGTGGGCGTGGGCATGGGGGATCTCCTCGGGGAGCCGGTCCGACACTGCGCCGTCTGCTGACGTGAGGCGCGCACCGGATCGCTCCGTCCGCCTCACCCGCCGCGGCGACAGGTGGCCGTGCCCTGGCGTCGCAGGTCGACATAGCGACGCGACGAGAAGTACCGGGCCTGAGCAACCATGCGGTCGAAGCTAGCAAAACGACGGACCCCTGCCCAGACGGCGACCGACGGGCGAGACGGCCCCCACGGCACGCGCCACCGGCATTGGTGAATCCCTACAGAACCCCGCCGCGCCCGCTCCCGTTGCGCAAGCCACCCGACCTCAGTGACCGGCATCACGCCGGAGCACGCGTAGCCGACGCCCTTTGTCCGAAGCCCACCAAGGCCTTGATCCTCCCTTTGTCGACCACTGACGGTGATCACTCCACGACCGCTGGGATAGCGTCACGGTGTCCCTCGCCGCCCACCCTCCGCGGAGTCCCCATGAGCACCGCTGCCGCCACTGCCACCGCCCGGCCCGGACAGGTCCTCGCCGACCTGCTCCCCGCGTCCCGCGTCCGGGACATCGCCCTCGTGCTCGGCGGCGCCGTGCTCACCGGCCTCGCGGCCCAGCTCTCGGTCCCGGTCCCGGGCTCCCCGGTGCCGGTGACCGGCCAGACCTTCGCCGCCCTGCTGGTGGGCACCTCCCTCGGCGCCGGCCGCGGCTTCCTCGCCCTCGCCCTGTACGCGGTGGCGGGCGTCGCCGGTGTGCCGTGGTTCGCCGAGGGCACCTCGGGCGCCGCCGCGCCGTCCTTCGGCTACGTGCTGGGCATGCTGCTCGCGTCCGCCGCCGTGGGCGCGCTGGCCCGCCGCGGCGCCGACCGCTCCGTGCTGCGCACGGCGGGCACGATGCTGCTCGGCGAGGCGATCATCTACGCCGTCGGCGTGCCCTACCTGGCCCTGGCCACCGGCATGTCCGCCGCCGCCGCGATCGCGGCCGGTCTCACCCCCTTCCTGATCGGCGACGCGCTGAAGGCCGCCCTGGCGATGGGCGCGCTGCCCACCGCCTGGAAGATCGCCAAGCGCTGACGTCACGGCACCCGCGCGAGCGGGAGCGGAAGAGGTTCGCCGGGTCGCGGGTCGCACTGCGACAGCACTCCGGCGAACCTCTTCGTCGTTCTCGCGGCCCGCTCAAGTCCCGCCGGGCTCAAGTCCCGCCGGGCTCAGGCCGGCCGGGTCCGCGGCGGCCGCTGCGACCACCACAGCCCAGCCGCGCCCGCCAGGACCAGCGCCGCGCCTGCCGCGCCCAGCGGCAGGACGTCACGTCCCACGCCGGTCTTGGGCAGTTCGTCACCGCCCGGCGCCACCGGCTGGTTGTCGGTGCCGAGCAGCAGCGGGGTGGCAGGGGCGTTCGGCGACGGGTTGGACGTGCCGAACGGGACCGGCCCCTGCTGCCAGAAGGTCTTCTTCCCGTCGGTGGTCTGAACCGGCAGGCAGATCTTCCCGGTCTTGCTCAGGTCGTACGTCGCGGAGACGTCGTACGACTTCGACCTGCCCGCCGCGAGATCGCCGACGGCACAACTGAAACCGCTGTTCGAACCGGACGGCAGATCCTTTTTCGCGATCGCCGAGCAGCCCTGGACATCAGTGACGTGGAGGCCGTCGAAACCGACCACCAAAAGCCTGATGTCGCCGCTGTTCTTGGTTCCCTCGTTTTTCACCGTGGCTTTGATCGCCGTCTTCTTCGAACCGTTGTCTACCGAGATCTTCGACGGCAGCAGCGTGGTCAGTTTCACGCCCGCCGGTGCTTCGTCAACGGCCTTTCCCCCCTTGCTGCTACCGGGTCCCTGGTCATCGGCGGTGGCCGTGAACGGAAGGATCATCACGACCGAGAAAGATGCCGTGACCAGCGATCCCGCAATGGCCTTCATTCGACGAGAACTCATGTTCGTCCCCCTTGCGTCCCCCTGGACTGCGCCTGAATCCGCAGTACTTGAAGAGGTACCACAAGATTTCTCCGCACTATGCTGGTACGGCCGCAAGTGTGACTATTGCGTGGCAGGGGAGACCGGGCGGACTGCCGAAGAGGGGGGTGCGGCGGAAGTGCAGGGAAAATCGAGAGACTTGGGGAACCCGGGAAACCCGGGTGAATCGGGAGACGAGGGGGGTTCGGGAAACCCGCGGAGCGGCGGAGTTCCGGGGCTGCTGGTGACGGGACGATATCGACTGGTCGAGAGCATCGGACAGGGCGGAATGGGGCGGGTGTGGCGAGCCGTCGACGAAATTCTCGACCGGCTGGTCGCCGTCAAGGAAATGCGGATAGACGGACTCGACGCGGAGGACACCCGCACCCGCCGCGAACGCACCCTGCGCGAGGCGCGGGCGACGGCCCGGATCGACCATCCCCATGTCGTGCGGGTGTACGACGTGGTGGACGAGGGCGAACGCCTGTGGATCGTCATGGAGCTGGTGGCCGGCCGTTCCCTGGAGCGGGTCATCGTGGAGGACGGACCGCTGGGTCCGGGGGAGACGGCCCGGATCGGCCTCGGCCTGGTGGCGGCGCTGCGGCAGGTGCACGCCGGGGGCGTCCTGCACCGCGACATCAAACCCGGCAACGTCCTGGTGGAGAGCGGCGGACGACGCGTCGTCCTGACGGACTTCGGCATCGCCGCGATCCAGGACGCCAAGGCGCTCACCATGGTCGGCATGCTGGTCGGCTCCCCCGACTACATGGCCCCCGAGCGGATCTCCGGCCGCCGCCAGGGCCCGCCGTCCGACGTCTGGTCCCTGGGCGCGACCCTCTGCGCGGCGCTGGGCGGCCGCTCCCCCTTCTCCCGCGGCACCACCCTGGCGACACTGCACGCCGTCCTCTACGAGGAGCCTGAACTCCCCGCCTCGGCCGGTCCGTTGCGCGGCGTGCTGGCCGCGCTGCTGGAGAAGGAACCGGAGGTGCGACCGTCCCTGGAGGACGTGGAATCGGCCCTGCGCCCGATCGCGTTCCCGGAGCCGACCCCGACGCTGGCGGTCGGCGGCGCGGGAGGCCCGGCCGGCTCGGCCGTGGACGGCCCGTCGGCGGAGCCCGACGCTCCCCCCGACGTCACGTCCCCCACCGAGCCCGGTCCGACGGCGACGCACGATCCGGAACCGCGGACGACGGAGGCAGCCGAGCCGACGGCGGCGCAGGGGAGTGAACCGTCGGCGCCGGAGCGGGGAGCCGAGCCGGAGGCGGGGAACGTCGCGGCGCCGGGCGCCGGGGACGCTTCCGCCACCCCGACGGCGACCGGTTCCGTTCCCGAGCCCGCCCCCATACCCGCGTCCGCGCTCCCGGCGCAGGCC
>NZ_VJZD01000467.1 GCF_009377175.1 Streptomyces adustus
AACACAGTGGACGCGAGCAACTGAGGACAAGCCCTCGGCCTATTAGTACCGGTCACCTCCACCCATTACTGGGCTTCCAGATCCGGCCTATCAACCCAGTCGTCTACTGGGAGCCTTACCCCATCAAGTGGGTGGGAATACTCATCTCGAAGCAGGCTTCCCGCTTAGATGCTTTCAGCGGTTATCCCTCCCGAACGTAGCCAACCAGCCATGCCCTTGGCAGAACAACTGGCACACCAGAGGTTCGTCCGTCCCGGTCCTCTCGTACTAGGGACAGCCCTTCTCAATATTCCTGCGCGCGCAGCGGATAGGGACCGAACTGTCTCACGACGTTCTAAACCCAGCTCGCGTACCGCTTTAATGGGCGAACAGCCCAACCCTTGGGACCGACTCCAGCCCCAGGATGCGACGAGCCGACATCGAGGTGCCAAACCATCCCGTCGATATGGACTCTTGGGGAAGATCAGCCTGTTATCCCCGGGGTACCTTTTATCCGTTGAGCGACGGCGCTTCCACAAGCCACCGCCGGATCACTAGTCCCGACTTTCGTCCCTGCTCGACCCGTCGGTCTCACAGTCAAGCTCCCTTGTGCACTTACACTCAACACCTGATTGCCAACCAGGCTGAGGGAACCTTTGGGCGCCTCCGTTACTCTTTAGGAGGCAACCGCCCCAGTTAAACTACCCATCAGACACTGTCCCTGATCCGGATCACGGACCCAGGTTAGACATCCAGCACGACCAGACTGGTATTTCAACGACGACTCCACCCGAACTGGCGTCCGAGTTTCAAAGTCTCCCAGCTATCCTACACAAGCCGAACCGAACACCAATATCAAACTGTAGTAAAGGTCCCGGGGTCTTTCCGTCCTGCTGCGCGAAACGAGCATCTTTACTCGTAGTGCAATTTCACCGGGCCTATGGTTGAGACAGTCGAGAAGTCGTTACGCCATTCGTGCAGGTCGGAACTTACCCGACAAGGAATTTCGCTACCTTAGGATGGTTATAGTTACCACCGCCGTTTACTGGCGCTTAAGTTCTCAGCTTCGCCACCCCGAAGAGTGACTAACCGGTCCCCTTAACGTTCCAGCACCGGGCAGGCGTCAGTCCGTATACATCGCCTTACGGCTTCGCACGGACCTGTGTTTTTAGTAAACAGTCGCTTCTCGCTGGTCTCTGCGGCCACCCCCAGCTCACGGAGTAAATCCGATCACCAAGCGTGGCCCCCCTTCTCCCGAAGTTACGGGGGCATTTTGCCGAGTTCCTTAACCATAGTTCACCCGAACGCCTCGGTATTCTCTACCTGACCACCTGAGTCGGTTTAGGGTACGGGCCGCCATGAAACTCGCTAGAGGCTTTTCTCGACAGCATAGGATCATCCACTTCACCACAATCGGCTCGGCATCAGGTCTCAGCCTTAATGTGCGACGGATTTGCCTATCGCACGGCCTACACCCTTACCCCGGGACAACCACCGCCCGGGATGGACTACCTTCCTGCGTCACCCCATCACTCACCTACTAACCGCTTGGGCCGGCGGCTCCACCACTTTCCTTTCCCCGAAGGGTCCGGAACGGCTTCACGGCCTTAGCATCACGATGCTCGATGTTTGACGCTTCACAGCGGGTACCGGAATATCAACCGGTTATCCATCGACTACGCCTGTCGGCCTCGCCTTAGGTCCCGACTTACCCTGGGCAGATCAGCTTGACCCAGGAACCCTTAGTCAATCGGCGCAAACGTTTCTCACGTTTGTATCGCTACTCATGCCTGCATTCTCACTCGTGAACCGTCCACCACTGCCTTCCGGCGCAGCTTCACCCGGCACACGACGCTCCCCTACCCATCACAGCACCCGTTGGGGCTTATTGCTGCAATGACACGACTTCGGCGGTACGCTTGAGCCCCGCTACATTGTCGGCGCGGAATCACTAGACCAGTGAGCTATTACGCACTCTTTCAAGGGTGGCTGCTTCTAAGCCAACCTCCTGGTTGTCTGTGCGACTCCACATCCTTTCCCACTTAGCGTACGCTTAGGGGCCTTAGTCGATGCTCTGGGCTGTTTCCCTCTCGACCATGGAGCTTATCCCCCACAGTCTCACTGCCGCGCTCTCACTTACCGGCATTCGGAGTTTGGCTAAGGTCAGTAACCCGGTAGGGCCCATCGCCTATCCAGTGCTCTACCTCCGGCAAGAAACACACGACGCTGCACCTAAATGCATTTCGGGGAGAACCAGCTATCACGGAGTTTGATTGGCCTTTCACCCCTAACCACAGGTCATCCCCCAGGTTTTCAACCCTGGTGGGTTCGGTCCTCCACGAAGTCTTACCTCCGCTTCAACCTGCCCATGGCTAGATCACTCCGCTTCGGGTCTTGAGCGTGCTACTGAATCGCCCTATTCGGACTCGCTTTCGCTACGGCTTCCCCACCCGGGTTAACCTCGCAACACACCGCAAACTCGCAGGCTCATTCTTCAAAAGGCACGCAGTCACGAGATACGTGCAAGCACGTATCCGACGCTCCCACGGCTTGTAGGCACACGGTTTCAGGTACTATTTCACTCCGCTCCCGCGGTACTTTTCACCATTCCCTCACGGTACTATCCGCTATCGGTCACCAGGGAATATTTAGGCTTAGCGGGTGGTCCCGCCAGATTCACACGGGATTTCTCGGGCCCCGTGCTACTTGGGTGTCTCTCAAACGAGCCGCTGATGTTTCGACTACGGGGGTCTTACCCTCTACGCCGGACCTTTCGCATGTCCTTCGCCTACATCAACGGTTTCTGACTCGCCTCACAGCCGGCAGACTGTGAAAGAGAGATCCCACAACCCCGCATGCGCAACCCCTGCCGGGTCTCACACGCATACGGTTTGGCCTCATCCGGTTTCGCTCGCCACTACTCCCGGAATCACGGTTGTTTTCTCTTCCTGCGGGTACTGAGATGTTTCACTTCCCCGCGTTCCCTCCACATACCCTATGTGTTCAGGTATGGGTGACAGCCCATGACGACTGCCGGGTTTCCCCATTCGGAAACCCCCGGATCAAAGCCTGGTTGACGACTCCCCGGGGACTATCGTGGCCTCCCACGTCCTTCATCGGTTCCTGGTGCCAAGGCATCCACCGTGCGCCCTTAAAAACTTGGCCACAGATGCTCGCGTCCACTGTGCAGTTCTCAAACAACGACCAACCACCCGTCACAACCTGCCGAAACAGATTTTTACCGGGGTCGGCACTGAAGGCAGCCATACGGCCGTACCCTCAGATACCCAACAACGTGCCC
>NZ_VJZD01000468.1 GCF_009377175.1 Streptomyces adustus
AACCGCAGCCGCTCCCCGCACACCCCCACCTGCACCGACTGGCCCCAGGTCAGTTCCAGCGAGTCCGTTTCCATTCCGTCGCCGAAGGCGATCAGGCGCTCCGATTCGACGGTGATCCGCAGCCGGCCGTCGGCCGTGAGCTCGCCCGCGATCAGCGAGGTGCCGGTGGCGGGCGAGGGCCAGGCCTCGCGGACGAACCACAGCAGGCGTTCCTCCGTACGACCGGGCAGCCGCAGGTCCGCGCCGCGCTCCTGCCACACCGACCGGAGCCAGCCGGTCGCCCCCGTCCCGGTCCCCACCAGCACACCGGAGGAGGCCTGGGCCTCGACGGCACCCCTGTCGCCGTCGAGACCCAGGCGATAGCGGGCGGTCTGGTGACCGGGCGCGCCCAGATAGATCTCGTTGAGGGCCACCAGCCGCTGGGTGTCGTCCGCGACGGCCTCGACCATGGTGAGTTCCTCGGTGCCGGACCCGGCGCCCGGGGCGAGAGCGGCCGGCAGCAGTGCGGCGGTGTCCCGCGCCCGGTGCCGTACGAGCACGCCCGGATTGCGCCCGGGGTCGGTGTCGACGCCCACCACGGGCTGCCCGGCGAGGTATTTGGCGACGTTCGCCACCAGCCCGTCCTGCCCGACCACCACGACGACGTCCTCGGCCGCGAACAGGAAGCGGTCCAGGTCGGCGCGCTCCACCCGGGCCTGACGCCAGGTCAGCGGTACGGCCGCGGCGACCTCGGCCAGGGCCCGCCGGGTCCGGCGGTGCCGTTCGGCGACCTCCTCGATGTCACGGCCGCGGGAGGCGAGGAAGAAGGCGGCCTGGCCGTGCGTGCCGTGCCGGGCCACCAACTCCTCGTACTCCGTGGTGCGGTGGACGATCACGGCGCGCGGGGCGAGGCTCACTCCCGGTCCTGCGAACCGAGCCGGGCGAGCAGGCCCGTCAGCACGTCCGGCGACACCGTCACGCTGTCGATGCGCGGCAGGTTCTCGGCCAGCCGCGTCCCGGTGAGCGCGTGCAGCGTGGCCACGTCCACCTCGGCGTGCACCCGCAGCCAGGCCGCCTGGGCCTGCGCCCGCGCCTCGCCGACCTCGCGCGCGCCCTCGGCCTCGGCGCGGGCCAGCCGTACCGCACGGGTCGCCTCGGCCTCCGCGAGCTTGACCGTGCGGGCCGCCTCGGCCTCCGCCAGCCGTACCGCACGGGCCGCCTCCGCGCCGGCCCGTACCGCGTCCGCGGCCGCGTGCTCCTCGGCCTCGCGCCGCGCGTTCGTGCCGCGCTGGTCGACCAACTGCTCCTCGCGGCGGGCGAGTTCGATCTGGCTGGCCAGCTCGTTCTCGGCGATGGTCCGCTCGCGTTCGACGGCCACGGCCCGCCGCTCGTAGGTCGCCCGGTCGGCCTCCTGCTGGATCTGCTCACGGGCCGGGGTGCGCAGTGCCCGCTCCACCTCCGGCTCCGGGCGCAGCGCCATCACCCGCACGGCCACCACCTCGATGCCGGTGGCGGGCAGCCGCGGCTCGGAGCCCAGCCCGGCCGCGATCCGCTCGCGCACCGCCGCCACCCCGTCCACCAGCGCCGACGACAGCGGAGTGCGGGCCAGTACGTCCAGCGCGTGCTGCTGGGCCGTCTCGGTCAGCAGCGTGCCGAGCTGCTCCAGCGGGGCACCCCGCCAGCCGCCGGTGTCCGGGTCGATCGAGAAGTCCAGTCGGGCGGCCGCGACGGCCGGGTCGCCGATCCGGTAGGTGACGGTCGCCTGCACGGCGACGTCCTGGAAGTCGGAGGTGCGGGCGTGGAACGTCATGGCCAGTTCCCGGTCGTCGACCGGGATCTCGGATATCGCGGCCGTCAGCGGGCGGAACCAGAAGCTGAGTCCCGGGCCGTCGTGCACGGGCTTGCCCGAGCGGTGGTACCGGATGTGCGCCGTCGGCGCGCCGCGCAGGTGACGCCAGCCCAGGCGCCGGGTGATGTCGGCCATGTGCGATCCCCTCCCCTTTTTCTCGTCATGGAGACGATAAGGCAGAGGTCCGTTTATCGTCAAGGGGACGAGAAGAAGGGGAGGGGAAATGGGGGAGGGAAGGGTCAGGGCGGCCCCTGATGGCCAGGATGGAGGCATGGGATTCCATGTCGACTCCGAGACCGGACGGCTGCGCCGCGTGATCCTGCACCGGCCGGACCTAGAGCTCAAGAGGCTCACCCCCAGCAACAAGGACACCCTTCTCTTCGACGACGTGCTGTGGGTGCGCCGGGCGCGCGCCGAGCACGACGGGTTCGCGGACGTGCTGCGCGACCGCGGCGTCGTCGTCCACCTCTTCGGCGACCTGCTCACCGAGACCCTGGCGATCCCAGAGGCTCGGACGCTGGTCCTGGACCGTGTCTTCGACGAGAAGGAGTACGGACCGCTCGCCACCGACCACCTGCGCGCCGCCTACGCGACCCTGCCCGCCCGCGAGCTGGTCGAGGCCCTCGTCGGCGGCGCGACCAAGCGGGAGTTCCTCCAGGCGCACAGGGAGCCGGCCTCCGTGCGCTTCCATGCCATGGAGCTGGACGACTTCCTGCTCGGTCCGCTGCCCAACCACCTGTTCACCCGGGACACCTCCGCCTGGATCTACGACGGCGTCTCCATCAACGCCATGCGCTGGCCGGCCCGGCAGCGCGAGACCGTCCACTTCGAGGCGATCTACCGGTACCACCCGCTCTTCCGTGACGAGGGGTTCCACCTCTGGTCCGAGGGGCAGGCCGACTACCCCTCCACCATCGAGGGCGGGGACGTCCTGGTGATCGGCAACGGCGCCGTGCTCATCGGCATGAGCGAGCGCACCACGCCCCAGGCCGTGGAGATGCTCGCGCACAAGCTGTTCGCCGCCGGCTCCGCGCGGACGATCGTGGCCCTCGACCTGCCGAAGCGGCGCGCCTTCATGCATCTCGACACCGTGATGACGATGGTCGACGGCGACACCTTCACCCAGTACGCCGGACTCGGCATGCTCCGCTCGTACACCATCGAACCGGGCTCCGGCGAGAAGGAGGTGAAGGTCACCGACCATCCGCCCGAGCACATGCACCGCGCGATCGCCGCCGCCCTCGGGCTGAGCGAGATCCGGGTGCTGACCGCCACCCAGGACGTGCACGCCGCCGAGCGTGAGCAGTGGGACGACGGCTGCAACGTCCTGGCCGTCGAGCCGGGTGTCGTCGTGGCCTACGAGCGCAATGCCACCACCAACACCCATCTGCGCAAACAGGGCATCGAGGTGATCGAGATCCCGGGCAGCGAACTGGGGCGGGGCAGGGG
>NZ_VJZD01000469.1 GCF_009377175.1 Streptomyces adustus
GGTATCGCCCCGACACCACCCACCGAACCCTGCCGCTCTCTCCTTCAGAGCAACATTTGAGGTTCGGGCGGCGGGGCTGCCGGGCCGGGCGGGGCTGCCGGGCGGGGCCGCCGACCCGCCGGGCTGCCCGCTCGGGGCCGTGACTACCGCAGGGCGGGATGTTCGGCGATCACCGTGCAGCTGCCCGGTGCGATCTCGGTGAAGCCCGCGTCGCGCACCAACGGCATTCCGCTGCGGGTCAGTTCGCGCCACCGCAGGGGATCGGCCGTGCGTACGGCGAGCGGGAAGCCCGCGTCGCGCCAGGCGCGGCGCTCCTCGTCCGACAGTTCCCACCAGGCGAGTTGGGCGCCGTGCCCGGCCTGGGCCATGGCCTTGCCCGCCGACATCGGGACCTCCGGGTTGAACCACAGCACCGGTGTGCCGGGCGCGGCCTCGGCCGGCGGCCGCGGGTCGTCGAGGTCGGTGCCGGAGACCTGGAGCTTCACCAGCTCCTTGGGCCAGCCGTCCAGCGGGACCGGCGGGAACACCCGTACCTCGGCGGACGTCCCGGTGACCGTGATCCCGGGCAGTGCCTCGGCCCGGCGCCACTCGGCCCCGCGCGCCCGCCGTACGACCTTGCGGATGCGGGCGTCCTGCCAGTCCCGGACCGCCTGCGCCCAGACGCCGTCGCCCGCCGAGCGCTCGTCGTCCAGCATCCTCAGCACCGCGCGGGCGGCGGTCTCCAGCGCGTCCGTGCGCTCGGGCGGCTCGGCCCGCTCGATGCGTACCACCAGTGGCAGGACGTACTGGGGTGCCTGGTCGCGGGCGCTGGGCTCGGACCGGAAGGGACTGTCGGCGAGGGGTGTCGGATCGGGGCTCACGACAGCCCAGCCTAAAGGGCAGGAGAAGATGCCTTCCATGGAACGTGATCTGCGACTGGTCGACGTGGGCCGGCGCTACGGCTTACGCGGTCCCTGGGTGCTGCGCGGCATCGAACTGACCGTGTCCCCCGGGACCCTGGTCCGTCTGGAGGGCGCCAACGGCACCGGCAAGTCCACCCTGCTGCGCGTCCTCGCCGGGATCGACGCCCCCAGCGAGGGCCGGATCACCGGCCGGCCCCGCACGGCGTACGTGCCCGAACGCTTCCCGTCGGCGCTGCCCTTCACGCCGTCCGGATATCTCACCCACCTCGGCGCCGTGCACGGCCTGTCGCGTGCGGCGGCCGCCCGGGCCGCGCAGCAGTGGCTGGAGCGGTTCGGCGCCGCCGCCTACGCCCGCACCCCGATGGCACGGCTGTCCAAGGGCAGCAGCCAGAAGGTCGCGGTCGCCCAGGCCATGGTGGCCGAACCGGAGCTGCTGGTGCTCGACGAGGCCTGGACCGGCCTGGACGCCGATGCCCGGGCCGAACTGGAGCGGGCCGTCGCCGAGCGCACCGCCGCCGGTGCGGCCGTCGTCTTCGTCGACCACGACCCGCGCCGGCTGGAGGGGGTGCCCGACGCCACGTACACGGTGCGCGACGGCGCGCTCGGCCTGCGTACGGAACAAGCCGCTCCGGCGGCCGGCCCCGCAGTGCTCGTGGCGGTCCGCGGACCGGCCGGGGCCGCCCCGCCCGTCGAGGCCGCCCGGTGGATCACCGCCGTCGACGAGGTCGAGCCCGGTGTCCACCGGCTCACCGTCCCCGCGTCCCACTCGGACGTCCTGCTCCGTGCCCTGCTGACCGCCCGCCCGCCCTGGCACGTGATGAGCGTCGGCCCCGTCGAGGAGAGCCGCTCGTGACCGCCCTCGTCCGCTACCAGACCGCCCTGCTGATCCGCTCGCAGCGCTGGCTGCCGCCGTTCATCCTGTACGCCGGTTTCCTCGGGATCGGCATCCAGGGCGGGCAGCCGGTGCTCGACTCCCTCGGCTACGCGGCCGCGGCCCTGCTGCCCGTCGCCGCCTGGCTGGTGCGGATCTGCGTCACCAACGAGCCGCCCGCGGCCCGTGGCGTGGTCGCGGCGGCGACCGCACCGGCGCGGGCGCATCTGGCCTGTCTGCTGGTGGCACTGGCCTGCGCCACCGGGCTGGGCGCGGCCGCGACCGCCGTCGTGACGCTGATCAGCGATCCGGTGAGCACCGGCCACCGCACCCGGGTGCCGCCGCTGCCCGCGGCCGGTGCCGGGCTGCTCGCCGTCCTGGTCTGTGCCCTGCTCGGGGTGGCCGTCGGCGCGCTCACCGCCTGGCCGGTGCTGCGCTCGCCCGGCCGCGCGGTGCCCGCACTGCTGCTCGCGGCCCTGCTGTCCCTGGTGGTGACCGGGTCCCCGGCACAGGCGGCGGTCGGCGGCCTGGTCACCGGCTCGCAGTCCGGGAAGGTGCCGCTGCCCCTGCTGCCTCTCGCCGCCGCCGTCCTGTTCGCGGCCGCGGCGACCGCCGTGACCTGCGCGCTCACCTCCCGGCGAGCGCCGTGAGGGACCTGCGTGCTCACCTCCCGGCGAGCGCCGTGAGCCGCCCGTACCCCGCTTCCGGAGGGGGTCATCGCCTGCGGTCGGCGGCTCCGATCAGCTGGGACACCTTCACGAACCGGTAGCCCTGCTTGCGCAGCTCGGGCACGATCAGGCGCACGGCCCGCTCGGTCGCCGGGGCGGCGCTGCGCGTGCAGTGCATGACGACGACGGAGCCGGGCTTCACACCCTCCAGGACCTGCTTGGCCACGGCGTCGGAGTCGGTCGCGAAGGCGTCCCCGCTCACCACGTCCCACTGCACCGCAGTGACGCCGGTAGCGCTCAGCGCGCGCAGCGCCTTCTGGTCGTAGCAGCCCCCGGGGAAGCGGAAGTACGGCATCGCGTTGTCCACCCCCGCCTTGCGGAAGGCGGTGTACGTCCGTTCCACCTCCGAGCGCATCCGGTCCTCGGACACGGTCGGCAGGCCGTAGCAGTCGCCGGTGAAGGCGTAGTGGCTGTAGGAGTGGTTGGCGATCTCGAACAGCGGGTCCCGTCCGATCGACCGGGCCTGGATCGGGTACTCCTCGGCCCACCGTCCCGTCATGAACACGGTGGCCGGCACCTTCAGCGCCCGCAGTGTCGCGATCAGCTGCGGGTTGTCGAAGTGCTCGCCCGCCGCCGCGCGCGGCCCCTCGTCGGCGGTCATGTCGGCGTCGAAGGTCAGGGCGACGGTCCGGTCCGGTGTGCGGGGGCCGTTCTTGAAGACCGGGGTGAGACCGGCGGGCCCGGGTGCGAGGGTCGGTGGCCGCGAGACGGCGGGGGAGGGGGCCGGCGCGTGCTGCGGGGCGTGGGGCGCCTGAGGGGCCTGAGG
>NZ_VJZD01000046.1 GCF_009377175.1 Streptomyces adustus
TTCCTGTGGTTCCCCCGGCGACCGCGCGGACATCGGCGCCGAGGCCGCCGGGGGAACCACAGGAAAGGCCCCCAGGGAGCGCCAGAAGGCGGGTACGGGAGGCGGGGACGGTGGGCGTGGACGAGGTGGCCGCGGGGCCGGCCGCGGACGCCTGAGCGCCCACGGTGGCCCGCCGGGAGGCGCAGCGGGCGAGCCGGGTGCGCACGTCCTGCTCCGCGAGCGTGCGGCAGCGGTCGAGGAGGGCGGCGGCGACGGGGCCGCCCCGCAGCGCCCGCAGGGCGGCGAGGTCGTCCGGGTCGGGACGGTACCCGGCACCCAGCGCCTCCTCCAGGAGCGCGAGATAACCGCTCGCGGTGCCGGGCAGGGCGGCGCGGTACCGGGCGAGGTCGGCCACCAGGAAGGCGCGCAGCCGGGCGCCCTCGCGCATCGCCTCGTCTAGGGACTCGGCGACGCGAAGGCAGTCCTGGACGTCCTCGGCCGAGGCGGGGGCGGGGTTCAGGGCGAGGGCGAGGGCGCGGCGGAGCACACGCAGCTCCTCCACGCCGAACGCCATGCCGCCGCGGGATCCGTATGGCGTGGGCATGGAGCGACGGTACGCGCTAATCAGACAAATTCCGCATAAGGTGCGGGCGTGGCGCGCGCGTCCCACCCGGGTGGCCGCCACCCGACCGGCCGCCACCCGACCGCGACCGGCACGGTCGCCGACCGGCCGTGCGGACCTCGTCCGCCCCGATCCCGGCCGACCGTTCGGAACCCGCCCCGCGCGGCCTCGCCCGACCGTGCCGAACCCGCCCGGCGCCGCCTCGCACCACCGCCCGGCCCGGCGGCGCAGACGCCCGCGCCACCGGCACGCGCCGGACCACGACACGGAGCCGGGGCGTTCCACAGGTTGGAACGCCCCGGCTCTGTCGTGTCGCGTGTGGTGCCTCAGAGGCGGGACACGTTTCGTTCGTAGACCATCCGCAGGCCGATGAGGGTCAGCCACGGCTCGTGCTCGTCGATCACGGACGCCTCGCCCAGCACCATCGGCGCCAGTCCGCCGGTGGCGATCACCGTCACCTCGTCCGGGTCGTCCGCCAGCTCCCGTGCCATCCGGCTGACGACGCCGTCGACCTGGCCGGCGAATCCGTACACGATCCCGGCCTGCATCGCCTCGACCGTGTTCTTCCCGATCACGCTGCGCGGCCGGGCGACCTCGATCTTGCGCAGCTGGGCGCCCTTGACGCCCAGCGCCTCGACCGAGATCTCGATGCCGGGCGCGATGACCCCGCCCACGTACTCCCCGCGCGCGCTCACCGCGTCGAACGTGGTCGCCGTGCCGAAGTCGACGACGATCGCCGGACCGCCGTACAGCTCGACGGCCGCCACCGCGTTGATGATGCGGTCGGCGCCGACCTCCTTGGGGTTGTCGGTGAGGATCGGCACGCCGGTCTTCACCCCTGGCTCCACCAGCACCGCGGGCACGTCGCCGTAGTACCGGCGGGTGACCTCGCGCAGCTCGTGCAGCACGGACGGCACGGTCGCGCAGATGGCGATCCCGTCGATGCCGTCGCCCAGCTCCTCCCCCAGGAGCGGGTGCATGCCCATCAGCCCCTGGAGGAGCACCGCGAGTTCGTCCGCGGTGCGCCGGGCGTCCGTGGAGATCCGCCAGTGCTCGACGATGTCCTCGCCGTCGAACAGGCCGAGCACCGTGTGCGTGTTGCCTACGTCGATCGTCAGCAGCATGGCCGGTCCCCGCTCCCTACTCCGCCGCTCGCAGATCCAGACCGATGTCCAGGATCGGCGAGGAGTGGGTCAGCGCCCCGACCGCCAGGAAATCCACGCCGGTGTCGGCGTAGGTCTTGGCGTTCTCCAGGGTCAGCCGGCCCGAAGCCTCCAGCAGCGCGCGCTCGCGGACGATCCCGGCCGCCTCCGCGCACTGCTCCGGCGTGAAGTTGTCCAGCAGGATCAGGTCGGCGCCCGCCTCCACCACCTCGCGCAGCTGGTGCAGGGTGTCGACCTCGACCTCGACCGGTACGTCGGGGAAGGCCTCGCGCACGGCCGCGAAGGCCTGGGCGACGCCGCCCGCGGCGACCACGTGGTTGTCCTTGACCAGGGCCGCGTCGGACAGCGACATCCGGTGGTTCACCCCGCCGCCGCAGCGCACCGCGAACTTCTCCAGGGAGCGCAGGCCCGGCGTCGTCTTGCGGGTGTCGCGGACCTTCGCCTTCGTGCCCTCCAGGGCGTCCGCCCACGCGCGCGTGGCGGTCGCGATGCCGGACAGGCGGCACAGCAGGTTGAGCGCGCTGCGCTCGGCGGTCAGCAGGTCGCGCGTGCGCGTGGTGACCGACAGGAGCTTCTGCCCGGCCTCGACCCGCTCGCCGTCCTCCACGTGCCGCTCGACCTCGAACTCGTCCGTGCAGACGACCGAGATCACCGCCTCGGCGACCCTGAGCCCGGCCACGACACCCGCCTCGCGCGCGGTGAAGTCGGCGGTGGCCACGGCGTCCTCGGGGATGGTCGCGACCGTCGTCACGTCCACGCCGTTGTCCAGGTCCTCCTGGATGGCGACATTGGCGATGTCCTCGACCTCCAGCGGGTCCAGGCCCGCCTCGGTCAGGAGCTGCGCGAGCGCGGGGTCGAGCCCGCACTCCAGGTATTCCTCGCCGGTGTCCGCGCCGCAGGCACAGCCGTCGCCGCAGCCGCCGGACGAGGCGAGGGGAAGGTCGGGGGTACTCACTGCTGTCACTGCTCCTGGGGACGGTGCGTGGCGGTCCCCGCCGCCCCGGCGGGGCCGGCGGCGGAGGGGAGGGTCGGGGGGAAGTCTGCGGTGTCCGTGGTGCGCACGGCCAGCGAGCGGTCCGGATTCAGCCGTACGACGATGTGGCGCCGCCAGGCGCTGTCGTCGCGGTCGGCGTGGTCCTCGCGCCAGTGGCAGCCGCGGGTCTCCTCGCGCTGCCCGGCGGCGGCGACCAGGACGCGGGCCACGCACAGGAGGTTGGTGGCCTCCCAGGTGTCGACGCCGGGCTCGGCGGTCTTGCCGTTCTCGTCGAGGGCGTCGCGGGCCTCGCTGTGCAGCCGCTGGAGCTGTCCGGCGGCCCGGTCGAGGGAGTCGGCGGAGCGCAGCACACCGGCGCCCTCGGTCATGATCCGCTGGATCGTGAACCGGTCCTCGGGGGCGAGCAGCGGGTGGGCCGGCTTCTCGGGCTGCGCGACCGGTGCGGGCACGCGCGCGTGCAGCCCGTCGCGGGCCCGGCCGCTCGTGATGTCGGCGACGATGCGCTCGGCGTAGACCAATCCCTCCAGGAGGGAGTTGGAGGCGAGCCGGTTGGCGCCGTGCACACCGGTGCAGGCGACCTCGCCGCAGGCGTACAGGCCCGGCACCGTCGTACGGCCGTGGGAGTCGGTGCGCACCCCGCCGGAGGCGTAGTGGGCGGCCGGGGCGATCGGGATGGGCTCGTGCACCGGGTCGATGCCGTGGGCGCGGCAGGCGGCCAGGATCGTCGGGAAGCGGTGCTCCCACATGTCGGCGCCGAAGTGGCGGGCGTCGAGGAACATGTGCTCGGCGTCCTGCTCCTGCATCCGGCGCATGATGCCCTTGGCGACGATGTCGCGCGGCGCCAGTTCGGCCAGCTCGTGCTGACCCACCATGAAGCGCACGCCGTCGGCGTCGACCAGGTGGGCGCCCTCGCCGCGCACGGCCTCGGAGACCAGCGGCTGCTGGCCCTCGGCGTCTGCGCCCAGGAACAGCACGGTCGGGTGGAACTGCACGAACTCCAGGTCGGAGACCTCCGCGCCGGCCCGCAGGGCGAGCGCCACGCCGTCGCCGGTGGAGACGGACGGGTTGGTGGTCGCGGAGAACACCTGGCCCATGCCGCCGGTGGCGAGGACCACGGTCGGCGCGTGCACGGCGCCCACGCCGTCGTGCTGGCCCTCGCCCATCACGTGCAGGGTGACGCCCGCCGTGCGGCCGTCGGCGTCCGTCAGCAGGTCCAGCACGAGCGCGTTCTCGATCGCGCGCAGTCCGCGCGCGTGGAGCGCCTCGACCAGCGCCCGGGAGATCTCGGCGCCGGTCGCGTCGCCGCCCGCGTGCGCGATGCGGCGGCGGTGGTGGCCGCCCTCGCGGGTGAGTTCCAGCCCGCCCTCGGCCGACTCGTCGAAGTGGGCGCCGGTCTCGATCAGCCGCCGTACGGCGTCGGGGCCCTCGGTGACGAGGATCCGTACGGCCTCCTCGTCGCACAGGCCCGCGCCCGCGACCAGCGTGTCGTCCAGGTGCTGCTCGGGGGTGTCGCCCTCGCCCAGGGCCGCGGCGACACCGCCCTGCGCCCAGCGGGTGGAGCCGTCGTCGAGCCGTGCCTTGGTGACGACGACCGTCGTCAGGCCCGCGGCCTGGCAGCGCAGCGCGGCGGTCAGACCGGCCACTCCGGAGCCGACGACCACCACGTCCGCGGAGATGGACCACCCGGGCGCGGGCGCGTGCAGTCGTATGCCTGTGCTGGTCACGAGGCGGCTCCGAAGGTGAGAGGAAGGTTGTCGATCAGCCTGGTCGTGCCGACCCGGGCGGCCACGGCGAGGACGGCCTCGCCAGTGAAGTCGTCGTCGATCTCGGTGAAGTCGGACGGGTCGACGAGGGCGAGGTAGTCCAGTTCGAGGGGCGGGTCCAGCCGGGCGGCGTCGTCGAGCACCAGCCGCGCGGCGGCGCGCACGGCGGCCGCGCAGCCGGGCACGGCCTTGGCCACGGCGTGGGTGTCGGCGGCCGCGCGGGACTCCCCGATGGCGCTGAGCGCCTCGGCGCGGGCGTGCGTGACGGGTGTCGCGCGGGCCCGGGCGCGCAGCGCCTCCTGGGCCGCGTGCCGGTCGCGGCCCGCGAAGAGGGCCTGGGACAGGGCGAGGGCGGTGCGCCGCTGCTCGGGCGAGAGGTAGCGGTTGCGGCTGGACAGGGCCAGCCCGTCCTCCTCGCGCACGGTCGGCACGCCGACGATCTCGATGCCGAAGTTCAGGTCCCGCACCATGCGCCGGACCAGGGCGAGCTGCTGGGCGTCCTTCTGCCCGAACAGCGCCACGTCGGGCCGGGTGAGGTGCAGCAGCTTGCCGACCACGGTGAGCATGCCGTCGAAGTGGCCGGGGCGGGTGGCGCCCTCCAGCCGCTCGCCCATGGGGCCCGCGCCGATCCGGACCTGCGGTTCGCCGCCCGGGTAGACCTCCTCCACGGAGGGCGCGAAGACGACGTCGGCGCCCGCCTGCTCGGCGAGCTTGAGGTCGGCCTCCAGGGTGCGCGGGTAGCGGTCGAGGTCTTCGCCCGCGCCGAACTGCAACGGGTTGACGAAGACCGTGACGACGACCTCGCCGTCCGGACCGGCGAGCTCGCGCGCGGTGCGGATCAGGGTGGCGTGTCCCTCGTGCAGGGCGCCCATGGTCATCGCGACGGCTCGGCGGCCCGCGGGCACACGCGCGTGCAACTCTCCCGCGGTACGCAGCAGGGTGGTGGTCATCCGGCGGCTCCTTCGGTGCCGTGGGTCCCGTCGGTGCGGTCCGCCCCGTCGGCGAGTACCCCGAGCAGGTCCTCCGCGAGTTCCGGCTTCAGCAGTCCGTGGGCGAGCGCCCGGTCGGCGGTCGCGCGGGCCATCGCCAGATAGCCGGCGACGGTTGCCGGGGCGTGCTCGCGCAGCTGGGCGATGTGCGCGGCGACCGTGCCCGCGTCCCCGCGCGCGACGGGGCCGGTCAGCGCCGCGTCGCCGGAGCGCAGGGCGTTGTCGAGGGCGGCGCCGAGCAGCGGGCCGAGCATCCGGTCGGGCGCCTCGACGCCGGCCGTGCGCAGCAGTTCCATGGCCTGGGCGACAAGGGTGACCAGGTGGTTGGCGCCGAGCGCGAGGGCCGCGTGGTAGAGCGGCCGGTTCTCCTCGGCGATCCACTCCGGTTCGCCGCCCATCTCGATGACGAGTGCCTCGGCGGCCAGCCGCAGCTCACCGGGGGCGGTGACGCCGAACGAACAGCCGGCCAGCCGCTGCACGTCCACGGGGGTGCCGGTGAAGGTCATCGCGGGGTGCAGGGCCAGCGGCAGGGCGCCCGCGCGCAGGGCGGGGTCCAGCACCTTCGCGCCGTACCGCCCGGAGGTGTGCACGAGCAGCTGTCCCGGGCGCACGGCGCCGGTCTCGGCGAGTCCGGTCACCAGGCCTGGCAGGGTGTCGTCCGGGACGGTCAGCAGCACCAGCTCGGCGCGGCGCAGGACCTCGGCGGGCGGCACGACCGGCACGTCGGGCAGCAGCAGCGCGGCCCGCCTGCGGGAGGCGTCGGAGACCCCGGAGACGGCCACCGGGCGGTGACCGGCGAGCTCCAGGGACGCGGCCAGCGCGGGACCCACCCGGCCGGCGCCGACGACGCCGACGGTGAGCCGCGCGGGGCGGTCCCTGGGGTCTGGCTGTTGGACTGTACTCACGCGACCGTGACCTTCCCGTTCCAGTCCGCTCTGGGTACCGGACGATTTCTCGTCATGTTAACGCTATCGGCTCCGTCCGGTCCGGTTGTCCACAGGCTGTGGGTTTCCGGACCGGTCCGGATCCGCCGCGCGCACGTGCCCGCACGGACCCGCGCACGGCATGATCCAGGGCATGGACGAGACGACGGAGCAGGGCACGCGGGACACACAGGCCGCGGGAGGCACGGAGATCGCGAGGGGCGCGGAGGACGCGGAAAACGCGGCCGGGTCCCTGGCCGAGCGGCGCTCGGCCGTCCTGCGCAAGGCCCGGCGCACGCTGTCGCGCGCGGGTTCCCGGAGCGCGCTGCGCGACCGGCTGGCGTATCTGCACGAGAGCGCACCCGAGGTGTACGACCTCGACGAACCGGCGGACATCTACGGCAACGGGGTCGTGGAGCGCCTGGAGGAGCGGGTCGCCGCCCTGCTGGGCACGGAGGCCGCCGCGTTCTTCCCGACCGGCACGATGGCCCAGCAGGTGGCCCTGCGCTGCTGGGCGGGCCGCACCGGGAACAGCGCGGTCGCGCTGCACGCGCTGGCGCACCCCGAGGTGCACGAACGGCACGCGCTCAGCCAGGTCAGCGGGCTGCGCCCGGTACGGCTGACGAACGAGCCCCGGCTGCCGACCGCCGACGAGGTGCGCGACTTCCCGGAACCCTTCGGGACCCTGATGCTGGAACTGCCGCTCAGGGACGCCGGTTTCGTCCTGCCCACCTGGGAGGAGCTCGGCGAGGTCGTGGAGGCGGCACGCGAGCGGGACGCGGTGGTGCACTTCGACGGCGCGCGGCTGTGGGAGTCCACCGTCCATTTCAGCCGCCCGCTGGCGGAGATCGCGGGCCTCGCGGACAGCGTCTACGTCTCGTTCTACAAGTCCCTCGACGCCTTCGGCGGCGCGGCGCTCGCCGGGCCCGCCACGCTGGTGGAGGAGGCGAAGGTCTGGCGGCACCGGTACGGCGGCCTGATGTTCCAGCAGTTCCCCACGGCGCTGTCGGCCCTCGTCGGCCTCGACCGCGAGCTGCCCCGGCTGCCCGACTGCGTACGCCACGCGCGCGTGGTGGCCGACGCGTTGCGGAGGGGGTTCGCCGAGGCGGGGGTGCCGTGGGCGCGGGTGCACCCGGAGCGGCCGCACACCCACGAGTTCCAGGTGTGGCTGCCGTACGAGCCGGACCTGCTCAACGAGGCCGCGGTGCTCCAGGCCGAGGAGACGGGGACCCTGCTCTTCGCCTCCGGCTGGCGGCCCGGCGGCCCGGGCCTGGCCTTCACCGAGGTCGGGGTACGCGCGTCCGGACTGGAGTGGACGCCTGAGGACGTGACGGCGGCCGTCGCCGACTTCGTGTCCCGGCTGCGCCGGACGGACGAGCACACCGACGACTGAGCGGTCCCGGGGCCGGACCGGACGGGCCACCCGGACCGGGACCGGGTCGAGGGCGTTGTCGGTGGTGGAGTGCACCATGGGGGCATGAGCGTGGGCACATGAGCGTGAGCATCGACATCGCGGGGCTGCGGCCGGAGAGGGTCACGGTCGTGCCCTCCCCGCTGGCCGAGCTCGGCATGGCGCTGCACGCCCTGGCCGAGCCGGGACACCATCCCGAACTCCAGGGCTGGGTGACGAGCGTCACCAGTCGGCTCGACTCGCATCTGGCCGACCGGATGTGCGAGGCCGACTTCCTGTGGCGTACGACGTTCTCGGACCTGTTCCTGCCGTTCGCGGGCATCCCGGGCCGCGGCACGCTCCCGGGCGCCACGCTCCCCGGCGCTACGCTCGCCGACGACCTCGACCTCCTGGACCAGCTGACGGACGAACAGTTCGTGGACGCGGCGATGGAGTTCACCTGCACGCTGAACTACGACGTCCAGGCCCCGGACCTGCTGGCGGACGCCGACGCCCGCCGCCGCGCACTGGAGGTCGCCGCCTCCCGCGGCCCGCAGCAGGTGCGTTTCGCGCAACGGCTGCTCGACGACCCGCCCAGCGTCCGGGCCTGGCTGCGGCGGTTCCTGGAGGACTGCGACGAGGCGTTCTTCGACGAGGCCTGGTCCCGGCTGCGCCACCAGCTGACGGCGGACGCCCGGCACAAGACGGAGCTGCTGCGACACAAGGGGCTGGCCGAGGCACTGGCCGCGGTCTCCCCCATCGTGACGGTCGACGAGAGCGCCGGGCGGATCCTCGTGGACAAGCTGGTCCAGGGCCGTACGACCACGGCGGGCGGCGGCCTCCTGCTGCTGCCGACCAGCTTCGGCCGACCGCATCTGACCGTGCTGCACCGCTACGGCTGGCAGCCGCTGCTCCAGTACCCGGTCGGATCGCCCGAACCGGCCTCCGCCCCGTCGGTCGAGCAGCTCGCCCTGCGGATGACCGCGCTGTCCCACCCCGTCCGGATGCGCATCTGCCGCCATCTGGCGCGCAGCGCTCACACCACCAGCGAGCTGGCCCGGATACACGGCATGACGGCACCCGAGATCTCCCGGCACCTCGGGGTGCTGAAGAAGGCGGGCCTGGTCATCACCCGGCGGCGCGGCCGGTACGTCATGCACCAGCTGGACGTCTCCGTGGTGGCACGGCTGGGCAGCGACTTCCTGGAGGGGATCCTCCGCTAGGGTCTCGGCCCCGGACCGGGGTCAGCCGTGGCCGCCGCCGGCCCGTACCAGGCCCGTCTCGTAGGCCAGGACCACCACCTGCACCCGGTCCCGCAGCCCCAGCTTCGTCAGGATGCGGCCCACGTGCGTCTTGACGGTCGCCTCGGACAGCACCAGCCGGGCCGCGATCTCCCCGTTGGACAGACCCTGGGCGACCAGCACCATCACCTCGCGCTCCCGGTCGGTGAGCCGCTCCAGCTCGGTGAGCCGGGGCTCCTTGCCGGTGGAGGGCAGCATCGGCGCGAAGCGGTCGAGCAGGCGGCGGGTGGTGGAGGGGGCGACCACGGCGTCACCGCTGTGCACCGAACGGATCGCGGCCAGCAGCTCGGCGGGCGGCACGTCCTTGAGCATGAACCCGGACGCGCCCGCCTTCAGGCCCGAGAAGGCGTACTCGTCGAGGTCGAACGTGGTCAGGATGAGCACCTTCGGCGGCTCCGGCTCCGAGCAGATCCGGCGAGTGGTCTCGACCCCGTCGAGCTTCGGCATACGGACGTCCATCAGGACGACGTCGACCTCGCTGGAGCGCAGCACCTGGAGCGCCTCGACCCCGTCGCCCGCCTCCGCGACGACCTCCATGTCCGGCTGGGCGTCGAGCACCATCCGGAATCCGGTGCGCAGCAGCACCTGGTCGTCGACGAGCATCACGCGGATCGTCATGAGCCTCTTCCGTTTCGTGGTTCGCGGTCGAGCGGTTCGCGGTGGGGCGGCCTGCTCGCGGTCGGTGGGTCGGGCAGGGCGTGACAGGTGTCAACGAGGGGCGCGCGTCGGGGTCAATGCGCGGGTTTGAGCGGGAGCAGGGCGCTGATACGGAATCCTCCGCCCGGCCGCGGGCCCGCGTCGAGGGTGCCGCCGACCATGCCCACGCGCTCGCGCATGCCGATCAGGCCGTGCCCCCGGCCGTCGGCACCGCCCTCCTCGTACAGCTCGTGCGGGGCGCCCTTTCCGTCGTCCTCGACGAGCAGGCCGAGTCCGTCGTCGAAGTAGACCAGGCGCACGCTCGCACCGGCGTTCGACCCGCCGTGCTTGCGGGTGTTGGTGAGCGCCTCCTGCACGATGCGGTACGCCGTGAGCTCCACGCCGCTGGGCAGCGGGCGCGGGGTGCCCTCGATCTTGAAGTCGACGGGCAGCCCCGCGTCCCGGCACTGCTCGACGAGGTCCTCGATCTGCTGGACGTCGGGCTGCGGCACGTACTCCCCGACCTCCTGGTGCTCCCCGGTCCGCAGCACCCCGAGCAGGCGGCGCATCTCGGCGAGGGCCTGGCGGCCGGTGGAGGAGATCGTCTCCAGGGCCTTCCTCGCCTGGTCGGGTGCCGCGTCGAGGACATAGGCGGCGCCGTCGGCCTGCACCACCATCACCGACACGTTGTGCGCGACCACGTCGTGCAGTTCGCGCGCGATCCGGGCGCGCTCGGCGGCGACCGCGACCTTCGACTGCGCCTCGCGCTCCTTCTCCAGGCGCGCGGCCCGCTCCTCCAGCTGGGCGAAGTAGGCACGGCGGGTGCGCATGGAGTCGCCGAGCACCCAGGCGAGGGCGAACGGCACGGTCTGGAAGATCACGATCGCCACGTTGCCCAGGGCGCTCGAATGCTCGTTCGGCCATCGCAGCTGGGCCAGGGTGGCCGCGGCCAGGCCCATGCCCAGGGCGAGCCAGGACGCCCAGCGGGCGCCGGTCGCGGCGACCGTGTAGACGATCACCAGCATGGCGAAGTCGGCGGCCGTCGTCTCGACGTCCAGCACCAGCTGCGCCAGTCCGAGCACGGCCGTCAGCACCAGCATCTGCATCGGCAGACGCCGGCGCAGCGCGACCACCAGGCACAGCAGGAACGTCACCGGGATGATCCGGGCCGGGGAGTCGGTGCCCGCGGTCTCCGCACGGGCGGCTCCACCCGCGACCGAGATCCCGAACAGGACGGCAGCCCAGAAGCTGTCGACCCAGGTCGGGTGTCTGCGGAGGAGGTCATAGAGGCGCTGCACGCAACCCAGCGTAGGGAAGCGAGATGCGGGTGGGGGTCAACCGGAGGGCCGATCCGTGCCCGACGCGCGTACTCCGCAAGGTGGAGGCCGTGATCAACACGACGCCTAGTCTGTGGGGGTGGAGCAGGACACGACGGACCCCGCGGACGCGACGGAAGCGACGAACACGGCAGACCCGGTCGGCGGGTGGCGTGGCTGGCGGGCGGCGGCCGAGGACGCCCTGTACGGGCCGGACGGCTTCTACCGGCGGCCGGAGGGCCCCGCCGGTCACTTCCGTACGTCCGTGCACGCCTCGCCGCTGTTCGCCGAGGCGGTGGCCCGGCTGCTGTGCCGGGTCGACGAGGCCCTGGGCCGGCCCGCCGTGCTCGACTTCGTCGACCTGGCCGCCGGCCGCGGTGAACTGGTCCGCGGGGTGCTCGCCGCGCTGCCCGCGGACGTCGCCGCCCGCACGCGCGCGTGCGCCGTCGAGATCGCGGACCGCCCGTCCGGTCTCGACCCGCGGATCGGCTGGCTGCCCGAGCCGCCGCGGGAGGTCACCGGGCTGCTGTTCGCCAACGAGTGGCTGGACAACGTGCCCGTGGACGTCGCCGAGGTGGACGCGGCGGGGGTGGCGCGACTGGTGCTGGTCCGGGCGGACGGTGCCGAGCGGCTCGGGGAACCGGTGCGGGGAGCGGCGGCGGACTGGCTCGCGCGCTGGTGGCCGCTGCCGGACGAGGAGGGGCTGCGCGCGGAGATCGGGCTCCCCCGGGACCGCGCGTGGGCGTCCGCCGTCTCCCGCGTGGCGCGGGGGCTCGCGGTGGCCGTGGACTACGCGCACACCGCGGACGCGCGCCCCCCGTTCGGGACGCTGACCGGCTTCCGGGAGGGGCGCGGGACGACGCCCGTGCCGGACGGTTCCTGCGACATCACGGCGCATGTCGCACTGGACGCCTGTACGTTCGCGGGCGCCCGCCGGATCACGCAGCGCACCGCGCTGCACCGCCTGGGGCTCACCGGCGCACGCCCCCCGCTCACGCTCGCCTCCAGCGACCCGACGGCATACGTCCGCGCCCTCGCGCAGGCCGGAGAGGCCGCCGAACTGACCGCGCCCGGCGGGCTGGGCGACTTCGGGTGGCTGCTCCAGCCGGTGGGGATCACCGACCCGCGCGCCCTACTTGTCGATGTCCCCGACCACGAAGAACAGTGAGCCGAGGATGGCCACCATGTCCGCCACCAGCGTGCCCGGCAGCAGCTCGGTCAGCGCCTGGATGTTGTTGTACGAGGCGGACCGCAGCTTCAGCCGGTACGGGGTCTTCTCCCCCTTGCTGACCAGGTAGTACCCGTTGATGCCGAGCGGGTTCTCGGTCCACGCGTAGGTGTGCCCCTCGGGCGCCTTCAGGACCTTCGGCAGCCGCTGGTTGATCGGTCCGGGCGCGAGCCCGGCGAGCCGGTCGAGGCAGGCGTCGGCGAGGTCCAGCGCGTTGTGCGTCTGCTCCAGGAGGCACTCGAAGCGGGCCAGGCAGTCGCCCTCCTGCCGGGTGACGACCTTCAGAGTGTCCTGGAGCTCCCCATAGGCGAGGTAGGGCTCGTCGCGGCGCAGGTCGAAGTCGACGCCGGAGGCGCGCGCGATCGGCCCGCTCACTCCGTACGCGTGCACGGCCTGCACCGTGAGGGCGCCCACGCCCCGCGTACGCCCGCGGAAGATCTCGTTGCCGAGCACCAGGTCGTCGTAGACGTCCATGCGCGAGCGCACGGCGGCCACCGCGGCACGGGCGCGGCCCGACCAGCCGGCCGGCAGGTCCTCCTTCAGGCCGCCGACGCGGTTGAACATGTAGTGCATGCGCCCGCCGGAGACCTCCTCCATGACGTTCTGGAGGACCTCGCGCTCGCGGAAGGCGTAGAACACCGGGGTGATGCCGCCCAGCTCCAGCGGGTAGGACCCGAGGAACATGAGGTGGTTGAGCACCCGGTTCAGCTCCGCGAGGAGCGTGCGGGTCCACACCGCGCGCTCCGGCACCTCCATGCCGAGCATGCGCTCCACCGCGAGGACCACGCCCAGCTCGTTCGAGAACGCCGACAGCCAGTCGTGGCGGTTGGCGAGCATGATGATCTGGCGGTAGTCGCGCGCCTCGAAGAGCTTCTCGGCGCCGCGGTGCATGTAGCCGATCACCGGCTCCGCGCTGACGATGCGCTCGCCGTCCAGCACCAGCCGCAGGCGCAGCACCCCGTGCGTGGAGGGGTGCTGCGGCCCGATGTTGAGCACCATGTCGGTGCTCTCCGCGGCGCCGCCGATCCCGACCGTGGTCTCCGTCGTAGGAGTCATGGACACAGTCTCCCCTACGTACGCTGGCCCCATGGAGACGGGGAGCCCGGGTGGGGCCGGTGCGACAGGGGACGAGCAGGTGGTGTGGACGGGGCTGCCGCCCGGGCTGCTGCGGATGCGGCGGTTGCTGCTGGTGGTGTGGCTGGGGTCGGTAGCCCTCGCCGTCGGACTGCTGCTCGGACTGCTGGCGGGGCCCGCCTGGGCGGCCTTCGCGCTGCTGCCGCTGGCCGCGGCCGGATGGGGCTGGGTGATGCTCGGCCGCAACTGGCGCTCCTGGCGGTACGCCGAGCGCGCCGACGACCTGCTGCTCAGCCGGGGCGTGCTGTGGCGTACGGAGACCGTCGTGCCGTACGGGCGGATGCAGTTGGTCGAGGTGACCTCCGGTCCCGTCATGCGGTGGTTCGGGCTGGCCGGGGTGCAGCTGCACACGGCGGCCGCCGCGACCGACGCGACCGTCCCCGGCCTCGAACCGGCCGAGGCGCAGCGGCTGCGCGACCGGCTCACCGAGCTGGGCGAAGCCCGGTCGGCGGGGCTGTGACGGCGCCCGACGCCGGTCCCGACGTCCGCGCGCCGCGGCCGGTGACCGAGCGGCGGCTGCATCCCGTCACACCGTTCCGGCGGGCGTGGGCGCCGGTCGCGGTGATCGTGGGCTGGGCGGCGCACGACCCCGACCAGGCACAGGCGCAGCTGACCCGGCTGACCACGACGACGCTGCTGGTCGCGCTCGCCGTGTTCGTCCCGGCCGCCTGCCTCTACGGCTTTCTCACCTGGTGGTACACCCACTTCTCGGTGACCGACACCGAACTGCGCATACGGACCGGCCTGTTGTTCCGGCGCACCGCGCACATCCGGCTGGAGCGCATCCAGGCGGTCGACGTCACCCGGCCGCTCCTCGCGCGCGTGGCGGGCGTCGCCAAGCTCAGGCTCGATGTCGTCGGCACGGACAAGAAGGACGAACTCGCCTTCCTGGGCGAGGGCGAGGCACGCCGACTGCGGGCCGAACTGCTCGCGCGGGCGGCTGGTTTCGCGCCCGAGACGGCCCACGAGGTCGGCGAGGCGCCGTCCCGGCAGCTGCTGCGCGTGCCCGCGCGCGACCTCGCGGTCTCGCTGCTGCTGACCGGCGCGACCTGGGGCGCGCTGGCCGTCGCGCTCGTCGTACCGCCGGTGCTGTGGCTGGCCACCCACAGCGTGTGGACGGTGCTCGCGACCGGTGTGCCCCTGCTCGGCGCGGCCGGCGCGCGCAGCGTGGGGCGGTTCGCCGGTGAGTACGACTGGACGCTCGGCGAGTCGCCGGACGGGCTGCGCATCGACCACGGGCTGCTGGACCGCGCGCACGAGACCGTACCGCCGGGACGCGTGCAGACCGTGCGGATCGTGCAGCCGCTGCTGTGGCGGCGGCGCGACTGGGTGCGGGTGGAGCTGGACGTGGCCGGGTCGTCCGGTTCGGTGCTGGTGCCGGTCGCGCCGCGCGAGCTCGCCGACGCGGTCGTCGCGCGCGTGCTGCCCGGGGTGACCGTGCCGGCCGCCACGGCCATGACCACGGCGGCGGCCCGGCCGCCGCGACGGGCCGGGCGGTGCGTGCCGGTGTGGTGGCGGGGCTACGGACTGGCGGTCACCGACGCGGTGTTCGCCGCCCGGCACGGGCTGCTGCGGCGCACCGTGGCGCTGGTGCCGCACGCCAAGGTGCAGAGCGTACGGCTGACGCAGGGGCCCTGGCAGCGGCTGTGGCGGGTCGCCGACGTGCACGTGGACACGGGGGCCGGCAAGTCGGTGACCGCCCGGCTGCGGGACGCGCGGGAGGCCGCGGAGCTGCTGCGCGGCCAGGCGGAGCGTTCCCGTACGGGACGCAGGGACGCCCGGCCCGACAGGTGGATGGCCTGAGCGGACGCCGGGCGTCGGACCTGCGGGACCGTCAGGAGGCCGCGCTACGCAGCTTCTGAAGGTCGATCTGCTCCGTCTCGTCGTGCTCCGTCAGGTCGATGACCTGGCCGGCGTCGCGCGCCTGCGGGTCCACCGGGCTGAACTCCCCCTCCGCCGCCTTGTGCACGGCGATGGCCTCCTCGCCGACGACGTCGGCGAGGTCCTCGTGCTGCACGGCGTCCAGGGCGGGCGGCTCCGCGGACTTCTGCATGCCGAAGAAGTCGAACCCACCCTCCGTCGTCGGCCTGCGCACGGGCGCGGCGGCCGGTACGACGGCCACGGCGGTCGGCACGGTGAAGTGCCCGGAGGGCCGGTGCACGGGGGCGGGGGACTTCGCCGGGGCCGGCAGCTGCGGGCGGGCGGACTGCGCCGCCTGGGGTGCGGGTGCCTGGGGTGCGGGTGCCTGGGCCGGCTCCCTGCGGGCGACCGCCGTGCTCGCGGCGGGAGCCGTCTCCGGCCGTGCGACGGTGTCCGTCCGGGCGGCCGTGCGCGCCTCGGGGACGGCGATCTCCCGGGAGGCCGCCGCTCGGGGCGTGCCGGTGTCCTCGGCGGTGCCGCCCGCTGCCGGGCGGGCCGTGCCCTCCGGGGCGGCGGTCTCCTCGACGGTGACGGTCCCTTCCGGGGCGGCCGGCTCCTCCTGGGCGGCGAGCTTCTCCGTGGCGGCGAGCTTCTCCGTGGCGGTCGGCTTCTCCGTGGCGGTCGCAGCGGTGGCGGTCGCAGCGGTGGCGACGGCCTCTTCGCGGGTGGTGCTCTTCGTGTCCGCCATGGGTTCGGCGGCCGCACGCCGGTGCTCGTCGACCGCCTCGGGCTTCCCCTGCGCCTCGTCCTCCTGCCCGGCCTGCGCACGGAGCGCGACCTCGGCGCCGGAGGCACCGGAGGCGGCGGGCCGCACGGAGTCCGTGGACTTCGACCCGGTCCCGGCGGACGCGTCCGCGGCGGCCTCGGCGTCGAACCGGCTCAGCGCCGCCTTCGCCCGCAGGAACAGCTTTGATCCCTCGGGGGAGAAGGCCGCCGGAGCCGGCGGCGCCGCCTCGCCGACCGTCCCCGCGTCCTCGTCGTCGTCCTCGTCCTCGTCGCCGTCCTCGTCGTCGCCTTCATCCTCGGCGTCGGCAGCGACATCGGCCTCGGCATCGATGTCGCGCTCCGCCTCGGCATCGACCACGGCGTCGGTCCCCGCACCGGTCGCGGCCTCGGCGTCGGTCTCTGCGTCGGTCTCTGCGTCGGTCTCTGCGTCGGTCTCCGCCGGGGCAGCCACAGCCTCGGTCTCCTCCGCCGCGGACGAAGCCGTCCCCGGCGGCAGTGCCCGCGCGGGGGCCGCGCTCTCTATCTCCAGCAGCCGGCGGCCCTCCAGGGCGGTCGCCCGCTCGGTCTCCGCCGTCGCGTACCGCCGCAGCAGCGCTGCGTGCTCGTTGCGCAGCCGGGCCAGCTCGGCGCGCTTCGCCCGCAGCCGCTGCTCCAGCTTCACGCGCAGCTCGCGCGACTCCTCCAGGTCGGTCTCCAGTTCGGCGACACGTTCCTCGTGCCGCCAGTCGTCGCTCGCACGCGCGCGAGTGAGGTCGGCGACCTGTTTGCCCGCCTGGGCATCCCAGCGGCGCATGACGACAGCGCCCAGTACGGCCGTCGTCGCGGCGGCCGCGGCCAGACCGCGGAGCACCATCGCCTGCGAGAACACCCAGGGGGCGAAAGCGCAGACAACGGAGACGCCGGCGATCACCGAAGGCGGCAACAGCCTGTGCAGGGGCGGGGAATGGCGGTGACGTCCACGTGGCATGGCCAGAAACTTACCGCGCGTAGGCAAGTGGTGGTGCCCCGCAGCACAAAAACGCAGCCATACCGAAGCCTTTTCAGCCTTCGTTCAGTCGCCCGCTCATCCACTGCAACGCCGCGGGGATCTCCCGGCGCCAGGTATTGAAGTTGTGTCCGCCGCTTTCGAGGATGATCGATGAGATCCGTGTCAGGTTCGTCGCCTGCACCCGTTCTATGAACTTCAGCGTGGTTTTGTAGTTGGATTCGCCGGCCTTGCTGCTGGTGACGAGCAGTGAAGTGTCCGGCGCCGGCTGGTGCTTGATGAACCACAACAGGTCCGCCCGCCGACGCAGCAGCTCGTCGCCGTGGAAGAGATCGCCGGTGGTGGGGTCGTGGGGCGCCTTGTAGTAAGGCGACAGGCCCGCGCCCGCCGCGTAGGCGTCGGGGTGGTGCATGGCGAGCTTCAGCGCGCAGTAACCGCCGGTGGAGTCGCCGATGATGCCCCAGCTGCCCGGTTTCCCGCCCGCCCGGTAATGCGCCCGTACCGCGTTCGGCAGATCCTTGGCGAAGAACGACTCGGTCTGCGGCCCGCCCGGGATGTCCACGCACTCCGTGTCACGCGGCGGCGCCACGGTCGGCCGGAGCATCACCAGGATCATCGGCTGCATACGGCCGTCCTTGGCGAGTTCCCGCGCCGTGCGCGGATAGTTCAATTTGTCCACCAGCGCCTCGGCGGTGCCCGGATATCCGGTGAGGACCACCGCCACGGGAAACGTGCGCGTCCGGTAGGCCGACTGGAAGTACTCCGGCGGCAGATACACGTACGCGGGGGTGGCGATGCGTGTCCTGCGGCCGAAGACGTCGATCTTCTGGATCTGCCCGCCGACCTGCGGCTGGGCACTGCCCTGGTCCGTCACCGGGCTGGTGCCGACCACCTCCAGCGGACCGCCCGAGCCGCGGCCCACCGTGTGGTTGACGACCACGCCCTGGCCTTTCTCCCGCCCGAACAGGTCCGCCCAGTCCGCGTAGAACCCGAAGGCCTGGTTGACCGCCAGTGCCACACAGACGAAAACCGACAGCTGGGTGACGAGCAGGAGCCCCACCCGTCCGACGACCGCCCACCAGGTGCGCCGCGACAGCCGCGGCCACCACCACACCGTGCCGACGAACAGCAGCACGGCGAGGACTATCGCCAGTACCAGCACCTTGTTGCTCGTGAGCCCCATAAGGCTTTCCCGCCTGCGCTTCCCGTCCGGGCTCCCGCGCTCGACGCGATCTTTCGCGAGCACTTGTCCCGAACTTTCCTCTGCCTTTGACGCGGCTTTGTCGAGAGGAGTGAACCTCTCCCCCCGAGACACCGTCCTAGAGGGCGCAATGTCGCCGGATGCCCTGAAACGGCACCGGATTCAAGGTCTCTCGCAGAACCACGGGATGCGATGTCTGTCAGGGAAGATGGGGAAATGTCGGACGGGGTTCCGAACCGATCAAGCCGAGTGCGGCGCCTCCTGCGAGGGCCGCGCCCCGAGTCCGTACCCGCTCTCGTCGGCAGAGCGTGTGCCCTGGTCGGTGCCCTGGACATCGCCGCGGGCGTCTTCCCGCGCTTCCGGCACAGCCGTATGCACTCCATGGCCGAGGTGCTGCCGGGCTCGGTCGGCCCGTTCGCGGCCGCGCTCTCGCTCAGCAGCGGCGTACTGCTGCTCCTGCTCGCCCACGGCCTCAAGCGCGGCAAGCGCCGGGCCTGGCGGGCCGCGGTGGCGCTGCTGCCCGCGGGTGCCGTCGGACAGTTCACGTACCGGCACTCCCCGGTCGGAGTGCTGATCTCGCTCGCCCTGCTCGCACCGCTGCTGCTGCACCGCGACCAGTTCGCCGCGCTGCCCGATCCACGCAGCCGATGGCGTGCTCTTGCCAACTTCGTCCTCATGGGCGCCGGTTCCCTCGTCCTCGGACTCGTCATCGTCAGCGTCCACCCGAAGCGCATGATCGGCGACCCGAGCCTGGCCGATCGCCTGACGCACGTCCTGTACGGCCTCTTCGGCTTCGAGGGTCCCGTCGACTACCAGGGCAGCACCTCCTGGACGGTCGCCTTCTCCCTGGGCGCCCTCGGCCTGCTCACCGCGGTCACCACGATCTACTTCGCCTTCCGCCCCGAGCACCCGGCCGCCCGTCTCACCGAGGAGGACGAGGCCCGGCTGCGCGACCTGCTGGCCCGGCACGGCCGCCGCGACTCCCTCGGCCACTTCGCGCTGCGCCGCGACAAGGCCGTCGTCTTCTCCCCCAGCGGCAAGGCCGCGGTGACCTACCGCGTCGTCTCCGGTGTGATGCTCGCCAGCGGCGACCCCATCGGGGACGTCGAGGCCTGGCCGGGCGCCATCGAACGCTTCATGGACGAGGCCAGGGCCCACTCCTGGACCCCGGCCGTCATGGGCTGCTCGGAGACGGGCGGGGAGGTGTGGACCCGCGAGACCGGCCTCGACGCCCTCGAACTGGGCGACGAGGCGGTGGTGGACGTCGCGGATTTCTCGCTCGCCGGCCGCGCGATGCGCAACGTGCGCCAGATGGTCAAGCGCATCGAGCGCGCCGGTTACGAGACCCGAGTACGGCGCGTGGGTGACCTCGGCGAGGCCGAGCTGGAACGAGTGCGGCAGGCCGCGGCCGCCTGGCGCGGCACCGACACCGAGCGTGGCTTCTCCATGGCCCTCGGCCGGATCGGCGACGCCTCCGACGCCGACTGCCTCATCGCCACCGCCCACAAGGCCGACGCCGAACCGGGACCGTACGGCGACCTGAAGGCCGTACTGCACTTCGTGCCCTGGGGCACCGACGGCGCGTCGCTCGACCTCATGCGGCGCGACCGCTCGGCCGACCCGGGCATGAACGAGCTCCTCATCGTCGCCGCGCTCCAGGCCGCCCCGAAACTCGGCATCGCGCGCGTGTCGCTCAACTTCGCGATGTTCCGCTCGGCGCTGGCCCGCGGCGAGAAGATCGGCGCGGGCCCGGTGCTGCGCGCCTGGCGCGGGCTGCTGGTCTTCCTCTCCCGCTGGTTCCAGATCGAGTCCCTGTACAAGTTCAACGCCAAGTTCCAGCCCCGGTGGGAACCGCGCTTCGTCGTCTACCGCGCCTCGGCCGACCTGCCCCGCATCGGCTTCGCGGCCATGCAGGCCGAGGGCTTCGTGAACCTGGCGCTGCCGCTGCCGGGCTTCCTGCGCCGCCGCTCGGCCAGCCCCCGCCCGTGCGCGCACGGGCTGGCGGAACAAGGTGTGCACGTGGCCTGAGCGTCCGGGCCGGTCACCGCTACGGGCCCGGACGCGGACCCGGCCACGGAACCGCCCGTGGGCCGCTGCGGGCGTCCGGCCCGCGGCCCTTGCGGGTCTGGCGGCCCGGTCCGGGGCCTACGCTGAACATATGAGCAAGCAGAGCGGACGCGGGCGCGTGGCGGGTCTTCCGGACTGGGACCGCTGCGCGGTCATGGGGGTCGTGAACGTGACCCCCGATTCCTTCTCCGACGGCGGCCGCTGGTTCGACACCACGGCCGCGGTCAAGCACGGCCTCGGGCTGGTCGCCGAGGGCGCGGACCTGGTCGACGTCGGCGGCGAGTCCACCCGCCCCGGCGCCACCCGCGTCGACGAGGCGGAAGAGCTCAAGCGCGTCGTCCCGGTGGTCCGCGGGCTCGCCGCCGAAGGCGTCGTCGTCTCCGTCGACACCATGCGCGCCTCCGTCGCCGCCCAGGCGCTCGCGGCCGGCGCCCGCCTGGTCAACGACGTCAGCGGCGGTCTCGCCGACCCCGCGATGATCCCCGTGGTGGCCGAGACGGGTGCCCCCTTCGTCGTCATGCACTGGCGCGGCTTCCTCCAGGGCGACGCGGTCCACGGCGCTTACGCCGACGCCGTCGCCGAAGTCGTCGACGAGCTGCACGCACGCGTGGAGGCCGTCCTCGCGGGCGGCGTCGCCCCCGACCGCATCGTCGTCGACCCCGGGCTCGGCTTCTCCAAGGAGGCCGAGCACGACCTGGCCCTGCTCGCCCACCTCGACCGGCTGCGCGCCCTCGGTCACCCGCTGCTCGTCGCCGCCTCCCGCAAGCGGTTCCTGGGGCGGGTCCTGGCGGGCCCGGAGGGCGCCCCGCCGCCGGCCCGCGAGCGCGACGCGGCGACGGCCGCCGTCTCCGCGCTCGCCGCCCAGGCCGGCGCCTGGGCGGTACGGGTGCACGAGGTTCGCGCGACCGCGGACGCCGTACGCGTCGCACGCGCCGTGGAAGGCGCCCGCACCCCGGGCGGCGCCCCGGGCACCGACTCCGCCGAGGGAGCCCGGTGAGCGCCCCCCACACCGACGTGGAGCAGGTCGAGGCCGCCAACACGGCCTTCTACGAGGCACTGGAGCGCGGCGACTTCGAGGAGCTGACCTCGCTCTGGCTGACCCCCGCCGACCTCGGCGTCGACGAGGAGTACCACGACCCGGCCGACGCGGGCGTGATCTCCTGCGTGCACCCGGGCTGGCCCGTGCTCACCGGCCGCGGCGAGGTCCTCAGGTCGTACGCGCTGATCATGGCGAACACGGAGTACATCCAGTTCTTCCTCACCGACGTGCACGTCTCCGTCACGGGCGACACCGCCCTGGTGAACTGCACCGAGAACATCCTCAGCGGCGGGCCCGCCCCGAAGGACGGCGAGGAGCTGGGACCCCTGGTCGGGCAGCTCGTGGTCGCCACGAACGTGTTCCGCCGCACGGCCGCCGGCTGGAAGCTCTGGTCGCACCACGCCTCGCCGGTGCTGACCGAGGCCGGCGAGGAGGACGACGAGGAAACCCCCGGCAACCCCTCCTGAGGGGTTGTGTGGGCCGTCGGGACCGGAAAGTGGTTGGAATCACGGCCCGCCGGGTAGAAGCGGCTCCCGGCCCGTGCGCCGCCGGGTTTCCCGGGGGAAACTCCTGAGGAAACTTTCGGGGCCGACCGGGGCCGGTGCGCCGCGGGCCCGGCACTGTCAGTGCTCGCAGGTAGATTCGTTTGAGGCCGGTGTGCCGCGCGCACACGGTACGGACCGGCCGTCACCGACAATTGCAGGAGTGATTCGCGTGGATCGTGTCGCGCTGCGCGGCCTCAAGGCCCGCGGGCACCACGGTGTGTTCCCCAAGGAGCGCGAGGAGGGCCAGACCTTCATCGTGGACCTCGTCCTTGGCCTGGACACCCGGCCGGCCGCGGCCGACGACGACCTGGCGAGGACCGTGCACTACGGCATCGTGGCGGAGGAGGTCGTGGCCATCGTCCAGGGCGAGCCCGTCAACCTCATCGAGACGCTCGCCGAACGCATCGCCGAAGCCTGCCTGAAGCACGACGGGGTCGAGGAGGTCGAGGTCTGCGTCCACAAGCCTGACGCCCCGATCACCGTCCCGTTCGACGACGTGACCGTCACCATCATCCGGAGCCGAGTATGACCGCATCCCTCGCCGGGGGTCACAGCGACCCGACCGTACAGCCGGTACCCGCCTCCGTCGTCGAGAAGGTCGACGCCGCCGACACCACCCTGCACAACCCGCAACGGGCGGTGCTCTCCCTCGGCTCGAACCTCGGCAACCGTCTGGAGACCCTCCAGGCCGCCGTGGACGCGCTGGAGGACACCCCCGGCGTGCGCGTCAAGGCGGTCTCCCCGGTGTACGAGACGGAGCCGTGGGGCGTCGAGCCCGGCAGCCAGCCGTCGTACTTCAACGCCGTCGTGGTCCTGAAGACCACCCTCCCGCCGTCCTCGCTGCTGGAGCGGGCCCACGCGATCGAGGAGGCCTTCCACCGCGTGCGGGACGAGCGCTGGGGTCCGCGCACCCTCGACGTCGACATCGTCGCCTACGCCGACACGGTCAGCGACGACCCGCGGCTCACCCTCCCGCATCCGCGCGCCCACGAGCGTGCCTTCGTCCTCGCCCCCTGGCACGACGTGGACCCCGAGGCCGAGCTGCCCGGCCGCGGCCCGGTCGCCGGTCTCCTGGACATCGTCACCCGGGACGGGGTCACGGCACGCAAGGACCTGGAACTCCGGCTGCCCGAGTAGTCGTTAGGGTCTAGACGACCACAGGGACGGCCCACCGGGTGCGGGCCGTCCACGACCGCTGTCCGGGGGAGCTGAAGGAACACCGTGAGAGAGCTTCGCATCAGGGTGCTGGCAGGCGTGTTCGTCGTCGCCGGAGTGCTCTCCTGGGCGGGCGCCCGCCTGTGGAGCGCGCTGGGCACCCTTCCCAGCGTCCCGCTGGCCGCCCCCATCGTCCTCGCCGTGATCGCGGTGATCCTCCTCGCCACGGCCCTGTCGATCCGCGCCCGTCTCAAGGCCCAGCGCGAGCGCCGCCCCGACGCCAAGGGCGTGGACCCGCTGATGGCGGCCCGCGCGGTCGTCTTCGGCCAGGCCAGCGCCCTGGTGGCCGCTCTCGTCGCGGGCATGTACGGCGGCACGGGGGTCTTCCTGCTGGAGTCCCTCGACATCCCCGCCCGCCGCGAGCAGGCGATCTACGCCGGCTTCTCGGTGCTGGCCGGGTTCGCCGTCATAGCGGCCGCCCTCTTCCTGGAGCGTGTGTGCCGCCTCCCGGAGGACGACGAACACGACAACGGCGCAACCACGACGGCATAGCAACAGCGCCCGGCTCGCAACGGCCCAGGGCCGCTCCGATCCGCGACGGCCGCCTCCGAGGCGGCCGTCGAGAGCGACCCGGAACCGCCCGGAGACCGGGCCGCGAGGCTCGGCCCGGGTCGCCGCTGCGGTGTCAGCGCGCCATGATCAGGCTCATGGCCTCGGTGCGGGTGGCCAGGTCGCGCAGCTGTCCCCGCACGGCCGACGTGATCGTCTTCGCCCCGGGCTTGCGCACGCCCCGCATGGACATGCACATGTGCTCGCACTCGACGACCACGATGACCCCGCGCGGCTCCAGGATCTCCATCAGCGAGTCGGCGATCTGCGTGGTGAGCCGCTCCTGGACCTGCGGTCGGCGGGCGTAGACGTCCACGAGCCGGGCCAGCTTCGAAAGTCCGGTGATCTTGCCGTCGACGGACGGGATGTAACCGACGTGGGCGACCCCGACGAACGGCACCAGGTGGTGTTCGCAGGAGCTGAGCACCTCGATGTCCTTCACCAGGACCATCTCGTCGTGCCCCAGGTCGAACGTCGTCGTCAGCACGTCCTCGGGCTTCTGCCACAGCCCCGCGAATATCTCCCGGTACGCCCGCGCCACCCGGGCCGGAGTCTCCTTGAGCCCTTCACGGTCCGGGTCCTCACCGACCGCGATGAGGAGCTCGCGCACGGCGTTCTCCGCGCGCTTCTCGTCGAACTCGCCGATGGAGCCCTCGCCGTCGAGCGTCACGGGGTCGGTCATCTGAAGCCTCGTTCCTGTACCTGTCATGCGTGCGTGCGGGCGGGCCACCGCGTCTCACTTGCGGACATCCCGAAATGCCGCGCCCCCCAAGGCTAGAACCTTGGGGGACGCGGCATCCATTCCGGGCCTGGTGAGGCCACCGGGGACGGCCGGGAGGGTCAGCTCTCCGGTCGGTCCTCCGTGACCGGTTCCGTCGCCGGCGCGGACTCCGCGGCGGTCGACTTCACGGTGCTGATGGCCGGCGTGGCGCCGTTCGCGCCGTTCGTCAGTGCCAGCTCCTTGGGGGAGAGCACCGGCGGACGGGTGGACGGCGTACGGCGGGAGGAGCCGGTCCAGGCGGGCCGCGGCGGCCGCTTGACGATCGTGGCGAAGACCTCCGCGATCTCCTCCTTGCCGAGCGTCTCCTTCTCCAGCAGCTGGAGCACCAGGTTGTCGAGGACGTCGCGGTTCTCGACCAGGATCTCCCAGGCCTCGTTGTGCGCGTTCTCGATGAGCTTCTTGACTTCCTCGTCCACCAGGGCGGCGACCTCTTCCGAGTAGTCGCGCTGGTGAGCCATCTCACGGCCGAGGAAGGGCTCGGTGTTGTCGCCGCCGAACTTGATCGCGCCGAGCCGCTCGGTCATGCCGTACTGCGTGACCATCGCGCGGGCGGTGGCCGTGGCCTTCTCGATGTCGTTCGCGGCGCCCGTGGTCGGGTCGTGGAAGACCAGTTCCTCGGCCGCGCGGCCACCCAGCATGTAGGCGAGCTGGTCGAGCATCTCGTTGCGCGTGGTCGAGTACTTGTCCTCGTCCGGGAGCACCATCGTGTAGCCGAGGGCGCGGCCGCGGGACAGGATCGTGATCTTGTGGACCGGGTCGGAGTTCGGCGAGGCCGCCGCGACCAGGGCGTGACCGCCCTCGTGGTACGCGGTGATCTTCTTCTCCTTGTCCGACATGATCCGGGTCCGCTTCTGCGGGCCCGCGACCACACGGTCGATCGCCTCGTCCAGCATCAGGTTGTCGATCAGCTTCCGGTCGCTGCGGGCCGTGAGCAGCGCGGCCTCGTTCAGGACGTTGGACAGATCGGCACCCGTGAAGCCGGGGGTGCGGCGGGCGACGGCGGCCAGGTCGACGTCGGGCGCGACCGGCTTGCCCTTCTGGTGGACCTTGAGGATCTCCAGGCGGCCCTGCATGTCGGGCCGGTCGACCGCGATCTGGCGGTCGAAGCGGCCGGGGCGCAGAAGGGCCGGGTCGAGGATGTCCGGGCGGTTGGTGGCGGCGATCAGGATGACGCCACCCTTGACGTCGAAACCGTCCATCTCGACGAGCAGCTGGTTCAGCGTCTGCTCGCGCTCGTCGTGACCACCGCCGAGGCCGGCGCCGCGGTGGCGGCCGACCGCGTCGATCTCGTCGACGAAGACGATCGCCGGGGCGTTCGCCTTGGCCTGCTCGAACAGGTCACGCACTCGGGAGGCACCGACACCGACGAACATCTCGACGAAGTCGGAACCGGAGATCGAGTAGAAGGGCACGCCCGCCTCGCCCGCGACGGCGCGCGCGAGCAGGGTCTTGCCGGTGCCGGGAGGGCCGTACAGCAGTACGCCCTTGGGGATCTTGGCGCCGACCGCCTGGAACTTCGCCGGCTCCTGGAGGAACTCCTTGATCTCCTGGAGCTCCTCGACGGCCTCGTCCGAGCCCGCGACGTCCGCGAACGTCGTCTTCGGGGTGTCCTTGGTGATGAGCTTCGCCTTGGACTTGCCGAAGTTCATGACCCGGGAGCCGCCGCCCTGCATCTGATTCATCAGGAACAGGAACACGACGACGATGAGCACGAACGGGAGCAGGGAGAGCAGGATGCCGAGGAAAGCGTTCTGCTTCGTCGGGGTGACGGTGTAGCCGTCGGGGATCTGCTTGTCCTGGTACTTGGTCTGCAGCGTGTTGGCGATGGTCACGCCCTGGTCGCCGATGTAGCTCGCCTGGATCTTCGAGCTGCCGTCGACCTTCACGCCGTCCTTGAGCGAGACCTTGATGGTCTGCTCGTCACCGGTGGTGATCTTGGCCGACTCGACCTTGTTGTCGTTGATCGCCTGGACGACCTTGCCGGTGTCCACCGTCTTGTAGCCGCCGGACGAGCCGACGACCTGCATCAACACGACCACGGCAAGGACGGCCAGCACGATCCACATGACCGGCCCACGGAAGTATCGCTTCACGTCCATCCATACGGAGCGGTGTCGCCCCGTCCCTCCTGCCATAGTGAGTTTGATAAGACAGTTCTTCTGACGGTACCCCAGCATTGTGGACCGAAGCCGCACGGGACGGCTGGCGATCCGTCTGCCTGCTCCAACGGCGCGAGGCCCGCTGGGGTTCCCGATCGTCCTGGTGAGCTTGGTCCTACTGGCTCAGCCGCCGTAGACGTGCGGCGCGAGAGTACCCACGAACGGCAGGTTGCGGTACTTCTCGGCGTAGTCGAGGCCGTAGCCGACGACGAACTCGTTGGGGATGTCGAAGCCGACCCACGCCACGTCGATGGCGACCTTGGCGGCGTCCGGCTTGCGCAGCAGCGTGCACACCTTCAGGGAGGCGGGCTCACGCGAGCCGAGGTTGCTGAGCAGCCACGACAGGGTCAGGCCGGAGTCGATGATGTCCTCGACGATCAGGACGTGCCGGCCCTTGATGTCGGTGTCGAGGTCCTTGAGGATCCGCACCACACCGGAGGACTGGGTGCCCGCCCCGTACGAGGACACGGCCATCCAGTCCATGGTGACGGGGGTGGACAGCGACCGGGCGAGGTCGGCCATGACCATCACCGCGCCCTTGAGGACGCCGACGATCAGCAGGTCCTTGCCCGCGTACTCCTCGTCGATCCTCGCGGCCAGCTCGGCCAGCTTCGCGTCGATCTCTTCCTTGGTGATGAGTACCTCTTTGAGGTCGGCACCCATGTCTTTCGCGTCCACCCGCATCACTTTCGGTCGGTCGTCCCACCGGCTGCCCGGCCCCTGCCCGAAGGGGAGGCCGGCCGTCTCCCCGAGGGGGGAGATTCAGCCTTGCCGGATCACCAGTCTGCCACCCTGCCGCTGGGCGACGACCCGGCCCGGGAGGTTGATGGCTCCCTGACCCCGCCAACCGGTGATCAGCCGGTCGACCTCCTCGATGTGGCGGGCGAACAGCGAACCGGCCGGAGCGCCCGCCTCGATGGCCGCACGACGCAGGATCCGGCGGCGTACGGCGGGCGGCAGGGCGTAGAGCTTGGCGCACTCCAGCAGGCCCGTCGCGTCGCGTACGGACGCCTCGGCCTGACTGGCCCAGGCGTCGAGGGCGTCGGCATCGTCACGGGAGAGCTGGGCCGTACGGGCGAGGGCCTCGACGACTCCCTTGCCGAGGGCCTTCTCCAGGGCGGGCAGGCCCTCGTGGCGCAGCCGGGAGCGGGTGTAGGCCGGATCGACGTTGTGCGGGTCGTCCCAGACGGGCAGCGACTGGGCCATGCAGGCCTTGCGCGCAGTCTGCCGGTCGAGCTGGAGGAAGGGCCTGCGGTAGCGGCCGTCGGCCCCCGAGACCGCGGCCATCCCGGACAGGGACCGGATGCCGGAGCCCCGGGCGAGCCCCAGCAGGACGGTCTCGGCCTGGTCGTCGCGGGTGTGGCCGAGCAGGATCGCGGCGGCGCCGTGGCGGTCCGCGGCGGCGTCGAGGGCGGCGTAGCGGGCGTCGCGGGCGGCGGCCTCGGGCCCGCCCTCGCGGCCGACGGTCACGGCGACGGCCTCGACCGGGTCCAGGCCGAGTTCGCGCAGCCGCAGCACGACCTCGTCGGCGCGCAAGTCGGAGCCGGGCTGGAGGCCGTGGTCGACGGTGACGCCGCCGGCGCGGATGCCGAGCTTGGGCGCCTCGAAGGCGAGGGCGGAGGCCAGCGCCATGGAGTCGGCACCGCCGGAGCACGCGACCAGCACGACCGGCGGTGCGGTGCGCTCGTGCGGGGCGCGGGCGGCGCTCTGGGCCGGGACCTGGTCGGAGTACCGGCCGGGGGCCTGGTCGACGGAGCCGGGCACTTCGGCGGCCGCGAGCGGGCCCGCGGCGGAGGGCGTGCCGGTGGCGGCGAGCGTGCCGGTGGCGAAGGGCGTGCCCGTGGCACCGGTGGCGTCGTCGGCGCCGCTGGTGGTTCTGTTGAGTTCGATGAGGATGTCGTGGAGGACGCGGCGGACCGCCAGGCGTATCGCCGCGACCGCAGGATGGGGACCCATGTCCGGTTCCCTTCATGAAGTTTTCGGGAGTGAGCCCGAGGTTCGGTCACTCAGAGTGTGTCGATGGTGACAGAACCGGGCCGTTCCCCGAGCATTGCACGCCTACGCATGGCTCACGGTCCCTCGGACGGGTGATTGGAGGGGCATTCGCCTGCCGTCGGCCGGATTCCTCTCCCGGCTCCTGCGTGTCGTCCGCGACCCATGGACCGGCCCTCGCCGACGGGGTTCAGGAGTCGGTCCTGCGGTGCACCCGCGCGACCCAGTCCCCCGGTTCGGCGATCTCCGCCTTGGTCGGCAGGGTGTTGGGCGACGTCCACACCCGGTTGAACCCGTCCATGCCGACCTGGTCCACCACGGCCCGCACGAAACGCTCGCCGTCCCGGTACTGCTTGAGCTTGGCGTCCAGGCCCAGCAGCTTGCGCAGCGTGGTGTCCAGGCGCGAGGCGCCCTTGGCGCGGCGCTGCTGGAACTTCTCGCGGATCTCCGCGACGCTCGGCACGACCGAGGGCCCGACCCCGTCCATCACGAAGTCGGCGTGCCCCTCCAGCAGGGACATCACGGCGGTCAGCCGGGTGAGGATCTCCCGCTGGGCCGGGGTCTGCACCAGTTCCACCAGGGAGCGGCCGCCGTCGTCCTCCTCGCCCTCGGGCCGGCCGCCGGCCAGCGACTGGGCGGCCTCCCTGATGCGCTCCAGGAAGGTCATGGGGTCGACGTCGGTCTCCCCCAGGAAAGACTGGATCTCACCCTCCACGTGGTCGCGCAGCCAGGGCACCGCGGAGAACTGGGTGCGGTGCGTCTCCTCGTGCAGGCACACCCAAAGGCGGAAGTCGTGGGGCTGTACGTCGAGTTCCCGCTCCACGTGCACGATGTTCGGCGCGACGAGCAGCAGCCGGCCGCCGCCGGCCGGCCCGGCCGGCAGTTCGCGGGTGGCGGGGGCGAAGGTCTCGTACTGGCCGAGGACCCGGGAGGAGAGGAACGACAGCAGCATGCCGAGTTCGACGCCGGTCACCTTGCCGCCGACCACGCCCAGGACCGCGCCGCCGGGGCTGTTGCCGCGCCGGTCCTGCATCTTGTCGAGCAGCGGCCTGAGGATCTCCCGGAACCCGGCGACGTTCGCCCGGACCCAGCCGGGGCGGTCGACGACGAGCACGGGGGTGTCATGGACGTCTGCGGTGCCCATCCGGGTGAAGCCCCGGACGTGTTCCTCCGCGGCCTTGGCGTGGCGGCGCAGCTCCGCGACGACGGCCCGGGCCTCGTCGCGGCTCACCTCGGGGCCCGGCCTTACGAGCCGGGTCGCGGTCGCCACCGCGAGATTCCAGTCGACCATCCCAGTAGATGCAGCACCACCGATGCTCGTCATGGCTCAACGGTACGTGAGCGTTCCCGTCGCGGGCAGGCCTCGAAGCGGTGTCCGCGGGCCGCGGCGCGCCGGGCGGCACCCGGCGCCGTGCGGTCCGGTTCAGCCGCAGCCGCACGCGGCGAGCGCGGTCGCCGTCCGGTCCAGCGCCGACTGGGCCGCCGCCGGATCGGTGGTGTCCGCGGTCAGGAAGGCGAAGGCCAGCAGTCGGCCGTCCTCGTCGACGACCGTGCCGGCCAGCGTGTTGACGCCGGTCAGGGTGCCGGTCTTGGCCCGTACGACGCCGGCCGCGCCGTCGCTGTAGCGGGCGCTCAGGGTGCCGGTGAAGCCGGCCACCGGAAGGCCGGTGAGGACCGGGCGGAGTTCGGGGTGGGCGGGGTCACCGGCCTTGACCAGCAGGGCCGTCAGCAGGTCCGCGGTCAGCCGGTCGTCGCGGTTCAGACCGCTGCCGTCCTTGAACTCGGCGCCCGCCAGGGGCAGTGCGAGCTTCTGGAGCTGGGCGCGGATCGCCTTCCCGCCCCCGGCGAAGTCGGCCCGTCCGCCGGTCGCGACGGCGGTCTGGCGGGCGAGCGCCTCGGCGATGTCGTTGTCGCTGTTGGTCAGCATCCGCTCGACGACGGCGGACAGCGGCGGCGAGGAGACGGTGGCGAGGGACTCGGCGCGGCCGCTCGCCTTGGACGGGCCGGGCGAGGTCGTCGCGATCCCGGCGGAGTTGAGGAACTCACCGAACCGGCGGGCCGCGTCGGCCGCCGGGTCGGCCACCCGGGCCACCGGGCCGTGCGTCGAGTCGTCCGTGCGGCCCTCGTCGGCCATCAGGGCGCTGACCTGGGCGATGTTGTCGTTGACGCCGATCGGGTGCTGCGCGGGACCGGCGTAGAGGGTCGTGTCGTACGACAGCGTCACCTGGCGCAGGCCGCGCTTCTTCAGGGCGGCGGCGGTGTCGGCGGCGAGGGCGCGCAGGCTCGCCCAGCCCTCCTCGTCGTCCGCGCGGGCCGTCAGGGTCGGGTCGCCGCCGCCGACCAGGACGACCTCCTTCGTGCCCGGTTCGAGGGCGGTGCGGGTGGTGAAACGGTGGTCGGCGCCCATCGCGGAGAGCGCGGCGACGGCGGTGGCGATCTTCGTGGTGGAGGCGGGGGTCAGCGCGTCGTCGGCCCCGGTGCCGTACAGGCGCCGGCCGGTGCCGAGGTCGACGACGACGGCGCTGTGCCGGCTGCCGAGCGCCTGGTCGTCCAGGAGCGGGTCCAGTACGTCGGCCACGGACTTCGCGCCCGGCTGCGACTTCACGGCCGTCACGCCGACGGTGAGGCCGGTCAGCACCGACGGGGCGCTGGGCGCGGGCCGGGGCCCCCGGGCCTGCGCACCGGACGTATCGGACTTACGACCGTGATCTGCGCCACCCGTGCCGTCCAGGGCGACTGCCCGGTCCCGCTCGGCCGTACGCTGACCGGTGGCGTCCCAGGGCCCGGCGGCGCTCACCACGACGGCGGCCAACGCCAGCCCGGCGGTGGCCGCACCCGCGGTGTACTGCCAGGTCTTCGGCCTGACGGGCCGCGTGACCTGCGGTTTCACGGCCTGTGCCAGCCGCGCGACCCGCGGCCTCACGGCCGTCGCGACCCGTACGAGAGGCGGCTTCACGGCCGTCACTGCTCGCACGAGACGCGGTCGGACGGCGCCCGCGATCCGCACCACATGCGGCCTCGCGGCCTGCCAAGGCCTCAGCTCGGGCACGACCACCAGCCCCTTTCGCGATCACACACCTGCGTGAGGGACACTTAATCACCAGAACTATGTGCTGATCATGGAGGAGCCACCGGTGGAGTTCGACGTCACGATCGAGATCCCGAAGGGTTCGCGGAACAAGTACGAGGTGGACCACGAGACCGGTCGGATCCGACTGGACCGTCGGCTCTTCACCTCGACCAGTTACCCGGCCGACTACGGCTTCGTCGAGAACACTCTCGGCGAGGACGGCGACCCGCTCGACGCGCTGGTCATCCTGGAGGAGCCGACCTTCCCCGGCTGCCTCATCAAGTGCCGTGCCATCGGCATGTTCCGGATGACCGACGAGGCCGGCGGCGACGACAAGCTGCTGTGCGTCCCGGCGTCCGACCCGCGGGTGGAGCACCTGCGCGACATCCACCACGTGTCGGAGTTCGACCGCCTGGAGATCCAGCACTTCTTCGAGGTCTACAAGGACCTGGAGCCCGGCAAGTCCGTCGAGGGCGCCGACTGGGTCGGCCGCACCGAGGCCGAGGCCGAGATCGAGCGGTCCTACAAGCGCTTCGAGGACCAGGGCGGCCACTGAGTCCCCTGCCGTCCACGGGCCGTACGCTCACGCGTGCGGCCCGTCGGCATGTCTGTGCGCATACTGGGGCTGGGAAAGGCGTCGTTCAGGGAGCGTTGCGTCAGTGACGGAAGCGGAGGACCGCAAGCCGCAGTCGGACGAGGCGAGGGGCACGTACGAGTCGGAGATCACGTCCGAGTTCGCGATTCCGGAGGGCCTCGCGGTCCCCAAGGGCGGTACGGAGTCGGAGACCACGTCCGAGTTCGCCGTCCCCGACGGGCTGGACGTGGCGCAGGCGGCGGCCGGGGAGTCGGAGGGCTCGGCCTTCAGCACGCCACGGACCTACAGCGCCCGCAGCGCCCCGCCCGCCTTCACCCCGCCGGTCGGCGTCCCCCTGGTCAACCTGACCAAGGACGTCCCCTGGCAGGACCGGATGCGCACGATGCTGCGCATGCCGGTGGCCGAGCGGCCCGCGCTGGAGACGGCGCGCAAGGCCGAGGAGGTCGCGCCCGCCGTCCCTCGCGTGCTCGACCTGACCCTGCGCATCGGTGAACTGCTGCTGGCCGGCGGCGAGGGCGCCGAGGACGTGGAGGCCGCGATGTTCGCGGTGTGCCGCTCCTACGGCCTGGACCGCTGCGAGCCGACGGTCACCTTCACCCTGCTGTCGATCTCGTACCAGCCGTCGCTGGTGGACGATCCACTGACCGCCTCGCGGACCGTGCGCCGCCGTGGCAGCGACTACACCCGGCTGGCGGCCGTCTTCCAGCTCGTGCACGACCTGAGCGACACCGACAGCCACCTCTCCCTGGAGGAGGCCTACCGGCGGCTCGCGGAGATCCGCCGCAACCGGCACCCGTACCCCACCTGGGTGCTGACCTCGGCCAGCGGGCTGCTCGCGGGCGCCGCCTCCGTGCTCGTCGGCGGTGATCTGCTGGTCTTCGTCGCGGCCGCGCTCGGCGCGATGCTCGGCGACCGGCTGGCCTGGCTGTGCGCGGGACGCGGGCTGCCGGAGTTCTACCAGTTCACGGTGGCCGCGATGCCGCCCGCCGCCATAGGGGTCGCGCTGACGCTGGCGCACGTCGACGTGAAGGCGTCCGCGGTGATCACCGGTGGGCTGTTCGCGCTGCTGCCGGGGCGGGCGCTGGTCGCCGGGGTCCAGGACGGCCTGACCGGTTTCTACATCACCGCGGCCGCGCGGCTGCTGGAGGTCATGTACCTGTTCGTCGGCATCGTCGTCGGCGTGCTGGTGGTGCTGTACTTCGGCGTGAAACTGGGCGCCCAGCTCAACCCCGACACGGCGCTGAGCGTCTCCGAGCGGCCGGTGATCCAGATCGGCGCGTCCATGCTGCTGTCGCTGACCTTCGCGGTGCTGCTCCAGCAGGAACGGTCCACCGTGCTGGCGGTGACCCTCAACGGAGGCGTCGCGTGGTGTGTGTACGGCGCGATGCACTACCCCGGCGGTATCTCCCCGGTCGCCTCCACGGCCGTGGCCGCGGGCCTGGTGGGGCTGTTCGGGCAGCTGCTGTCCCGGTACCGGTTCGCGTCGGCGCTGCCGTACACGACCGCGGCCATCGGCCCGCTGCTGCCCGGTTCCGCCACGTACTTCGGGCTGCTGGCGATCGCCCAGAACAACGTCGACAAGGGCGTGGTGTCGCTGACGAAGGCCGCCGCGCTCGCGATGGCCATCGCCATCGGCGTGAACCTGGGGTCGGAGATCTCCCGGCTGTTCCTGCGGGTGCCGGGCGGCACCACCGGGGGGCGGCTGGCGGCGAAGCGGACCCGCGGCTTCTGACCACCGCGCGGCCGCCTCGCGTGTTCCGGGCCCGCAGGCCCGCGGCGGACCTCAGCCCTGGTCGTACGGGTACTGACCGCCCTGCTGGTAGTCCTGCGGGTAGTCCTGCTGCGAGCCGTACTGCCGGCCGCCGTAGCCCTGGCCCTGCGGGTGCTGCTGGGCATGGGGCTGAGGCTGGCCGTAGGGCTGCTGCTGGGGCTGCTGAACCTGACCGTACGGCTGCTGAACCTGACCGTACGGCTGCTGGGGCTGGCCGTACTGCCCGTCGTAGCCCTGGCCCTGCGGGTGCTGCTGGGCGTAGGGCTGCCGGTGCTGGGGCTGGCCCTGGTACTGGTCGTAGCCCTGGTCCGCGCCCTGGTCGTAGTACCCGTCGTGGCCGGGCTGCTGGTTCTGGTGCTGGTGCTGCTGGGACCGGTCCGCCGACGGGATGCGGCGCAGCTGGGTCGTCGCGTCGTCCATGGCCGGGGTCTGCTGCCCGAAGGCCTGCTGCGGGAACTCCGGATCGGCCGGAACGTCCGCGGCCGCACGCTTCTCCTTGCGGGCCTTCAGGACCTCGATGATCACCGGGACCACGGAGATGAGCACGATCAGGACGAGGATGGCCTCGACGTTGTTCTTGATGAGGTCGATCTGGCCGAGGAAGTAACCCGCGACCGTCACGCCCGTACCCCACAGGGCGCCACCGACCACGTTGTACGTGAGGAACGTGCGGTACTGCATGCGGCCGGCGCCCGCGATGATCGGGGCGAAGGTCCGCACGATCGGCACGAAGCGGGCCAGCACGATGGCCTTGGGACCGTAGTTCTCGACGAACTCGTTGGCCTTCTCCAGGTTCTCCTGCTTGAAGAGCTTGGAGTCGGGCCGGCTGAAGAGCTTCGGCCCGAAGAACTTGCCGATCAGGAAGCCGACCTGGTCGCCGAGGACGGCCGCGGCCACGATCAGCGTGCACACCAGCCACAGCGGCTGATGGATCCACTTGCCGTCCGCGACCAGCAGACCCGCCGTGAACAGCAGCGAGTCGCCGGGCAGGAAGGCGAACAGACCCGACTCGGCGAAGACGATGACCAGGATGCCGATCAGCCCGAAGGTCGAGATCAGGTAGTCCGGGGTAAGCCACTCGGGGCCGAGGGCGAGGGTAGTCACGGGTTCCGGGCTCCTGAGAAGGGGGAGGGCGGTCGGTGCGGCGGCGGGGCCGCCCAAAACTATCAACGCTACGCCATGGGACCAGGTTCCCAGGGCTTCCCACAGGATGCACTGTGCGTCGGCCTGGTCAAAGCTGTGAACATGGGCATCGACGAATACGGCGGCGGTCAGCAGCCACAGGCGGCGGTTCTGGTCGTGACCACGAACGACGTACCCGGACACCGTGTCGAGCAGGTCATCGGCGAGGTCTTCGGGCTGACCGTGCGCTCCCGGCACCTGGGCAGCCAGATCGGCGCCGGTCTGAAGTCGATGATCGGCGGTGAGCTCAAGGGGCTCACCAAGACGCTCGTGGCGACCCGCAACCAGGCCATGGAACGGCTGGTGGAGCAGGCACACGCGCGTGGCGCCAACGCGGTGCTGGCGTTCCGCTTCGACGTCACGGACGCGGCGGACGCGGGCACCGAGGTGTGCGCCTACGGAACGGCGGTGGTCCTGGCCCGGGAATGAGACCGGGCCAGGACCACCGGCCCGCCGCCCGGGCGGCGGGCCGGGCCGGGACCACGGACTCCTCAGGCGGTGTGCCGGGCCGCGTTCGCGACGATCGCGTCCCGCAGATGCTCGGCGAGACCCGGCCGCATCGAGTCGTAGAAGGCCTTGAAGCGCTCGTCGGCGACGTACATCTCGGCGAGGCCCTGGTGCATGTCGTACGGACACTCGTAGAACCAGGTGCAGATGTGCAGCCGGTGCTCCTCGGCCATGTCCATGGCCCGCTCGCCGTCCGACGGCTCGTCGGCGGCCATCAGGGCGGCGTAGCGCTCGCTCCAGTCGGCCACCTCCGCCTTCATCCGCTTCCAGTCGTCCTTGGTGTAGCGGGCGGCACGGCGCTGCGACTCGGCGTACGCGCGCGTGCCGCCCCAGCGCTGCTCCGCCTCCTCGGCGTACTGCTCGGGGTCCTTGTCGCCGAAGACCTCGAACCGTTCCTCGGGTGTCAGGCTGATGCCCATCTCGTTCGCCTCCATGGCGTGTTCCACGGCCGCGGCCATCTTTCGCAGCTTCTCGATCCGGGCGGTCAGCAGGTCGTGCTGCCGGCGCAGGTGTGCGCGCGGGTCCGCGGCCGGGTCGTCGAGCAGGGCGGCGACCTCGTCGAGCGGAAAGCCGAGCTCCCGGTAGAACAGGATCCGTTGGAGCCGGTCGAGGTCGCCGTCGCCGTAGCGCCGGTGACCCGCCTGACTGCGCTCGCTGGGCACGAGCAGACCGATGTCGTCGTAGTGGTGCAACGTGCGCACCGTGACGCCGGCGAACCCCGCGACCTGTCCCACGGAGTAGCTCACTTTCCGCTCCTTTCGTCGGTACGCGCTCCACGGTGCGTCCTGACGTGACGTGAGGTGCAAGTCCGTTCCCCGGTCGGCCCGCCTCCTGCCCGCCCGGGGCGCACCCGGCTCCGCGCGCCCCGCATGCCCTGTTCGGGATGTTTGAGATGTGACGTCCGCTTATGGTGAGCGCGTGGCCCAGGACTCCGCGCAGCAGGCGCCCGACACCTCTCCCGCGGCCCCGCCGCGCGCCCTGTTACCGCTGATCCTGCCCGCCCTCGTCGTGGGTGTGGTGAGCAGCCTGCTGTTCGTCGGCGTGAGCGTCGGGGCCGAGCAGCTCCAGGGCGTCCTGTGGGGGAACCTCCCCGACGCCCTGGGGATCGGCCGCTACTCGGTGCTGTGGATCTTCGTCATGCTCTTCGCGACCGGTGTCGCGGTCGGTCTGGTGGTGTGGAAGGTCCCCGGGCACGCGGGGCCCGACCCGGCCACCATGGGGCTGAACGCGCCCGCGCTGCCGCCCGTGGTGCTGCCCGGCCTGCTGCTGGCGGCGGCCCTGATGCTCGCGGGCGGGCCGAGCCTCGGCCCGGAGAACCCCATCATCGCCGTCAACGTCGGGCTCGCCGTGTGGCTCGGCCGCCGGTTCCGGCCCGGGTCGCCGGAGCCGCTGTGGCCGGCGCTGGCGGAGGCGGCGACGCTCGGCGCGCTGTTCGGCACGCCGGTGGCCGCCGCCCTGGTCATCTCGGAGGCGCTGGCCGGCACGCGGACCACGGGCCAGCTCTGGGACAACATCTTCGCCCCGCTGGCCGCCGCCGCGGCCGGCGCCCTGACGACCGACCTGGTCCACAAGGCGACCTTCGACCTGCATCTGCCGCCGATCGCCGAGCCGACCGCGGGCGACGTGCTTGCGGCGGCCGTCGTCGCGTCGGTGGCCGCGCTGCTCGGCATGGCCGCGGTCCACGCCTTCCCCCACCTCCACCGTGCCTTCCAGCGGCTGCGGCACCCGATGCTGATGATTCCGGCGGGCGGGCTCGTCCTCGGGGCGCTGGGGGCGCTGGGCGGGCCGCTGACGCTCTTCAAGGGGCTGGACCAGATCGCGGAGCTGGCCCGCGACCCCGAGGGCTGGTCGGCCGGGCAGTTCGCCCTGATGACCGTCGTCAAGCTGGCCGCCCTGACCGTCGCCGCGAGCTGCGGCTTCCGCGGCGGCCGGATCTTCCCGGCCGTGTTCGTGGGGACCGCCCTCGGGCTGTGCGCCCACGCCCTGGTGCCCGGCGTCCCGCCCGCCCTGGGCGTGGCGTCGGGCGTGCTGGGCATGCTCCTGGCCATCACCCGGCAGGGCTGGGTGAGCCTGTTCACCGCCGCCGTCCTGGTGGCCTCCCCCGTCATCCTCGCGCTGCTGTGCATCGCCTCGCTGCCGGCCTGGCTGCTGGTGACAGGACGCCCGCAGATGCAGCTGCACAAGGACGGCACCCCGATCCGCTGAACCGTTTCCCCGTCTGGAGGCACGTCCATGGCTCTGCATAAGGGTCCCGAGAAACAAGAACAGCGCCCGATGTCGGTCAACCCGTTCTTCGGCGAGGCGAACCCCGTCGGCGGCATGACCGAGGCGCCGCCCACGCACCGGCTCCCGGACAGCCCCCTGCCCCCGCAGACGGCGTACCAGCTGGTGCACGACGAACTGATGCTGGACGGCAACTCCCGGCTGAACCTGGCCACGTTCGTCACCACCTGGATGGAACCGCAGGCCGGGGTGCTGATGGGGGAGTGCCGGGACAAGAACATGATCGACAAGGACGAGTACCCGCGCACCGCCGAACTGGAACGGCGCTGTGTGGCGATGCTCGCCGACCTGTGGAACGCGCCGGACCCGTCGGCCGCCGTGGGCTGTTCGACCACGGGCTCCAGCGAGGCGTGCATGCTCGCCGGGATGGCGCTGAAACGGCGCTGGGCCAAGCGCAACGCCGACCGCTACCCGGGAGCGCGCCCGAACCTCGTCATGGGCGTCAACGTCCAGGTCTGCTGGGACAAGTTCTGCAACTTCTGGGAGGTGGAGCCCCGACTGGTCCCCATGGAGGGCGACCGCTACCACCTCGATCCGCAGGCGGCGGCCGAACTGTGCGACGAGAACACCATCGGGGTCGTCGGCATCCTGGGCTCCACCTTCGACGGGTCCTACGAGCCGATCGCCGACCTGTGCGCGGCCCTGGACGCCCTCCAGGAGCGCACCGGCCTCGACGTCCCGGTGCACGTCGACGGCGCGTCCGGCGGCATGGTGGCACCCTTTCTCGACCCGGACCTGGTGTGGGACTTCCGGCTGCCCCGGGTGACCTCGATCAACACCTCGGGGCACAAGTACGGCCTGGTCTATCCGGGCGTCGGCTGGGCCCTGTGGCGCGACACGGAGTCCCTCCCCGAGGAACTCGTCTTCCGGGTCAACTACCTGGGCGGCGACATGCCGACCTTCGCCCTGAACTTCTCCCGGCCCGGCGCCCAGGTCGTCGCGCAGTACTACACGTTCCTGCGGCTGGGCCGCGAGGGCTACCAGGCTGTGCAGCAGACCACCCGGGACGTGGCCACCGGCCTCTCCGCGCGCGTGGCGGAGCTCGGCGACTTCCGGCTGCTGACCCGCGGCGACCAGCTGCCCGTCTTCGCCTTCACCACGGCCGACGACGTCAAGGCGTACGACGTCTTCGACGTCTCCCGGCGGCTGCGCGAACACGGCTGGCTGGTGCCCGCCTACACCTTCCCGCCCAACCGCGAGGACCTGTCGGTGATCCGGGTCGTGTGCCGCAACGGCTTCTCGGCGGACCTGGCCGAACTGTTCCTGGAGGACCTGAACCGCCTGCTGCCGCAACTGCGCCGGCAGCCGCATCCGCTGACGCAGGACAAGGAGAAGGCCACCGGGTTCCACCACTGACCCGCGGCCGGGCGGGCGGGACGGTCCCGCCGCCCGGCCGCGGGCCCGGCGGGCTCAGCCCCAGGACGTGCCCTGCTCCTGCGCGACCAGTTCGAACGCCGTCTTCCCGTCCAGCGACTCCCGGATGATGTCGGCGTGACCGGCGTGCCGGGCGGTCTCGCGGATCAGGTGCAGGGCCAGCCAGCGCATGGAGACCCGCCCATCCGGCGGGAACCAGGGGTCGGCGGGGAGCGCGAAGGAGTCGTCGAGGCTCGGCACCTCGCGCAAGAACTTCTCCGTCTCCGCGGCGACTTCCTCCCAGTACGCGAGCTGCGCGGCCAGGGTCTCGCCTTCGGCCAGCGCGAAGCACTCGTGCCAGTTGGACTCGTCGCGCTTGACCGCGGGCGCCTCGCCCTTGGCCCGGGCGACCCAGCCCTGCTCGACCTCGGCGACGTGCTTGACCAGGCCGGACAGCGACAGCTCACTCGCGCTGGGGCGGGAGCCCGCCTGCTCCTCGGTCAGCCCGAGCACCGACCGCCGGATGCCGCCGCGCTGCTCCGCCAGGAAGGAGAGCAGTGCTCCGCGCTCGTCGCCCTGCGCCTCGGCTCGCACGTGAGTGACCATGACCGGCTGCCTTTCCTCGGTGCGGCGGGGAACTCCTCCCCGCCCGACACCGACGAAGCTACGAGCCCTTGCGGTCAGCTTCTGTCCTCGATGCGCCGACCCGGCCGAGAAAGACCCGGGAACCACCGGGAAGCAGCAGAGCGGCGGGAGGGCCGAGGGCCTGGAACGGGAGGACCGAAGGTCTAGAAGGGGAACGTGCTGCGCCCATGCTGCACGGAGATCCACTTCAGGGTGGTGAAGGCGTCCAGCGTGGTCTCGCCGTTCAGCCGGCCGATCCCGGAGTGCTTCTCGCCGCCGAAGGGGACGAGCGGCTCGTCGTGGATGGTGCCGTCGTTCACATGGAACATGCCGGTGTCGACCCGCTTGGCGAAGGTGACACCCCGCTCCACGTCCGCCGTGTGGACGGCGCCGCTCAGACCGTAGGGCGTGTCGTTGACGATGCGGATCGCCTCGTCCTCGCCGTCGAACGGGACCAGCAGGGCGACCGGGCCGAAGATCTCCTTGTGCAGGAGGGAGGAGTCGGCGGGCACGTCCGTGAGGACGGAGGGCTCCACCAGGTTGTCGGTCGTCCCACCGCGTACGAGGACCGTGGCGCCCTCGGCGACGGCCTGGTCGACGGCTGCGGAGATGGCGTGCGCCTGGAGGGAGTTGATGACCGGGCCGATGACCGTCTGCGGATCGCTCGGGTCACCGGTCTTCAGGGTGCGCACCTTGGCGACGAACTTCTCGGTGAACTCCTCCGCGACCGAGCGGTCCACCAGGACCCGGTTGGCGGCCATGCAGACCTGCCCCTGGTCGACGTACCGGCTGAAGACGGCCGCGTCGACCGCGTAGTCGACGTCGGCGTCGTCGAGGACCACCAGGGCGCTGTTGCCGCCGAGTTCGAGGACCGTGCGCTTGAGCTGGGCGGCGCAGACGGTGGCGATGTGACGGCCGACCTTGTCGGAGCCGGTGAAGGAGATGACCTTCGGGACCGGGTGCTCGATGAAGGCGTCCCCGATCTCGGCGATGTCCGTCAGGACGACGTTCAGCAGACCGGCCGGCAGACCCGCGTCCTCGAAGATCTTCGCGATCAGTGTGCCGCCGACGACCGGGGTGTCCTGGTGCGGCTTGAGGACGACCGCGTTGCCGAGGGCGAGCGCGGCGGCGACCGACTTGATGGACAGCAGGAAGGGGAAGTTGAAGGGACTGATGACGCCCACGACGCCGACCGGGACGCGGTAGAGGCGGTTCTCCTTGCCCTCCACCGGGGAGGGCAGCAGCCGGCCCTCGGAGCGCAGCGTCAGCTGGGCCGCCTCGCGCAGGAACTCCTTGGCGAGGTGGAGCTCGAACCCGGCCTTGAGCCGGGTGCCGCCGAGCTCGGCGGTGATCGCCGCGGTGATCTCCTGCTCGCGCTCCTCGACGAGTCTGAGCGCACGGTCGAAGATGTCCCGGCGGGCGTACGGGTTGGTGTCGGCCCATGCCCTCTGGGCTCTGGCGGCCGCGCGATAGGCCTGATCGACCTCGTCGATGGTGGCTATCGTGATCGAGGCCAGCTTCTCGCCGTCGTAGGGGTTGAAGTCGATGATGTCCCAGGAGCCGGTACCGGGGCGCCATTCACCGTCGATGTACTGCATGGCCAGGTCGGTGAAACAGGACGACATGTGATCCTCAATCCCCTTGCCGCCGAAGCAGTCGGGGCAGACACCCGGTCGACCCCCGATCGACCGTCGGTCTGATCACACGTCATCGTACGTGCGAAGCAGGCGAGTTGGGGTGATCGAGACGGGATACGCAAGAGCGCACGGCAAGGTCGAGGGTTATCCCTAAGGCGGCTTCGGTCCCTAGGACAGTTGCAGCAGCCCCCGCAGCAGGTCCCTGCTCTCGTCCGGGCCGGGGCTGTCCTGCTGGAGCTCCTTCAGCGCGTGCTCGTACTGGGCGACGTCCTCGCGCTTGTCCAGATACAGCGCACTGGTCAGCTGCTCCAGATACACGACGTCCGACAGATCGGACTCGGGGAAGCTGAGGATCGTGAAGGCGCCGGACTCGCCGGAGTGCCCGCCGAAGCCGAACGGCATGATCTGGAGCCGCACGTTGGACCGCTCGGAGATCTCGATGAGGTGCTGGAGCTGGTCGCGCATGACCTCGCGGTCGCCGTAGGGGCGGCGCAGGGCGGCCTCGTCCAGCACGATGTGGAAGTCGGGGGCGTTCTCGGAGAAGAGGTACTTCTGCCGCTCCAGGCGCAGCGTCACGCGCCGTTCGACGTCAGCCTCGCTCGCGCCCGTCATACCGCGCCGCACGACCGCGCGGGCGTACGCCTCGGTCTGGAGCAGGCCGTGCACGAACTGCACCTCGTAGGCGCGGATCGCGGACGCGGCGCCCTCAAGGCCCACATAGGTGGGGAACCAGCTGGGCAGCACGTCGGAGTAGCTGTGCCACCAGCCGGCGACGTTGGCCTCGCGGGCGAGGGCGACGAGCGAGGCGCGCTCCGCCTCGTCCGTGATGCCGTACAGCGTCAGCAGGTCCTCGACGTCCCGCGTCTTGAAGCTCACCCGGCCCAACTCCATCCGGCTGATCTTGGACTCGGAAGCGCGGATGGAGTAGCCCGCGGCCTCACGGGTGATCCCGCGCGACTCGCGCAGCCGCCTGAGTTGCGAGCCGAGCAGCATGCGCCGCACCACCGATCCTGGCTCTCCCGCGCTCACGTTCGCCAGCCTCCCCAACGTCCTTAGGCGCCGAAGTCTGCCACTAAAACACTCCGAGCAGTACTCGCCCGATTACAGAGATGGAAATAAGGCAACGCATGTGCACAGGAAGGAGCAAGCAGAGGACAAGGGAGTGGCGGGGCCAGGCCGAGAAGATGGCGGAAAAAATGGCCAAGAAGCGGTACGGGCGGGTCCAATTCGGTCACGTGCACGTGCATCTGCCCTTGCATCTGCTGTGCGCATCCGAAACCATGGTCCCGCGCCACCGCTGCATCGCAACGACCGCGAATTCCCGGGAGTGCCTCGCATGGGGACGAATGGATCGACCATGCTCGAGCCGTTACGGCAGGGCCTTCCGCCGCTGGATCCCGCGGCCGTGTCCAGCGCCGCCTCCTGCGCCCTGCCGGCCCGTTACGAGGCCGTGGGCGAGGCCAGACGCTTCACGCGCAGAACCCTCGACCAGTGGGCGATAGAGGAACGCTTCGACGACGTCTGTCTGGTCGTCTCCGAACTCGTCACCAACGCCCTGCGCCACGCGCTGCCGAACGGCACCGCCTGCGACCGGGAACAGCACCCGCCCGTGCGGCTGCATCTGATGCGCTGGACCGAGCGACTGGTGTGCGCGGTGCGCGACCCCAGCCACGAGAGCCCCGCGACCCGCCCCGCGGACGACTTCTCGGCGGAGTCGGGCCGCGGTCTGTTCCTGGTGGACTCCTTCAGCGACGGCTGGGGCTGGCACCCGCTGGCGGGCACGCTCCACGGCAAGGTGGTCTGGGCGCTGTTCCATCTGCCGCCCCCTGCGCAGTAGCGAACCGCGGCGCTTCCTGGCGCCGCGGTTCTACGCGCGTTACGTATGAAATGCACGCTACGGGCTTTACGTGCGCCGCAGGTGTCGCGAAGGGGTGCGTGTCCCCGGCCGCTCCCGGCCCGGACCGTCAGCCGACGATCAGATGGTCGAACTCCCCGTCCTTGATGCCGAGCAGCATCGCCTCGATCTCGGCCCGCGTATAGACGAGGGCGGGACCGTCCGGGAAACGCGAGTTCCGTACCGCCACATCGCCGCCCGGCAGCCGGGCGAACTCCACGCAGGAACCCTGCGAGTTGCTGTGTCGGCTCTTCTGCCAGGCCACCCCGTGCAACTGTGTGGCCGCCATGCCGTTGTACACGTCGTACCCCCCGTCAACATCGTGGTCCACAGGTCGCTCCCAGGTGGTGCACTGGCTGGTGTGGCCAATTGATGCAGTAGTCAACTGCCCTGGATCATAGCTCTGTTCATGTGCAGATGCATGGGCAGATGCACGTGCACGCGGGGTGGTCTCGCGATTACAGCTTTGACGACCCCTTTACCGAAGTCGTTACGGCATGTGCCCCGAAGTCGGCGGGGCATTCGCACATGCACTACAGACAGACGCGCGGCGAGGCCGCTGTGTTCCACCATCCACATGATCGTCCGATGGACAGGATGACGGATCGGCATCGGTCCCGCGGACGGACACCGTCCGTTCTCTGGCGTAGTCGTGGCGTTCCCGTTCTACGACACCGGGACCGCGCGGACTCGACGCCAGGCCCGGGCGCGCGACGGCCGGAACCACTGGTCCCCGCGGATGACCGGGGAGTCCTCCCCCGGTGCGGGCCAGGGCATCGGATCCGGCGCGGCGTACGAGTCCGCTCTTCGCCGGATGCGCGGCCGTCCGGCGCGCGGACACGGCTGGACGAGGGCCACGGATCTCCTCCGGCGGGCGGATCCGGTGCCCGTACGTCGACCGGCGGTGCCGTTCCGGACGGCGCGTCGGCGACGCGTCACGGGACACCGCGTTCCGGCCGCGGGGTTCCACGGTTTCGGCCACGGAGGCGGGGGTTCCAGGCGACGGCGGAGGCCGAAAAGACGCGTCCCGGAGGCCCCCTGATAGCTTGCTGCGGTCCTCCCGGCCCGCGGGCCGGCCGGCTACTGCTTGGGAGTTTCCAGTGACTTCGGCGACCTTCTCCCGACCTTCGCACGGCGCGGCGCGCGGGGCCTCCCGCCGGTGGGTGCGGCTCGCCGCCCTGGGTGCCGGGCTCACGGGGGTGCTCGCGCTGAGCGCGTGCGGCGGCGGTGGCGGCTCCACGGACGAGTCCTCGGCGAGCCCGACGGCAACGGCGACCGCGGACACCGGGGGTACCGGGGGTACCGGCAAGGCGACCGCGGCCGCCGACGCCCTGGAGGGCAGCTGGCTCGCCACGACCGACGGCCAGGCCGTGGCCCTGGTCGTCACCGGCAAGCAGGCGGGCCTCTTCGCCACCGGCGGCAGCGTGTGCAGCGGCACCGCGGGCGAGGAGGCCGGGATGCGGATGATCCACCTGAAGTGCACGGACGGCAGCGGCAAGCGGGCCACGGGGATGGTCGACTCCGTCAACAGGACGACGCTGAAGGTCACCTGGCAGGGAGATCTCGGCAAGGAGACATACACCAGGTCGGAGGGCGGACAACTGCCCTCGGGACTGCCCACGGCAAGCCTGGGATCCTGAGAAAAACGGGGTCGCGCGACGGGACCACCGGTCCATGCGTGATGATCCAGGGGCACCGACACGACCTCAGGGGAACTCATGCGCGCCTTGCCCATCACCGTCACCGCCCTCGCCGCGGCACTGCTGCTCACCGCGTGCGACAGCGGCGGCGGCACCAGTGACGACAAGACCGCCGCCGGCGGCGGCGCCGTCGACAGCGCGTGCGCGTTCGGCAACGTCGACATGGAGATCGGCCCCGTCAACGCCGCGCCGGCCACCGGCGACACCGGCAACGTCTCCGTCACCGTGACCAACACCAAGTCCGAGTGCACGCTGAACGGCTTCCCGACCGTCACCCTCGGGTACGACAGCACCTCCGCCACCGTCCCGCACGACGAGGCCGCGCAGGCGCAGAAGCTGACCCTCGCCAAGGGCGCGACCGCCTCCTTCACCCTCACCTACGTACGGGGCGAGGCGGGCGGCGCCAAGAGCTTCCCGGCCGACGTCATGAAGTCCCGCCTGCCCGGTGACGACGCCGCAGCCACCCACAGCGTCGACTGGACGTACGGCGATGTCGCGCTGAAGGACGGCACGGACAAGCCGGACGTCACGGTGAGCGCCTTCCAGCAGTCCGGCGACTGACGGCGGCGGACGCCGGGCGTCGGGTCAGGGCAGCCGGGGCCGGGAGCCCATCCGGGCCCGGTCGGCCGCCTCCATGCCCTCGGTCCAGCCCGCCTCGTCGCTCACCCCGCGCAGCCTGGTCGTCACCGTCTGCGGGAACATGCGGTCCGTGGCCGAGGAGACCGCGACCTCGCGGGAGGCGAGGACGGGCAGCAGGTCGTCCGTCACCTGCGTCTTCGCCGCGGCCGTCAGACGGCTGCCGATGCGATGGGCGTACGCGGCGAGGAACGACTGCCGGAAGGTCTTGGTCCGCTTGCGGCCGCCCGCGCGCTGGGCCGCCTCCGCCCGGGTCATCGCCGTGGTGGCCTGCACGAGCAGCGAGGTGTACAGGAGTTCGACCGACGTCAGGTCGGCCTCGAACCCGACGACCGTGGAGAAGCCGAGAGGTTCGTTCCACACCGCCCGGCAGTGGTTCGCACCGGCCACCGCGTCCAGCAGCACCGCCTTGGCCTGCTCGTACGGCGGCTCGACCCCGATCCGGCAGGCGCCCGGGGCGTCGGGGGCCGGCGCGCGGGCGGCGAGCAGCGCCTCGTCGACGCTGTGCCGGGCCATGAGCTCCTGGGCCTTGGCGCTCAGCGCCTCCGCCTCCTCCGGGAACCCGGTCGCCTCCGCCTTGGCCAGCAGCGCGCGGATCCGGCCGAGCATCCGGGTGTCGGACCCGGTCCCGGCCTGTCGCCGTACGGGCTGCGCCAGCGGCTCCAGTGTGGGCAGCCGCAGCAGCAGGCGGTACAGCTCCAGGACCGCACCCGCCCGCGAGAAGCGGTCGGTGCCCGACGGAGCGCCGACGGCGGCCAGCTCGTCCAGCTGCGCCGCCCAGCGGGGATCGCGCGGACCGTCCGCGGGCGCCTGCGCCCGGATCAGCGCCACGCACAGGCGCAGGTGTACGTCGTCCAGCTCGCGGCGCACATAGCGCACGAGGTCGGCGGGCTGCCAGCCGCGCCGCCAGGCCGTCGCCACGAACTCCCTGCCCCGGGCGTCGAGTTCGGCGTCGGCCGCGGGGTCCGACGCGAGCAGCGAGGCGCCGGTGTCGAGGGCGGTGTCGGTGGCGTCGTAGAGGGAGGCCTCGAAGGCGCGCTCCACGGTGCTGGTCGTACGGCTCACCCGTCGATCGTGCCACGAGGTCCCGCGGCGTCGAAGCCGCCCGTGTCTCAGCCCCCGAAACCCGGTCGCCCGGGGTTCCGCGCGGAATCCAGCATGGCCGCCATGGTGAACACATCCTTGTACGCGGCGTTCCTCGTCACCGCCTTAGCGCTCTGCGTCACCCCCGGCCCCGACATGATGTTCATCGTCGCGATGGGCGGGCGGGGCCTGTCTCTTATACAC
>NZ_VJZD01000470.1 GCF_009377175.1 Streptomyces adustus
CACCGGAGGCGCCGCCAGCACGGTCTCCGCATGGTGCACCGCACCCTGCGGCCCCCCGGCGGAGGGCGGCCCGCCGGGAACGCCCGGCGGGTTCGGCGCGAAGGGCGCACCGGGCACGCCCGGAGGCTGCGGCGCGCCCGGCCGGCCGGGATCGGCCAGCATCGTCGCCGCGTGGGGAGCACCGCCGACTCCGCCCGGAGGCGTACCGCCGGGCACGTTCGGCACGCCGGGCGGGTTCGGAGCGGCCGGCGGTCCCGGAGGCTGCGGCGCCCCCGGCCCCTGGGGTCCGTCGGGCCCGAGCGCCGACACCAGCTGCGTGGGCACATAGGCGCCCGCCCCGGCCCCCGGCGCACCCGGGACACCCGGCGCGGGAGGCGGCGTGGCGCCCGGCCGTACGCCCGGAGCACCCGGGACACCCGGCGGGTGCGGCGGCTCGGCCGAGCCCCGTGCCCGGCGCGGCGGCGCCGCCTTGCTGGTCGCGGCGTCGGCGATGTCCCCGGCGTTCGGCGCGAGCGGCCGCTCCGGCGCACCCGGCGCGGGCACGCCCTGCGGAGCACCCGGCGGCGGAACGGCCGGAGCGCCCTGGGCACCGGGCGTCTGCGGGTACCCGTACACCGGAGGCGGCGTGGCCCCCGGCACCGGACCCGGCGCAGGCGTGCCCGGAGCCGACGGCTGCCCCTGCGGATAGCCGTACGACACGGCACCGGGCGGCGGCGTCCCACCGGGAACGGGCGCCGGCGCGGCCGGGGCACCCGCACCCTGCGGATAGCCGTATGTCGCGGGCGCACCAGGCGCCCCGGGCGGGAGCGAGGGGTCGAACGCCGGCGTCATCGCCGTCGGCGGCAGCCGGCTGCCGCCCGAGATCATCTCCGTCTTGGCGTCCTGCATCCGGTCGTCGCCGTCACCCACCGGCGGCGCGAACACCGTCGCGGGCAGCGGTACGGAACGGTCCTCCCCGAAGTCCCCATTGGTGTCCGTGCCCGCCCAGGGCGTCGCCCCCGCGGACCCGCCGGGCGCCCCGGGGGACGCTCCCGCACCCTCCTCACCGCCCGCCACCGGCCACGACACCCCGGCACCCGACCCGGTACCGGGCACCTCGGGCGCGCCCGCCTGCGACCCCGGCGCCCCCGCCTGGGTCTGCGGCAGCGAACCCGCGCCCGCGGCACCCCCGCCGGTCCCGGCGGCACCGGACGCGGCCCGCGCCCCCTCGCCCCGCCGGTCCGGAATACCGAGCTTGTCCGCCGCCTCCTGCAACCACTCCGGCGGGCTCAACAGGAACGACGTCTGATTCAGATCCACCCGCGCCGCAGGAGCCGGAGCCGCGTCCGCCTCCCCCTCCTCGGCACGCCCGTACTCCTCCTCGTACCGGCGGATCACCTCGCCCACCGGCAACCCCGGCCACAGCGTCGCGTCCCCGCTGTCCCGCGCGATCACCAGCCGCTGCGCGCCGCCGTCCGAACGCGGCCCGTCCACCCGGTCCTCGGCCCACACCACGAAGCCCAGCCCGAACTCCCGCACCCGCACCTCACGATGCTGATACGCCGGCACATCCCCGTTGACCCACTCCTCGGCGCGCTCCTGCGCCTGCGCGAACGTCACCATCGCCGAGATCACTCCCCCACCGAAGACACGGAAGCCGAGGACACCGGCACCGCACGCGCGAAACCACCGTCCACCATCAGGTTCGCCACCGTCTCCAACTCCGGCGGACTGCCCGCCAGCCGTGACAGGAACACATCGAAGTCCTCACCGCACGGCAGCAGCAACCGCTCCACCCGCTCCGCCGGCGACCACCCCGGATCCACGTCGCGCACGTCGTCGTACGCGCAGAACCACACCGAACCGATCCGGTCGCCCTTCACCTTCACGGCCAGCAACCCGCCCTGGACGAAACCGACCCCCAGGTAATCCTTCGTCAGGTGGTCGCGCAGGCACTTGTTCACATACACCAGGTCGTTGACCGCCGCCTCGTCCCGCACCGTGAAGAACGGCTGGTCGATCAGCAGCCCCAGCTCCGCGTCCAACGCGGTACCCACCGGCGCGCAACCGCCCGCCGCCTTCAGGAACGACCGGTACGCGCCCGGCAACCGGTACCCCAGGTCCTCCTCGACCCCCTGCACCTGCTGCTCCGAGACCGCCACACCCGACTTCGACAGACCGAAGTGGGCGGGCCGCGTCTCCTGCAACGGCCGCGTCCCCCGCTTGCCGTGGTCCACCGCCGTCGTCGCCACCCCACCGTGGTGCCGCAACAACGCCTTCACCTCGACCGGCACCAGCTCCAGCCGCCGCGAACCCACCACGTGATGCCACGTCCAGCCGTGCGGAGTGGCCACATCGGCGACCGTGTCCCACAACTCGTGCCCCGCCGCGGCCGACGCCGCGTTCGCCGACACATAGTCCGTCAACCGCAACTCGTCGACCCCGAAGCCCTCCGGCGGCTCCGCGATCTCGGCCACCGCACGCGCGTACGGCGAGAAATCGGGATAGCCGTTCTCGTCGACCCGCACCCCCCTCGGGTGCCGAGCCGCCCGGACCGGATCCGGAAAGTGCACGACCTGCCCGGCATAGGCCGCGTTCGGCGGCGCGGCTTGCCCGAGCCGACCTGTCGTCATGACGGTTGCCCCCTGCGGCACTCTGTACGGGCCCGGCCCCCGGCACCCTTCCGGTCCCGGAACACCACGACCCGTGGCGGACTGTCTCCTACGTCTTGCACGCGCGTCGACCGCGCGCAGCACGGTGGCGACAGCCTATGCGGTACGCCGACACCGGTCACCGGGCCTCCACTTCCGTGACCAGCCGTCACCCCGCCGTGACGGACCACCAGGAACCGGGCGTGTCGCACCGCCCCAGTTACCGCAGCAGCCCCGCGATTTGGCACCCTGGGTCCACCGGGGGGATGCTCGGGAGGGGATGACGATCATGAATGCCACACAGACAGGGCCGCACGCCGGACCCGACACCGCCATGTCCGGAGACCCCAGGGTCGACTGGAGCGCCAGCGAGACACCGCACGCCCCCACCCTCCACCACCGCCGCGACGGCATACTCCCCACCATCGCCGCCGCCCTCTCCGTCCGCGGCGCCACCCTCACCGGCACCGCCGCCCGCGGCGACCAGCCCCTCGGCGGCCGTGACCGACCCGCCGATGCCCC
>NZ_VJZD01000471.1 GCF_009377175.1 Streptomyces adustus
GCCCAAGCCAGGATGAACGCGGACTGCACGAGAACGGCCACCCCGCAGCAAGTCGTCGGCTTCGCCCGCTGCCTGCAGTGCCCGCACCAGAGTCTGCTGCGTCTGGTCGACTTCACGCAGGGCGAAGAACTCAATCCGTCCAGCAAGCAGCCAGGTTCGGCGAGAGCGGCTGCTTGTGCGCTCCGGAGCCTGCCCGACCGTCTACCTGGCAGCACAAAGCCCAGCGCTGCCTGGGCCACAGCGGCCAGATGCAGCGACGAGGGGACCGTTTCGGGCGCAGCGTGCAGGCAGCTGCTGGCGTGACAGGGACCATGCCGCCGGGTCCCCTGCACGTCTGTCCTGTACTTTCACGTCGCTGTCACGCAGCAACTGCTAGTTCGTGGCCGGTTTTTCCGGAAAGCCCTGCGCTTTCGGGCGCCCTACTGCCGTTTGACGTAGCTTACGAAGGCTTTCCAGTTCGACGGCTGCGCACAGATGACACCGTGCCCTCGGGCTTTGGTGTCCCGCACCATGACGACGTCCGGATCGTTGTCGGCGACCTCTACACAGGAGTCCTGGGTGGTGTAGGTGCTGGTGTGCCAGTTGGGTTTCTCGGGCAAGGGGTTGGCTCCTAGTCGGTCGGCATCCGGTCGAAGTGCTGGATGGCGGTGAGGATGATGTCCCGGACGGTGGTGCCGTACACCGCTGACCGCTGAAGAAGGGCGAAGGCTTTGGCGTACAGCTCGATTTCCCTGGGCTGGGAGACGGAGAGTTCCGCAGAGTAGGTCTCGACGAGGACGAGCTTGTCGTCGAACATCGAGAACGAGTTGCCGGGCCAGATCGCAGCCGGGGCGGAGCGGGGGACGATGCCGAGGCTGAGCCGGGGCAGACGCATCACCGCCAGGAGGCGATCGAGCTGTCCCTTCATCACGTCGGGGCCGCCGAAGTTGGTGTAGAGGGCCTGTTCGCCGAGGAGGACGTTGAAGATCCGCTCGCCCTGGTAGAGGTATTGCTGGCGCTGGAGGCGCTTGGCGACGGCCGCTTCGGTGTCGTCGGGGATCTCGTAGTAGTTGACGACCTGCTCGAAGACTTTGGCGGCGTACTCCGTGGTCTGCAGCGTTCCCCACACGACGGTGGGGTGCCAGATGCGGAACACCTTGGTTCTGGCGTAGACGGGGATGGCTTTGTGCTGCCGTCTCTCGGCTCCGGCCTGGAGCTGGCGGCGCCATTCGAGCCACAGCTCGTCGACGTGGCGGACGATCGCGATCAGGTCGCCCAGCTGGTCGTGCTGGCCGGTCCTCTCGCACCAGATACGGATGTCGTCCTCGCTGGGGCGCTGCTTTCCGTGCTCGATGCGTGAGACCTTGGACTCGTGCCATGCGGTGGCGTGCGCGAAGGCCCGGCCGCTGGTGAATCCGGCGTCCTTGCGGAAGCCGCGCAGCCGGGCGCCGAGCGCTTGGAGTGCCTCGTCTACCTGTGTGGTCATGGATGGTTCAGCGCTTGTACTCGGTGTGGGGGATGGCGTTGGCCCACAGCAGGTCCCGCAGGTGTACGCACCGGGCGACGGCGTCCGGATCTTCGATGATCTGCGATCCGAGGACGCGGCCGTCTGCGTCGAAATGCCCCACGGCCAGGAGCCGGTCGTCGAACAGCCACCAGTCCCGCCCGTCGAAGGGGAAGGCGACGCCCGTCGGCAGGAGATGCCGGGGCAGCCAGCGGACGGCCTCGCCAGCATCCTCGTTCATGGCCGTGATGGTGTGTTCCCACTGGATGTAGGGGGTCAGAGGTTCGGTCACGACCCGGACCCTGCGCACCGTCATGCCGCGCCGGGTGGTCTGCTGCATGAGCTGGGTCCAGGGCGTGAGGTAGGTGTAGTCGACGTCCCCACCGTCGAGCCAGCTCTGAAACGGTCCCACCTCGCCGGGCACGGAGTAGTCGTCCCGCAGCTCCAGATGGAACGCGTCGCGCTGGAAGCGTTCGAAGAGCCGGTTGCGCTCAGCGCTGGAGATCAGCTCCACGCGTTTCCTCCAGTAGGGCGGTGATCGCCTTCTTCGGCACCTCGACACAGCTCTCGTAGTCCGGGATCGACATCTGGGACAGGGCCTCCGCGTCGGTCACCGCCTTGCCCTGCACGACACAGGTGCCCTGCGCAGTGACGATCATGATCGGAGCCTCGAAACGCCGGAGGTCCCCAGCCGCAACGCCGTCCTGCTTCACATGCTCGAACAACTCGGTGGGCACCTCCACCGCGCTCTCGCCCTCGCCCACGTCGAGCTGCATCAGCAGCTCGTTCGCGAAGAGCCGCCAGCCCTGGACGATGTAGCTGTCCCGGTCGGTGGCGTACAACGTCGGGCAGTCGCCGCCAGTGGAGTTGGTGCCAAGGAATCGTAACTTCACGGTCTGTCCCCTGTCCTTGTCCTTGCTCGAATTTGCGCGACATATCGATCGTCAGCCTGGAGTAAGAGCCCGTCAATCGCCTTGCTGCAAACTCGCGCAAGCTTCTTGGGAGTTGGACGACAGCAGTCCTACCGTCGTGGCCAGTCGCCGGACAGCCGCCCGCACCACCACCCGGGCGCCGGCCCGCACCATCCCGGCGACGTGGAGGGCGCCCGGTCCTGCCTCCCCTGGCAGGGCCGGGCACACCGCGCCGGAGGGACAAACCCGTGATCACGACCGCCGCAGGACCCAATCTGCCCGACGTACCCGGATACAGCGTGCTCCTGCCGTGCGAGCCCGCGGCGGTACAGCGGGCCAGACGCTTCGTCTCCCGCGCGCTGGAGACCTGGAACATGCATCAGCTCACCGCCGACGCGCAGCTGATCGTGTCGGAGCTGCTGACGAACACAATCGACCACACGCCCTGTCCCACCGCAGCAGTCACCGTCCAGCGCCCGCTCACGCACCGCACCCGCCTCACCGTCACCGACGTCGGAGTCGGCATCGGCGTGCCGACGCTGTCACCTGCGGACGACACCAGTGAACGAGGCCGCGGCCTTGTGCTCGTCGAAGCCCTCAGCACGCGATGGGGATGCAACCTTCAAGAGGATCTACCCGCGCATGCTGGTCGGCTGCCTCGTGGGCGGTGTGATCATCGGTCTGCTGGGTGGCGTGAACACCAACGCCTTCGCCTTCACCTCCCTGCTGACCATCCCGGTCTTCGAC
>NZ_VJZD01000472.1 GCF_009377175.1 Streptomyces adustus
GCTCCGCAGACACGACGCGGCGTCGCTACGCGACGCTTCCCGGCGCTGCGCGCCCGAGGGCCCGGACTCCGTCCGGGCAGGGCAGGCGCTCCGCGTCCGCCCTGCCTGACCAGCGCTCCGCGCTGGTCAGAGACCTGACTGCTCCGCAGTCAGGTAAGGGCACGGCAAGGTGGGTAGGCGCGCCGGACTCCCGCCTCCTCGGACAATCTTGACGGATCGTCAACCATTGTGCGTCAAAACTAACTACGGGCTAGGTTCTGGGATGAGGGTCCACCATCGATCCGGTTATCTCGGGTGCGTGAATTGCAGTGACAATCTGACCGGTTCTCTCATCTAAGAATGCGTCAATTCACGGCCTTGGATGGATCCTGGAATGACGGCTTGGGTCCTCCACGGGGACCTGTGCGATCCCAACTTGAAATGCCGCCGTGTATTCACCGACTGCATCGACGGCCTCCGCAAGGAGTTCATTTGTAACGTATTCCGGGTTGGGTAGTTCGTGGGCCTCGCTGAGCACGTTCAGAGCCCAGCACTTCCAAGAACATGCCGCCGTACAGGCAGTCGTAGAGTTGTCCCATTCCAGGCATGATGCAGTGTTTCAGTAGCCCTGGAGGAAGGCCGTTTGCAGCGAGAATCTACGCTGTGTTGGCCAGCGCCATCATCGGTCCGATGCCGCCCTTGTACGAGTAAAGTCAGCCGGGACCGCCAGCTCTGGTCGGCGTGCTGATACACGTAACAGTGCTCGCAGAGCAGATCGCACCTGCTGTGGATCTTGAGGACCAGCTGTCTAAGTGTGTGATGACGCCTCCGTCCCTTGGCCACGACCGGGCAGCGGCGGCAGGTGTCACTGATTCCGTCCACGCCCGTCTGCCGGGCCTGGACACCGGGGTGCGCGACGAACTCGGAGAAGCCGTGCCGGAAGACGTCGTACCCCGTCTCGGGTGCGCCCGCGTAGGCCGTCTTGAGCCATTCGGCCTGCTCGAAGGTGCCGTCCGTCTCGATCACCGCGAGGTCGCTGGGGGCCAGTCCCATCGCCTCGGTCAGGGGCGGCCCGCCGCGCAGGGTGCTGAGGACCGAGTCGAACGTCCGCACTGGCATCGGGCGGCCCTGCTGCTCCCAGCGGTCGAAGACCGCGAGCAGCCAGTCGGCATAGGGGGTGCCGCCCCCGGACGGATTGGGCGGCGGGCTGTCCCAGGTCGAGTGCGGAATCAGGTAGTCGATCCGCGGCGGGGCGAGCCCGGTGAGGGCGTCGTGCACGACGACCGGGTCGTTGGCCACGTCCACCGTGCACAGCACTCCGCTGAACAGGTGACGGTACTCGGGCTCCTGCAGCAGCCGGATGCCGCGGACCACTCGGTCGTAGCTGCTGCGCCCCCTGCGGTCGCGCCGGTGCCGGTCGTTGGCCGCGCGGTCGCCGTCGAGGGACACGCTGACCTGGACCCCGAACTCCCGGCAGATCTCCAGATGACGGCGGTCGAGGGTGACCGCGTTGGTGTGCATGCGCAGGTCGAGCGTGGTCAGCGGGGAGAGGGTGCGGGTGAGTTCCTGGCAGATGTCCCGCAGCCGGGCAGGGCAGACCAGCAGCGGCTCGCCGCCGTGCAGGACCGAACCCTCGGGGCTCTTCAGGTTGTTCAAGAAGACGAGGTTCTGGTCGCTGCCGACCTGGCCCTCGGTGTCCAGGTCGAAGTCGCTGCCGACCTTGCCCTCGACGTTCAGCAGCAGCGCGCTGGCGTCCAGGTCGAAGTCGGTGCCGACGGTGGTCCAGACGTCCCAGCCCAGACCGACGAGGACCGCGGTCAGAGCCGGGGCCTCCTTGGTCAGCTCGAAGATGACGGCCTTCTCATGCCCCGGCCGATGTCGGCTTCGCGTCCGTGACGGGTCGTCTCGCCGCGTGGCGGATGAAACGCTGCAGGTCGTCGCAGTACACCGAGGGGTTGCCGAAGTTGTGTCCGGCCCGGTACCGGTGCGCGTAGTGGCCGCCGCCGCACACGGTCAGCAGGGGGCAGGCCCGGCAGGCGTCGGCAAGGGCCGCCGCGCCCGCCTGCCGGGCGGCGACTCCTGGGTGGGCCAACGCCTCGTCGAAGGAGTGCCGGAAGGCGTCGGGGCCGGTGCGCGCCGCTCCTTCGTAGGCCAACTTCAGCGAGTCGACGTGCTCGATCGAGCCGTCCGTCTCCACCACCAACGCGTCGAATGGGGTGAGTCCCCGCGACTCGGTGGCCGCCGGCAGGCCCAGCAGCAGGGCCAGGCACTCTTCGAAGAGACGCCCGGCCGACCACGAGCGGTCGAAGACGGCACAGAGCCAGTCGCTGTATCTCGTGCCCTCCGCGTGCGGCGATGTCGACCAGTTGCTCTGCGGAGCAGCAGGTCGAGGGGGCGGGGCGGAGTTCGAGGAGCGAGTCGTAGGTCTCGCCCGGGTCTGACAGCGGATCCACGACGGGCGCCCGGCGTGGTCGACACGGCGCGGCCGCCGTCGAGGCTGATGCCGACCTGGATGCCGTGCCGGGCCAGAACCGTGAGGCGGTCCTCGGTGAGGAGGGTGGCGTTGGTCTGGACGACGGCCCGAACCCCGTAGCCGGCGGGGACGCGCGCGCGTACGGCGTCATCGAAGCGACCGAGGGTGCCGGCACCGGCCAGCAGGGGTTCACCGCCGTGCAGGACCAGGGAGACCGTGAACAGCCCGTGGACGTTGGCGTGTTCGGCGGTGCGGTCCAGGACGGCGGCCGGTGCGGCGGCCGGGCAAGTGCGCCAGGTGTGGTCGGGTCCCTCGTAGAGGTAGCAGTAGGTGCAGGCCAGATTGCAGCGACCGTGCACCTTCACGATGAACTGGCGGGAGGGGTGACCAGTCGCGGACACTTCAGCACCCTCATGCCGTACGCCCTTCCACCCGAAGCAGGGTCATCTTCCTGATGAGCACGGTCCGCTCGTAGTCGGCGGGGATGCAGGTCGTCGGGCTCTTCGCGGCCTCGGTGCCGATAGCCGCGAAGCTGCCGTAGCTCGCCTCCTCCTTGTTCGCCGTCGTGTTCTTCTCGTACGCCGGCGACTGCATATATGACGGTCTGCTGGCCGACTTGTGGATCCACATGCAGAAAGGGTGGGGTCGGACCACGTTTGCGT
>NZ_VJZD01000473.1 GCF_009377175.1 Streptomyces adustus
AGCCGGGGCATGCCATGGGCGGGGGTGCCGTCCGCCGGGCGCGGCACCGGGCGGGCGGGTGTCCCGCCGGTCCCCGTCGCGGGCGGCACCCGATTGCCGGTGCCCCCGTCGCCGCGTGCGCCGCCGGTGTTCCCGGCTCCCCCGGCATCCGTCCTGCCCGCGCTCTTCGGCGCGGGACCGCGGCGGCTGTGGCGTCCCACTTAGCCCCTCAGCTCCCGGAATCGGTTCGTCGGACGGGCCCGGCATCGCCGTCGGAGAGGCTCACGCCTCCGGTCCCGTTGCGTTCCGCATACGCCAGCAGCTCGTGGAACGCGGTCGCCACGGTACCGGGGTACTCCATCATCGCCACATGCCCGGCGTTCGGCAGGGTCAGCAGGCGGGAGTCGCGGAACGCGCGCGCCGCCCGCTGGGCCATGCGGAAACCGACGAGCTGGTCGCGGCCGCCGTAGACGAGAAGGGTGGGCGCGAGGACCCGTTCGGCCTGGCGCCACAGCCCGTGCTGGCCGCCCAGCGTGTACGCGTTGACCAGCCCGCGCGCGGACCGGCTCATCGCGTCCCAGAAGTACGGCAGTCGCAGCCGACGCTCCAGTTCCTCCACCGCGTGCTCGAAGGCCTCCGGCGCCACCCGGCCGGGGTCCCCGTAACAGAGCGCCATGACGCCCCGCACCCGCTGCTCCGCCGTCCACTCCCTGGTGAGCCGGGTGAACAGCGTCGCCACGCCGGGGAAGCCCAGCAGACCGGTCGGCAGCGCGGTGCGCTGCACCCGCAGCTCGGGGAGCGCGGGCGAGACGAGCGTGAGCGTCCGGACGAGATCGGGCCGCACCGCGGCCACGCGCGTGGAGACCGCGCCGCCCAGCGAGTTGCCGAAGAGGTGCACGGGCCCGCGCGCGGAGGCGTCGAGGTAACGGATGACCGCGCGCGCGTGCCCCGTGACGGAGTAGTCGCCGTCGTCCGGTGGCGGGGAGTCGCCGAAGCCGGGCAGGTCGAGCGCCTCGCTCGCCACGACCCCGTCGAGCAGGGCCATCAGCGCGGACCAGTTCTGGGAGGAACCGCCGAGGCCGTGGACGAACAGCGCGGGCGCCAACCCCGCGCGCCCGGGCGGCCTCGACCGCACCGACAGGGTGACCCCGGGCAGCCCGACCGACCTGAGCCGTTCGCCGTCCGCGACCCTGACGGCGATGGCTTCCGGAAGCAGGTCGGTGGGGGGCACTGACGGCAGCTCGGTCGACGACATGCGGGCAATGTTACGAGACGATCACGCAGTGACTGATGCGTTCACGCCTGTGTTCGCCGTCACAGATCGCCCACGAATCCCACGCGGTCGCATGCGGATCGCCCTCTTGATCGCACAGGGATCGCCCTCGGATCGCACATGGATCGTCCGCGGATGGCATGGCATCCGGATCGGGTGTCTCCTAGGCTCGGGAAGAGGGCACCCGCTACAGCCCCTGCTCATTTCGGGGACGTTCGAGGAAGGGAGCCCGTCATGGCCGTTGAACCCACCGACCCCGAGGTGTTCGAGGATCTCGACGCGTTCGAGGCCGGTGAGCCGCGGGAGATCGACGTCGAGGCGCCGGAGAACGACGCGGCGGAACAGTCCAAGGGCCTCACCCCGGAACGCGACGACCCCCTGGACGAGGTGGACCCGGCGCGCGCGAACGAGGCCGACCTCGTCGAGCAGGCGCGCGTGGTGTCGCTGGACGAGGACGACTACCGCTGACCCCGACGGCACCGAGCGGACCGAGGAAGCGCACGGGAACGCATCGAGGACGCATCGAGGAGGCTCCCCGGACGGCACCTTTCGAGACCGCGAGAACCCTCGTCGGACAACGCGCTGAGCAGGACCGGATCCCCGGCCCGCCCGACATGCACGTGTTCGCCCCGTTGCACACCGTTTCCATCGGCGTCCGGTCCGTGAAATTCTCCGCTCGCACCGCGCACACCAGGGTTACCGAAAAGTACGATGGCGGCGCGGCGCACACCGCAAGTGGACGACTTTGGGAGGCGGCGTGACAGCCATCGAGCAAACTGAGGCGGCACGCCCGCGTGGCACCCGCCTGCCGCGCCGAGCTCGACGGAACCAGCTGCTGGGCGCCGCCCAGGAGGTCTTCGTCGCACAGGGGTACCACGCGGCGGCGATGGACGACATCGCCGAGCGCGCCGGCGTCAGCAAGCCCGTGCTGTACCAGCACTTCCCGGGCAAGCTCGACCTCTACCTCGCCCTGCTGGACCAGCACTGCGAGTCGCTGATCCAGGCGGTACGGGCCGCGCTGGCGTCGACGACCGACAACAAGCAGCGCGTCCGGGCGACGATGGACGCCTACTTCGCGTACGTCGAGGACGACGGCGGCGCCTTCCGGCTGGTCTTCGAGTCGGACCTGACCAACGAGCCCGCCGTGCGCGAACGCGTCGACAAGGTCACCACCGAGTGCGCCGAGGCGATCTGCGAGGTCATCGCCGAGGACACCGGGCTCTCGCGCGACGAGTCGATGCTGCTGGCCTCCGGTCTGGGCGGTCTCGCCCAGGTGGTGGCCCGCTCCTGGCTGCACAGCGACCGCAGCGTCCCGCGCGACCAGGCGGTCCAGCTGCTGGCCTCGCTGGCCTGGCGGGGCATCGCCGGCTTCCCGCTGCACGGCAACGAGCACCACTGACACGCACCCGGTGAGGGTTTGTTCCCGGTCGCTGTTCGCTCCTGGCGTTGCCGACCGGAGCGTGTTCGTCCCCTCACCGGGCTAATGTTTGCTGGGTACGGCGCGGAATGGTCGCGCACTTCACTGACCGTCGGAGGGACATAGCCGTGGAGGTCAAGATCGGCGTGCAGCACGCGCCGCGCGAGATCGTTCTGGAGAGCGGTCAGAGTGCCGAGGACGTCGAGCGGGCGGTGGCCGAGGCACTGGCCGGCAAGTCTCAGCTGCTGAGCCTGGTGGACGAGCACGGCCGCAAGGTCCTCGTCCCGGCGGATCGTCTCGCCTACGTCGAGCTCGGCGAGCCGGCCCCGCGCAAGGTGGGCTTCGGCGCGCTGTAGTACGCGCCCGCGCCGCACGCGGCGCTCGTGGACGGGAAACAAGGGAGGGGCCCGGCGACACGATGTC
>NZ_VJZD01000474.1 GCF_009377175.1 Streptomyces adustus
GCGGGAAGGGCCTGGCGGGACCGGGGCACCGGCGCCCGGCGTACCCCGTCCGGGGCGTCGTCGCCCGCCACCTGAGACGGCCCCCGGCTGGTTGGCCTCCCGGCCCCCCGGCCGGTTAGGTTTCCCTCATGACCGAAACGACTGCTCCTCGCACCACCGGCGCCGTGGCCGCCGGGCTCGCCACCGTCGCCGCCGACGGCACCGTTCTCGACACCTGGTTCCCCGCGCCCGAGCTGTCCGCCGCCCCGGGCCCCGCCGGCACCGAGCGGCTCGACGACGAACGCACCCGTGAGCTGCTCGGTGAGCACGGCGTCGCCGCCCTCGGCAAGGACGAGGTGCGCGGCGTGGAGATCGTCGCGGTCCGTACGGTCATCTCCTCGCTCGACGACAAGCCGCTCGACACGCACGATGTCTACCTGCGTCTGCACCTGCTCTCGCACCGGCTGGTCAAGCCGAACGAGCAGAACCTGGACGGCATCTTCGGCTTCCTCGCCAACGTCGCCTGGACCTCGCTCGGCCCGGTCGCCGTGGACACCCTGGAGACCGTGCGTCTGGCCGCCCGCGCGCGCGGCCTGCACCTCGGCGTCTTCGGCGTGGACAAGTTCCCGCGCATGACCGACTACGTGGCCCCGGCCGGCGTCCGCATCGCCGACGCCGACCGCGTCCGCCTCGGCGCCCACCTCGCGGCCGGCACCACCGTGATGCACGAGGGCTTCGTCAACTTCAACGCCGGCACCCTGGGCACCTCCATGGTCGAGGGCCGCATCTCGCAGGGCGTCGTGGTCGGCGACGGCTCGGACATCGGCGGCGGCGCCTCCACCATGGGCACCCTCTCCGGCGGCGGCAAGCAGCGCGTCGCCATCGGCGAGCGCTCCCTGGTCGGCGCCGAGGCCGGCGTGGGCATCGCCCTCGGCGACGACTGCGTGGTCGAGGCGGGCCTGTACCTGACCGCCGGCACCCGCGTCACGCTGCCCGACGGCGAGATCGTCAAGGCCCGCGAACTGTCCGGCGCCTCCAACATCCTCTTCCGCCGCAACTCGGTCACCGGCACGGTCGAGGGCCGCCCGAACAACGCGGAGTGGGGCGGCTTGAACGAGGTCCTGCACAGCCACAACTGATCACCGCACCCGCGCGAGCGCCCTTCCGTCCCCCCTTGGGGGCCGGGAGGGCGCTCGTGTCACCCCGGCAGTCCGGCCGCGAAGCGGGCCAGCGTCGCGAAGTCGTCCGGCCGCAGCCCGATGCGTGGGTCGACGTGGTGCAGCAGGGCGGGGCCGGGGTGGTGGGCGGTCACGTACGCGTCGTCGGCCTGGCTCTGCTCGTCGTCCACCCAGGCGAAGGGGCGGTCCCCGGCGTACGCCACGATCGCCTCGGTCTTCCAGTGCACCCCGTCGGGCCGATACGCGAACAGCTGGGCGCCGAAGTCGACGTACGGCAGTGCGGGCAGTCCTATGACTGGCGCGATCCAGCGGTTCGCCTCGTCCATCCAGGTCGTGGCCCAGCACAGCTCGAACGGCAGGGCGAGCAGCGCCGCGCCGTGTTCCCGGTTCAGCCAGACCCGCAGCGGCCGCCCCGGCCGTACCGCGGCCCGGATCGTCGTGTAACCGGCGGGCCGTCGCTCTGCTTGCGCGGCGTACGGGTTGAGCGGGCCGTCGACGTCGAGGAAGAGCAGAGGGCGGCTCATCCGGTCACCGTACGGCAGTGGGGGCTAGGGGCGCGCGGTCGTTTTCGACGGGCGGCGGACCTCCGACTCGTACGCGATGACCGGCACTGACCGGACTCGTACCCGGCCCTTTGCGGGTCGTCAGTCGGCGACGAGGCGTCCGTACTCCGCCAGCAGTCCGTCGACCGCCTCGCGGCCCGCGGGCCGCAGCGGTGCGCGGACCGGGCCGGCCGGTAGGCCGAGGGCGCCCAGGAGCGCCTTGGCGGTGACGGCGCCCGGCAGGCCCGAGGCCATCATCGACTCGATGAGGGGGACGGCCCGCCGCTGGAGCCGGGCCGCCCCCTCCGTGTCGCCCGCGTCGAACGCGTCCAGTACCGAACGCAGGTGGCGCGGGACGACGTTCGCGACCGTGCTGACGTATCCGGCGGCGCCCACCGCGTACAGGGCGAGGTTGTGCTCGTCGCAGCCCGCGTAGTACGCCAGGTCCGTGCGGGACAGCACCTTCTGGGTGCCGAGGAAGTCGTAGGAGCAGTCCTTGACCGCGACGATCCTGGGGTGTTCGGCGAGGCGGACCATCGTGTCGGGCTCGATACGGGTGCCGGTGCGGCCGGGGATGTCGTACAGCACGACCGGCAGGCCACTGGCGTCCGCCACCTCCCTGAAGTGCTCCTCGACCGCGTCCTGCGGGGGCCTGCTGTAGTAGGGGGTCACCACCAGCACCGCGTCCGCACCGGCCCGCTCCGCCGACCGGGCGAGTTCCACGGTGTGCCGGGTGTCGGAGGTGCCCACACCGGCGAGCAACGGCACCCGGTCGCCCACCGCCGCCCGGACGGCCCTGATCAGCGCCGACTTCTCGGCGTCGGTCGTGGTCGGCGACTCGCCGGTGGTGCCGGACAGGACGAGCCCGTCGCAGCCTTCCGCCACCAGCAGCGCGGCCAGTCGCCCCGCACCGTCGAGGTCGAGCGCGCCCGCCTCGGTGAACGGCGTGATCATGGCGCAGAGGGCGCGGCCGAAGGGCGGGGCGGAGGAACCGGTGTGCGTCATGGGGTCAGTCTCGGCAGAACGATCGTGTAGATCCACTTAATTCTGCTGCGAGGTATTGGTAAGGATCCCTGAGAGGTGGAGGGGGCGGAGCGGTGGCGACCTCCTCGGTCCGGCCGTCTCGCCGTTCCGGCCGGGTGCCCGGCGGCGGGCGCGACCGACGGGGTTGGTCGAGGCACTGTGTCCCCTTCGGGCCTTCATGGGTCACTATGGCCATGACGGTCACAGACCCCTGTCATGGGAGGCGTCATGAAACTCGGCAAGGCACTCGCCACCGGTGTCGCGCAGGAGCGGCCGCAGGCCCGTCCGGACGAACTCGAACTCCCCCGTGAGGCAGTGGACGTGGAAGCCACCGCCGCCCCCTCCGTCTCCGCTTCCGCCACCCC
>NZ_VJZD01000475.1 GCF_009377175.1 Streptomyces adustus
GCCGGGGGCCTGGGGCTCGACCGCGGGGCGTGGGGCTCAGCCCCGCTCCGCCACCGCCGCCGGATCGTCCAGCACCGTCCGTACCACCGAGTGTGCCGCCCCCAGCAGCGGCCCTTCGGGACCCAGGCGCGAGACGGACACGGCACAGGCCGGTCCGGCCGTGCGCCGCGCCAACTCCTCGCGCAGGGACGGCAGCAGCCAGGGCGCGAGAGCGGCCAGCGCACCACCGAGCACGACACTCTCGGGGTCGAGGAGGTTGACCGCTCCGGTCAGCGCGACACCGAACGCGGTTCCCGCGTCGCGCAGCGCCTGCCGTACCGACTCGTCGCCCGCCGCCGCCCGCCCGGCGAGCAGTCCGACCCGGTCCTCGCCCGGCTCCAGGCCGGCCGCGCGCAGCACCGCTTCCTCACCGGCGTACTGCTCCAGACATCCGCGCCCGCCGCACGCGCACTCGGGCCCGTCCGGCTGGACCGGAACATGACCCAGTTCGCCCGCGAACCCCCGGGTCCCGCGCAGCAGCCGCCCGTCCACCACGACCGCCGCGCCGATGCCGATCTCGGCCGACACATGAAGGAAGTCACGTGGGGTGCCCTCGCCGAGCCACAACTCGGCCAGACCGCCGAAGTTGGCCTCGTTGTCCACGGTCAGCGGCAGTTCGGCGGGCAGCAGCGCCCCGAGGTCGAGGTCGTGCCAGCCCAGGTTCGGCGCGCGCACGACGGTCCGGGCGTCGGGGGCGACCAGACCGGGCACGGCTATGGCAAGTCCGGCCGGCCACAGGCCCTCACGTTCCGCGTCGGCGACGACGAGACGCAGCAGCGAGGCGAGCTCCTCCAGTACCGGCCCGGGCGCGCGGCCGCGGTTCGTGCCGTGCCGCACCGCCCGCGCCCGCACCTCCCCGCGCAGGTCCACCGCGCAGACCGCGAGGTGGTCGACCCCCACCTCCGCGCCGATCCCGGCGGGGCCGCGCCCGCTGACGGCGAGGGCGGACCCCGGCCGGCCCACCCGGCCCGGCCGCTCCGGGCCCAGCTCCTCCAGCAGCCCGGAGCGGATGAGTTCGTCGACGAGGGTCGACACCGCCGCCCGGGTCAGACCGATGCGCGAGGCGACCGAGGCACGCGAGAGCGGGCCCTCGGCGCCCACGGTGTGCATCACCCGCGCGAGATTGCGGCGGCGCATGCCCTGCTGGGTGTCGGGCAGGGCCCGACCGGGTCCGGTCGGGTGTCCCTCGTGCAGCGGTGCGGTCATCCTTGCGGTCAGTCCTCGTTCGTCGTCCTTCAGCGGGCGTTCGGCTCTCGTTCCAGCAGCGTGGCCGCGTCGGAGAGTACCCCGGAGATCCTTTCCAGCGTCTCCTCGTCCCGCTCCACCGCTTCCAGCACCGGTCCCTGCGTGGTGTTCCAGCGCCGGGCGACCGCCGCCGGGTCCTCGCCGGTCAGCAGGCCGGCGGCCTGGGCCGCGGCACCGAGCGCGACCAGTTCCCTGGCCTCGGGGATCTGGACCGGCCGCCCGGAGAGCCGGCGTACGGTCTGCTGCCACGCCCTGCCCCGGGCGCCGCCGCCGATCAGCAGCAGCGGTGCGGTGCGGTCCGCATCCTCGTCGAGGACCAGGTCGAGCGCGCCCAGGAGGGAGTGCACGGCGCCGTCGTAGGCGGCCTGGAGGAGCTGGCCGGCGGTCGTGTCGTGACGCAGACCGTGCAGCAGCCCCGCGGCGTTCGGCAGGTTCGGCGTGCGTTCGCCGTCCAGGTAGGGCAGGAGCGTGACCCCGGTGGTGGGCTCCACCGCCTCGCGGTCGAGACCCAGCAGCGCGGCGAGGCGGTCGACGGCGAGCGTGCAGTTCAGCGTGCAGGCCAGCGGCAGCCAGTCGCCATGGGCGTCGGCGAAGCCCGCCACCGTACCGGTCGGGTCGGCCGGTCGCTGCTTCGACACCGCGTAGACGGTGCCCGACGTTCCCAGACTCAGCACCGGGGTGCCCGGTCGCAGTCCCAGCCCCAGCGCCGCGGCGGCGTTGTCACCGGTGCCGGGGGCCACCAGGGTGCCCTTGGAGAAGGGCAGGTCGTGGCTGTCGCGGACGGTCCCGGCCACCTCGCCGGGCCGGACCACCCGGGGCAGCAGAGCGGTGTCGAGCCCGACGTGCGCGAGGATCTCCTCGTCGTAGGCCTCGGTCCGCGACGACCACCAGCCGGTGCCGGAGGCGTCACCGCGGTCGGTCGTGCCCTGACCGGTCAGGCGCTCGGTGAGGTAGTCGTGGGGGAGACGCACGGCCTTGGTGGCGCGGATCGCCTCCGGCTCGTTCTCGGCCAGCCAGGCCCATTTCGTCACGGTGAACGACGCGCCGGGCACGAGTCCCGTGCGGTCCGCCCATTCCTTCGGTCCGCCCAGTTCCTCCGCGAGCCGGCGCGCCTGCGGCGCCGAGCGGACGTCGTTCCACAACAGCGCCGGACGTACGGGCTCGCCCTGGGCGTCCAGGGTGACGAGCCCGTGCTGCTGCCCGCCGATCGACACCGCGGCGGCCTCGCGGGCGGCGTCGCCGCACTGGCGCAGGGCCCGGTGCAGCGCGTCCCACCACTGGCGCGGATCGCTCTCACGACCCGCTCCGGCGGAGACGGTGTGCGGCGCCTGGCCGCTCGCGACGACCTCTCCGGTGGCCGCGTCGACGACGAGCACCTTGGTCGACTGGGTGGACGAGTCCACGCCGACGACGAGCGGACCCTCGGCTGCTGACATCGGGCTCTCCCTGCTTTTTTCCGCGGCTCTGCGGGGTCTGACCTGCTGGTTTTCTGAAGTCCGGGGTTCTGGAGACCCGGATCTCACCCTTCGGGGACGTCGTGTCCCTTCCCAGGGATGTGCTGGCATACTAATTTGTAAACGGCCATGACGAAATAGTTCAGCTAGCAAGGAGCCGCCGTATGAGCTACCAGCCCACTCCCGAGGACAGGTTCACCTTCGGTCTGTGGACCGTCGGCTGGCAGGGGAGGGACCCGTTCGGTGACGCGACCCGGCCGGCCCTGGATCCGGTCGAGACGGTGCAGCGTCTGGCCGAGCTGGGTGCCTACGGTGTGACGTTCCACG
>NZ_VJZD01000476.1 GCF_009377175.1 Streptomyces adustus
CAGCGTGACGCTGCGGGCCCTCCGGCATACAGGGGGTCTCCCCCGCCTTCCGTTACCGCTTTATGCCTCGTCGCGACGCAGCGAAGGCTTGAGCTCCTTCAGACGGCCGAGCAGGCCGTTGACGAAGGAGGGCGACTCGTCCGTGGAGAACTCCTTCGCCAGCTGCACCATCTCGTCCAGCACCACGGCGTCCGGGGTCTCGTCGACCCAGATCAGCTCGTAGGCGCCGAGACGCAGGAGGTTGCGGTCGACGACCGGCATCCGGTCGAGCGTCCAGCCGACCGAGTACTGAGCGATCAGCTCGTCGATGCGCCGCGCGTACTGCGCGTACCCCTCGACCAGCTGCATCGTGTACTCGCTCACCGGCGGCTGCCGGTCGTCGGTCCGGGAGAGCCGGATCCAGTCCGCGAGGACCGTCAGGACGTCCGCGCCGCGCTGGTCGCCCTCGAAGAGGATCTGGAAGGCGCGCTTGCGGGCCGTGTTGCGGGCAGCCACGGTTAGCTGTTCACCCGGCCGAGGTAGTCGCTCGTGCGGGTGTCGACCTTGATCTTCTCACCGGTGGTGATGAAGAGCGGGACCTGGATCTGGTGACCGGTCTCCAGCGTGGCGGGCTTGGTGCCACCGGTGGAGCGGTCGCCCTGGACACCCGGCTCGGTCTCCTGGATGACCAGCTCGACGGCGGCAGGCAGCTCGACGAAGAGCACCTCGCCCTCGTGCTGGGCGACGACGGCCGTGAAGCCCTCGATGAGGAAGTTGGCCGCGTCGCCGACCGTCTTACGGTCGATCATCAGCTGGTCGTACGTGTCCATGTCCATGAAGACGAAGTACTCGCCGTCCATGTACGAGAACTGCATGTCGCGCTTGTCGACAGTGGCCGTCTCGACCTTGACACCGGCGTTGAACGTCTTGTCGACGACCTTGCCGGAAAGCACGTTCTTCAGCTTGGTGCGCACGAAGGCAGGGCCCTTGCCGGGCTTGACGTGCTGGAACTCGACGACGGACCAGAGCTGGCCGCCTTCGAGCTTGAGCACCAGGCCGTTCTTGAGGTCGTTCGTGGAAGCCACGGTTGCGGAATCTCCTGGACTGACGTGGACGACCCCGGCGCACGCACCTGCCTACAGGGCGAGCAGCTCCTTGGTCGTGATGGTGAGTAGCTCGGGTCCGCCGTCCGCCTCGGGGCGTACGACGAGCGTGTCATCGATCCGGACGCCGCCCCGGCCCGGGAGGTGAACCCCCGGTTCGACGGTGACCGGCACGCAAGCGTCCAGTTTACCCATGGCTGCGGGGGCCAGCTGCGGGTCCTCGTCGATTTCGAGTCCCACACCGTGTCCGGTGAGTGGTGAAAGGCCCTCGCGGTAGCCCGCGGAGCCCAGTACGTGACGTGCGGCACTGTCCACGTCACGGTAGGCCGCACCGGGCGTCAGGGACTCCCGTGCGGCGCGCTGGGCGGCGAAGACGAGGTCGTAGAGCTCGATCTGCCAGTCGGCGGGCGAGGTGCCGATGACGAAGGTGCGGCCGATCTCGCAGCGGTAGCCGTGGTAGGTCGCGCCGAGGCAGACGGAGAGGAAGTCGCCCTCCTCGACCCTGCGGTCGGTGGGCGCGTGGCCGCGCAGGCCGGAGTTCGGGCCGGTGGCGACGGAGGTCGCGAAGGCGGGACCGTCGGCCCCGTGGTCGACGAGGCGCCGCTCCAGCTCCAGGGCGAGGTGGCGCTCGGTCCGCCCGACCAGGATGGACTCCAGCAGCTCGCCGAGGGCCTGGTCGGCGATCTCCGCGCCGATCCGCAGACAGGAGATCTCCTCCTCGTCCTTGACCACCCGCAGCTGCTCGACCGCGCCACCGAGGTCGGCCAGGCGCAGCCCGGGGGCGACCGAGCCGATGGCGCGGTGCCGGGCCACGGTGAGGTGGTGTTCCTCGACGGCCACGGAGTCGGCGCCCTGGGCCGCGACGAGATCGGCGGCCGCGACGGCCGGATCGCCGCCGGGGCTGGACAGGACGTGGACGCGCAGCGTCTCGTCGGGGCGGCCCTCGGCGGGCCGTTCGTCCGGCGGGACGGCGCAGACCAGCAGGTCCTCGCGCTTTCCCAGGAGCAGGACGGCGTCGCGCGGGGCGGCGCCCGCGAGATAGCGCACATTGGCGGCCCGGGAGACCAGCGCCGCCGCGCTGCCGCCCGCGTTGCACCGCTCTCGTAGCCGCGTCCGGCGGGCCGCGTACACCTCTGACATGAGCCGAGCCTACGAGCGGTGGCCGGATCCCGCCGTTCGAGAGGGCCGTGTGGGCGGGCGCCGTTCGGGCGACCCACCACCCTGGGCCCCGCGACGCCCCGCCCTCGGCCACGACGGACGGGCTGTCCGCCGCCCCGGCCGTCCTCCGCCCCGGCACCACGGCAGCCCGACCGGCCGGCGTCACGGCGGACCGGTGTCGTGGCGTCAGGTGGTCGGGGTGTCGGCTACCACTGGGGTGGGCTCGCGATCGAGCGGGCCAGTACGTCGTCCAGGACTCGAGCCGTCGCGGGCACGTCCAGCTGGGAGTTGTCGATGATCGGCAGCCCCGAGCCGTACCACCCGGCCATCCGGCCGTGGATCCGGGCGACCTCCTCGTCGGTCAGACGGCGGTTGCCGCTGCGTTCGGCGTTGCGCTCCAGGACGATGTCCAGGCCGGGCAGGAGCACGACCGGCAGCAGACCGGGCCCCACGTGCCGCTTCCAGCCGCCGAGCCCGACGACCGGACGGTCGGGGAAGACGGCGTCGTCGAGAATGCACGAGATCCCGTTGGCGAGGAAGTTGCGCGCGGCGAACCCGCAGGTGCGTCGGGCCAGCCGGTACTGCGCCTCGGAGTTGTCGTTCCACCCGGACTGCGGGTCGGCGAAACCCGACCGGACCCATTCGCGCACGTCGTCGAGACTGATGTGCGCGGTGGGGACGCGGCGGTGGTCGGCCCAGTACTTGGCGACGCTGGTCTTGCCCGCTCCCGCGGGGCCGATGAGCAGCACCGCGAGGGTGGTGGCCGACGGGTCGGGCACGGGCGCGGCGGCGGGCGGCGGGGCCGGCATGGCG
>NZ_VJZD01000477.1 GCF_009377175.1 Streptomyces adustus
CGATGGCGGGCGCGGCGCTCCGGGGTGACACCTGATACTTGGCGGTGGTGTCGGCGGGGGTGTGTGGCGCCCGCAGTGGGCCGGCTTCCGCGTCACCGCGGCGTGCGGCGACCTAGACGGCGGCGCGGCGGGTCCAGTTCGCGCGTTGGTCCGGTTCCGTTCTCTGCCACATCTGCCACGAGGGCCGCTACGAGCCCTGGGATCCTGGCTCCTACGCCTGCCGGTCCTGCGACAACCGCGCCCCCGATTCGGCGTTCGCCGTACAGACGAACGGCTCATCGTGCTCGCGGGCGTACTCCAGGTCCTCACCGTGCCGGACGGCCACCAGGTGATCACGCCTACCTGGCGCTGCCACGCCCCGCACCTGGGCGCGAGCCTGGTTCTCGTCCTGCGGCTCAACCGGACCCACCCGGTCTACCAGCGTGCCGAGGACGTCCAGATCACCCAAAACCTGCCGGCCGTCCTGGACGCCGACGAGCAGGGTCCCTGGGTATTGCCCCCGCGCAACTGGGTGTCCTCACCAGGGCCATGGACATCCGCCACGCGCTGCTGCCCTCAGCATCCCGGCAGCACCCGGATTTGGACACCGAGATCCCGGCCGCCCGCCTCCGCAGCCGGCACCTGCCCACCGCCTGAAGCCAGCCCGTACTCCACGCGGCCCAGGCGCCGAACGGACGCCGGGCTCACGGGGGTTCAAAGGCAAAAGCGGCGCAGCAGACCGTCATTTTCGCAGGTCAGTGGGTATCTAGCCCTCTCCATATATCAAACTATTATTTTTAATACAGGGAGTTGGTTTCCGCCAATTCGCCGATGAGGCAAGGAAAAGGAGAGCCACATGGCCACCGCCGTCTCGACCCCGGCCGACAAGAACAACGAGCACGAGGAGGCCGCGCCGCAGGTCGTCAAGCTCGACCCGGCGCTGCTGGTGCGCGACGAGTGCAATGCGCGCGAGCACGACACCGAGCCGGACGAGAAGCTCATCGCCTCCGTCAAGGAACTCGGCGTCGAGGAGCCCATCAGCGTCCGCCCCCGGCCCGACGGCACCTACGGCGTCTTCAAGGGCTGGCGGCGCGCCCAGGCAGCGCAGACCGCCAACGCAGACGCCGCACAGGACGGCCGCCCCGTGCGCGTGGTGAGGGCGTACGTGCGGGAGGAGCTGGTCGGCAACGACGGCTGGACGCGGTTTCTGTCCCTGGTCGAGAACGATCACCGCGAAGGGATGAGCGAGCGCGACACCCTCCGGGCGCAGGAGCTGTCCCTGATCGACATGAGCGAGGTCGACCGGCGCAAGGCGAGCAAGGCCCTCGGTGTCGGCCGTAACGCCGCCCAGCAGGCCAGGGCGGCGCAGAAGCTCGACGATGCTGCCCTGCGCCGGGCCAGTGCCGGGGGCATGGACCTGGAACAGATCGCCCAGTTCGCCGAGGTCGAGGACGTGCCTGGTGCACAGGAGAAGGCGCAGATCCCGCTGCTGCCCGCGCGAGTGCCGTACGGGGTGAAGGACACCGCCCGGCTGCTGTCGGAGCTGACCACGCCGCTGGGCAGGCCCCTGGACGAGTCCGGCCACAAGGGCTGCCCCGGTCACAGTGCCCGCCTCGACGACGACCACCAGCCCCTCTGGTACTGCGCGGACCCGGCCGAGTACGGCCACAAGGCACGTCCCAGGCCCAAGCCGGAGAAGACGGCCGAGGACGAGGTCAGGGCCGCCGAGCGGGCCCGCACCGTCGCGTGCAACCGGGCGTGGAAGGCCGCCGCAGGTCCCCGCAGGGAGTTCGTCACCCGGCTCGTACGCGGCAGCAAGGCCCTGCCCGAGGACGCCTGGAGGTTCGCCCTCGGGATGCTGCTGGACCTGCCCTCCTTCTACGGCAAGTGGGCGCAGCGCCAGGAAGCCGAGGATGTCGCCCAGTTCCTGGGCGTGACGCTGCCCGAGACGCCCTTTGCGCGGGTGCGGCTGTCGGAGCTGGTGACCCTCTCCAAGGCTCGCACTGCTCATGTGCTGTTCGCGCACGTCGCCGCCGCCTTCGAACGCGACATGCGCGACCCGCAGGGCTGGAACGACGCCCGTATGGGAGTGCGCTTCCTGTGGGAGGACCCCACGCCCCAGCAGGCCGCCTACCTGCTGCTCCTGGAAAAGCTCGGCCACGAGGACAAGGGCACCTACCGCCTGTCCGAGGTCGAGGAACAGGCCGTCGCCCCGCACCGTCCCGACGCCGGGTCCGGTGCCTGAGTGCGCCACGCCAAGCCCCGGCCGGGCACACCGGCTTTGGAGGGCTTGCAAGCTGGGTGAGTGCTGGTGGGGTTGTGGTGTCGGCTCAAGCCCTCTAGCCCGGGACCGGCCACCCCGACCGCCGCCAATCCCTCCAGGAGCTGGCGGCCTCCAGACTGTTCAGCGGTTGGCCCCGTCGGTGGTGTCATGGGGCGGGGCCTGGGTGGTGGCTGCGGGTTGGTGTCGTTGGTTGGAAGGCCGGTGGGGGCTTCGGCCTCCCCGCAGCTGTAGGAGAAGTGAGTGGCGGGAGGCTATGGCTGGGTGCGGATGACCAGGAGGATCTGGTTGGGGGGCGGCTCGGCCGGTGCGTGGTGGTGTGTGGTCAGGCTCTGCCATGTCAGGTTCAGGAGCTGGGTGGCTTCGTGGTGGTGGGAGCCTGCTTGTTGCAGGGCTGCGGTGGCGGCGAGAAGGGCTGTGCGGATACAGGCCAGCGTTCGGGTATCGGAGGGTGCCCTTCGGTCGCGCATTGCGGTCAGGAGTTCCAGGGTTTCGTCCACCAGGAGCCGTACGTGGTTGAGCAGCGGCTGCGACGCGTTGAGGTGGGCTGTCTGGAGGAGGTCGTGCACATCGCGCAAGACGGTGACCGGATCCTCTGAAGTCTGCGTGCAACCGGGCGTGGAAGGCCGCCGCAGGTCCCCGCAGGGAGTTCGTCACCCGGCTCGTACGCGGCAGCAAGGCCCTGCCCGAGGACGCCTGGAGGTTCGCCCTCGGGATGCTGCTGGACCTGC
>NZ_VJZD01000478.1 GCF_009377175.1 Streptomyces adustus
GGGCGGCACGGGCGGGGGCGGCAGGGAGCCGATCCGGGCTAACGGGACCACGTTGTCCGGGGTGTCGTCGTCGGACACGGGCCCTCCTCTCTGATGACTGCCGGTGAGGGAAGAGGGCCGCCTCGTACGCGTACGCGTACGCCTGGTTAGGACCCCCGTCAAGCCTCTTTTTCGGGGTGATGATGATGACGATGACGATTACTGGCAGTGATCCCGGTAGAGCCGTTCCAGCTCCGCCGACAGCGCGTTGAACGTGCTGTGATCGCCAGTGCGGCGCACTTTCTGAAGAGCACTGACCTTCAGCAGGTCGAGCCAGGCCCGGAAGAATTCCTCCGGACCCCGCTCGCCGGCCGTCCTCGCTTGTTCGAATCGGGCGTTCCAGTGGGCCGCCTTCTTCGGGGACAGCGGAGCCGTCATCAGGCACCGCGCCGCTGCTGCCCGGAACCGAAGAAGTCACCCAGCAGTCGCGGCGCACCAGCCGGGTCGCCCTCGCTCTCGCCCGGGGCGAGCCGCTGAAGCGTCACCTGCGCGCTGTTGTGCGCGGCCGCGCCAGCGGCGGCCTTGAGCTGCGCCTTCTTCAGCTGCTTGTCCTCGCGCCGCCGCAGGACGACGTCGGGCTGGGTCTCTTCGTACGCGGCAACCACGCCGTTGATGGCGCGGGCCGCCTTGCGCATGGCGCGGGCCGCGTCCCGCAGCGGCTTGACCCGCTTGCGGGCCCGGGCCGCTGCCGAGATGCCCCAGGGCAGGTCACCGTCGAGGCGGCGGGCCTTGAGGTCGCTCTGCACGGCGTCGGCGAGGGCGTCATAGGCCTGCGCGTCGGTCAGCAGGCTGCCGCGGTGCTGCGCCTGCCAGCCCTCACGCTGGCCGGGCAGCGCCAGAGCCTGCACGCCGCTGGTGACGCGGCTCGCAATGTCCTTACTCATCAGGGGTTTTCTCCTCAGGAAGGGGCGATACTCGGGGGAGCTGTGACTGCTTCCGGCAGTCGCAGCGAGGGCCAGCCCAATTGGCGTGGGCTGGCCCTCACTGATGTGTGCCGGACGGTGGATCAGCGCAGGTGCTTGTCCGCGTCCTCAGGGCGCAGGAGACCGGCCTCCTTCAGCAGCCGGATCGCGCGGGGCTGGTTGACGGACAGTTCCGTACGGGCGCGGCTGATGTTGACGTAGCCGTCCGTCTCGCGCGGCAGCTGTCGTACAAGGGGGAGCAGTTCGTCGTCCGTACGCGGTGCGGTCGCCGTACCGGTACGCCCGGCGGGAGCTGTCGCGGCCGGGGCCGTACGGGCGGTGACCGTACTGGTACGCGTCCCGCCACCGTGTCCGGCCGCGCTCGTACGGACCGGGCCCGGCGTACTAGTACGCGCCGCCCCGGACGGGGCTGCCTGTACGCCGCTAGTACGACCGTTGTTCGCGCTGGTCACACCCGCATTCGCCGTCGCCAAAGCGGCGGTGTGCGGGGCGCCGTGTACAGGCTGCGTACCAACCGTGCCGGAGCCCGTACAAACGGCCGCCGTACCGGCCGGGGGCGCGTACGAGTGCGTCGCGGACGGACCTGTACGGGCGGGGACGGTGCGGTCCGTACGGGCCGCTGTACCGGTACGCCCGTCCGTCCCGCCGGAGTCCGTACCGCCGTGTCCGTCCGTACCGGTGTCGTGCATGAGTGAGTGGACGCGCCAGATGACGGCCACGAAAATCAGGACGACGAACGTGGTCAGCCACCACGGCGCGGCCTGTCCTTCGGGGACGAGGTGCGCCTGCTCCGACAGGTGGTAGATCACGTTCGCCGATGCCATCAGGGTCAGGGCCGCGGGGATGTCCCGGCGGGTGCGGAACGCGGTGACGCAGTACACGTCGATGGACACGGGCAGGAGCGGGGCGACGTAGGGGTGGATGCCGACCATGTGGGCGAGTTCGTACTCGCCGGACGCGGCGAGGCCGATCCCGGCGAGCAGGGCGATCCAGGGGGCGGTGCGCCAGCCCGCTCCGGCGATCCGGCGGTGCCATCCGTGCCAGCGCGACGACTCGCGCTTCGCGTCCTTCAGTTCGTCCAGGAGCCGGCGGGCCCGGGCTTCGTCGGCCTGCGCCCGCTCGGCGAGCGCGTCGGCCTTGCGCTTCGCGTCGCCGACGATGCGGGCGGCTTCCTTCTCCGCCGTCTCGCGCAGCCGGTCGGTGACGGTGGCGGCCTCCCGCTGGAGGCGGGAGCGCTGTTCGTCGCACGCCGCCCGGAGCCTGGCGAGGTCGGTGTCCAGGGCGGCCCGCTTGCCCGCGGCCTCCTGGTCAAACGCCTCGCCCATCTCGCGCAGCTGCTCGCGCAGTTCGGCGCGGGCCTGCTCGGCTTCGGTGTACGCGGCGGTGACGGCCTGGTCGGCGTCGCGACGGCGGGTATCGGCGGCGGCGACCGCGTCGGCGTACAGGGTCTCCGCCTCGGTGCGGCGGGCGTCGTAGACGGCGGCCGCCGTCTCGGCGAGCTGCGCGGCCCGGGCGTGGGCCTGGTCAACCTCCGCCTGTGCGGCGACGGCCAGCTGCTGTGCGTGCTCGTGGGCGCGGGCGACGATCTGCCCGGCCTCGGTGCGGCGCCGCTCGATCAGGGCGCCGGTCTCGGCGAGGTCGGTCTCCGTGACCCGGCGCAGTTCGGCGAGCTGCGCGCGGGCGGTGTCGTGGTCGGCGGCGGCCTGCCCGGCCAGGTCGGCAACCTGCGCCCGTGCCTCGGTGAGGATCACGGCTGCGCGGTCGCGGGCCTCGGTCAGGATCCGGTCGGCATCGTCGCGCGCGGCAGCGGCCTGCTCGCGGGCGGCGTCGATGATGTCGGCGACCCGGTCTCGGGTGTCCGTGTCCAGCATCGTGTCCGGCCCGGCCTGGTCGGTCACCGGGGCGGCGGGCGGCGCGGCAGCGGTCTTCCTCGTGGTGGGCCTCTTGGCGCGGGGGGTCCTGGCGGTCACGCCGCCTCCTTCCGGTTCGGGTGCCGTCCGTGCGGGCGGCGGGGGTGGGAGG
>NZ_VJZD01000479.1 GCF_009377175.1 Streptomyces adustus
CCCTCCAGGTCAGCGCCCGGCAGGCCGCCCACCCGCCCGTCGGAACCGGGACCGGGGCGGCGGTCGTGCAGTTCACCAACGTCTCGCGGAAGACGTGCGTCCTGAAGGGCCATCCGACGGTCGCGGGCGCCGGCAACGGCTCCCCCGCCCACAACACCCCGCTCAAGGTCACCCCCACCGGCAGGGCGGCCACCGTGACGGTCCGGCCGCACGGCAAGGCGTGGGTGAAGCTGACCTTCGTCCAGGTCCAGGGGGAGGGCGACGGCTACTGCGTGTCGGGCAAGACCCCGGCGGTGTATCCGACGATGGTCATCGGGCTGCCGCACTCCGGGAAGCACCAGGTCGCCCTGAACGACGGGTGGTGGGCCGAGTGCGACAACAAGGTGACCGTCACCCCGGTCTCGGCGGTCAAGCCTTCCTGACCCCCCGTCCCCACAAAACGAGCAGCCTGCATGACGATCGCGCTGAGGTTCAGACGGGGCGTGTCGAAGGTGCCGGCTCTCGGTCGAGCGGGCTGAAGCTGGGCCGCCTCTGGGCCGTCCGACGTTGCTCAACAGCGGCCAATGACGACCAACGACGACGGCCAAGCGTACGAGCCTATCGCCCCTGAGCAGCGAAAACGCAGGTCACCAAGATCTCCGGCAAGACCCAGGGCAAGAAGAAGTAGAGATAGCGATCACGCCTCCCACCTGCGCATACGGCGCGGATGGGAGGCGTTTTCGTGCTCTGGAACCTCTCCGGAACCTCAGCCCGTGTGATCTTGCGGCCGGAGAGCCTTCCGGGCCCGGTCCCGGCTGCTCGGCATGAGGTGCGCGTACACCTTGAGGGTCAGGCCCGGGTCGGAGTGGCCGAGGTACTCCGCGAGTGCCTTGATGCTCTCTCCGGCGTCCAGGAGCACGGACGCGTAGAAGTGCCGGAGGGCGTGCATGCCGTGCTCGCGGGCTGCGGCGTGCCTGGGTCCAGTCGCCCGCCTCCGTGCCCCGGATCCTCCGGTTCAGTCGCGACGCCGGACCGGGTGCGGTCTCGGTGGGGCGCACGAACGTCCAGGCGACCGCCCCGGCCCATGGTCGGGGCGGTCGCGCGTCGCCGCCATACCTAATGTGACGAACTGTCATAATACGTTCGATTCTGTCAGTCCGGTCGGGAGGATTGCTGTGGCTATCTGTCAAACCGTGAGGGGGGTGGGCGCGCAGGAGGCCCTCCCGTCGTCGGCGCCGCCTGGTCTTCGAGCGCGTCGCTCGTGGTGGGATGGGTTGCTGCGGGCGCTGGTGGCAGGCCTCGTCGTAGTGGCCGGCCTGGCCCTGCCCATGGTGGCCCCGCAGCCCGCCCAGGCCGTGCCGCCCGGCACCTACGCCTACGTCGCCAACTTCCACTCTGACACGGTGTCGGTGATCAACACGGCGACGAACACGGTGGTGGTCACGGTTCCCGTAGGCCATACGCCGTGGGAAGTGGCGGTGTCGCCGGACGGCACCCGCGCCTACGTCACCAACCGCGCCGATGACACGGTGTCCGTGATCAACACCGCGACCGACACGGTCGTCGCCACCGTCCCCGTCGGCCTTGAGCCCCTGGGGGTGGCGGTGTCGCCGGACGGCACCCGCGCCTACGTCACCAACTTCAGCGCCAACACGGTGTCCGTGATCAACACCGCGACCGACACGGTCGTCGCCACCGTCCCCGTCGGCGCTGCTCCCATCGGGGTGGCGGTGTCGCCGAACGGCACCCGCGCCTACGTCACCAATTCCGACGCCAACGCGGTGTCCGTGATCAACACGAACACCAACACGGTCGTCGCCACCGTCCCCGTCGGCGGCTTCCCATTCGGGGTGGCGGTGTCGCCGAACGGCACCCGCGCCTACATCACCAACTTCAGCGCCAACACGGTGTCCGTGATCAACACGGCGCCGAACACGGTCGTCGCCACCATTCCCGTCGGCGATGCGCCCCAGGGAGTGACGGTGTCGCCGAACGGCACCCGCGCCTACGTCATCAACGCCGACGACGACACGGTGTCCGTGATCAACACGGCGCCGAACACGGTCGTCGCCACCATCCCCGTCGGCGATGCGCCTCGAGAGGTGGCGGTGTCGCCGGACGGCACCCGCGCCTACGTCACCGACGCCAACGCCGACACGGTGTCCGTGATCAACACGAACACCAACACCGTCGTGGCCACCGTCCCCGTCGGCGACCTCCCGTTCGGGGTGGCGATCGGGGTCGTGCCCCAGCCGGCGCTGACCTGCGCGACCGCCACGGCCACCATCACCGGCACCAACCGCAATGACGTCCTGACCGGCACCCCCGGCGACGACGTGATCTTCGCTCTCGCCGGGAACGACGTGGTCGACGGCCGCGGCGGCAACGACCTGATCTGCGGCGGCGACGGCAACGACGTGCTGTCCGGCGGCGACGGCAACGACCGCGTCGAGGGCGGCAACGGCAACGACACCCTCAGCGGCGGCAACGGCAACGACGCCAACGAGGGCGGACCCGGCAACGACGCTCTCAACGGCGGACCCGGGACCAACACCAACAACGGCGGAACCGGTCACAACGCCTGCACCAACCCCACCACCGGAACCGGCTGCAACACCTGATCAACGATCACCAGAAACGGGCCCCGGCACGTCCCCCGCCGCAGCAGCGACCGACGCCCGGGGCCCGTTTTCGACGCTCCGCGACACAGCTCGTCAGGGGGCCTGCTTCGCGCTGCGTGACTCACTTGCCTGAACGGCCGAACTCGCGCTGACCTGCACGTTCTCTTGACAACCCCAGATAACCGTCGCCGCACACAACGGAACGGGCCCGATGGTGCTCGCCCGGGCGGTCGAAACCCCAGGGCAAGAAGAAGTAACCGTTCACCAGCAAGCCCCCGACCTGCGAGTTCCTCGCGGGGCGGGGGCTTTTTGGTGGGGCTGGGCCGTCCGGTGTCCGTCGGGGTTCGGTGTGGTTCGGGGGACGGGTTTTCGTGGGGCATATGC
>NZ_VJZD01000047.1 GCF_009377175.1 Streptomyces adustus
TGTATAAGAGACAGCCCATAGACACCAGCCCATGCACTGTGCGCACACCCGTTCCGGACCGGCACGGCTCACGTCACACCCCGGGCAGGGGGCGATGGCGTCGCCGGCCGGCCCGTAGCCGGGCGCGCCGGCCGACGCCTTCACCGCCGAGCATCCGGGGGTGGCCCGCTCCCGTCCGCGTCGTCATCTCCGTCCTCGTCCGCGTCCTGACCCTTGGCCCGGACGTTCCTGGGAGTGGGTGCAGGGACGTTCCGCTGCTCTGCAGACCGCTCCCGTACTTCCTCGTCCGCCTCGGGGCTGTCGTTCTCGTCAGAGGTGCTCATGGCCCCATCCTCGCCCCATGCGTCGGGCCCGTCGCCTGCCACTGGGCCGATCGCACGACGCCGGCCGACCCGTCGTGCGGGACCGCGGGCACGGACCGGGGGCGAGGCTGTCCAGGACGGCCGGAGGCCTGCACGCAGCACTTCCCCAGGCGCCTCCGCCATCCGACACCTTCGAGCCCACCGGCGCAGGTCTGGGGACCGTAGACACCACGCCCTTCCGACCAAGGCCGCACGTCCCAGGTGTGGGCCGCCTCCCGAGGTCCCCGGTGATCCACCGAGGCAGACTGCAGGCATCACCCCGGGGCCGGGAAACGGACACCGCGAGATCACCCTCCTATCGGCCTAGGGCACCCGCTCCAGCGAGTGGACGAGGACACCGGAGATCGTCCTGGCCGACGGCTACACCGAGGCCATGAAACGGCACGGCCTCGGCGACGAGACGACGGTCTGCCGTACCGCCTGCTCCGACGAAGGCGGCTACAAAGCCGGCATGAGCCTGCTCACCGGTGAAGACCGGCCCACCGCCGCGCTGGGGTTGTCCTGCTGACGTGTCTCGTCCACATCACGGGACCAGCCATGCTGTCCCGTGCCCTTGCGGCGGCTCGGGCTCTGCCCCTGCGGCGGCTCGGACGATTGAGGTTCCCTCGCCATGGGGAGACCTGCCTGTTCGACGAGGGCAATGCCCGCACATCGCCGCAGTGAGTAAAATATCCTGCTTCATCCGTCATATATATGCTGCACCTACTCTGGGATGCCGTGTTTCCCCAAGGGGTGGACCGGCGCACCCCGAAGCACCCGCCCGTCCGCGCAGAGTGCGACCCGTGGCAGGGCCACTCCCAGGTCTGCTCCACCTTGCCTTTCAGGCAGGGTGGACGCTGCCGGGCAATTTGCGTGGGGCGGTTCAGATGCGTTGGGCACGATGGAGCAGGGTGCGCAGTCCGCAGTGCCCGAGCGCGGCCCGGGCGGCGTTCGCCCCGGGAGCACCGTGGACTCCTCCCCCGGGGTGGGCGGCCGCGGAGGCGAGGTAGAGGCCCTTGACGGGGGTCTCGGGGCGGCCTGTACCGGGGACGGGACGGAAGATCGCCTGCTGGTGCAGGGCGGTGGTGCCGTTGTTGATGGCGCCGTTGTGGAGGTTCTCGTCCATCGCCTGGAGCGTGGTGGGAGCCAGGATCCGGCGGGCGAGGATCCGTGTACGGAAGCCGGGCGCGAACCGTTCCACCTGGGCCTCGATACGGTCCGCCATGGCCTCCTGTTCGGCCGCGTCCCAGCGGCCGGTGATGCGGTCGGGGCCGGCGTCGGAGGTGATGTGCTGCGGAACATGGGTGTACGACCAGGCCGACTCCGTACCGGCCGGCGAGCGGCTGGGATCCGCGGTGGTCATCTGCCCGAACAGCGCGAACGGCTCGTCGGGGACCTGCCCCATGGCGATCTGCGAAGCAAACCGGGTCAAGCCGTCGACACCGTCGGCCACGTGGACCGTCCCTGCTCCGGCGGCTTGCGCGGCCGTCCACGGCACCGGGCCGGTCAGCGCCCAGTCGACCTTGAAGGTCGCGAAGTCCCACTGGAAACGTTCCAGGTCCCGCAGGAGGCGGCCGGGGAGATGTTCCTCGTCCACGAGCTCGCGGTACAGGACGGGCGCCGAAGTGTCCGCCAGCACGGCGCGCCGCGCGATGACGCTCTCCCCGCCGGCGGTCCTGACGCCCACGGCCCTGCCGCCTCGTACGGCAACGGACGCGACCCGCTCCCCGCAGCGCAGAACACCCCCACTGCGCTCCAGGCGGCTCACGAGCGCCGCGGTCAGGGCACCGGCTCCGCCGACGGGCACCGGGAAGCCATGGCTCTGGCCGACCATCGACATCAGCCAGCCGAATGCCCCACTGCCCGCCGCCTCGGGAGCCACGTCCGCGTGCAAGGCGTTCCCGGCCAGTAGAAGTCGACCGCCGTCGCCACGGAACTCCTCGTCGCCCAGGCGGCGTACCGGCAGTGCCAGGGTCCGCGCCAACCGCAGCCCGCCCGCGGCCCGGAATTTCGCCGCCAGGCGGAGCGCGGGGCGGACCGGGGGGAAGGGCGTGAACAGGGCTTGCACCAGGTCCGACCCGACGCGGCTCCACATTCCGTACATGTTCAGCCAGGCAGCACCGTCACCCGACGCGAACGCTTCCAACCCGGATACGGTCTCCTGCACACGCCGCTCCAGCAGGGCGCATCTGCCGTCCCGCAGCGGGTGGGCCACCACCGACGGGGCGTGACTCCAGCGCAGTCCCTCCGCGGCGAGATCGAAGCGGGCGAGGACCGGAGATACGGCGGCCAGAGGGTAGAAGGAGCTGAAGAGATCGGAGACGTATTCGGGGTGCACACCCCGGTCGCTGCGCACGGCCCCTCCAGGCTCCGGCTGTGCCTCCAGCACTTCCACGCTCCACCCGGCGTACGCCAGCAGATTGGCCGCCACCAGCCCGTTGGGACCCGCGCCGATCACCACTGCGTCAGGCATGCCGGGCCCCGGCGCACTCCTGCTCCACAAGGCCGGCCAATCGGCCCAGCATGCCCCGGTGCCGCAGCTGGAGCAACGCTTCACTCGCAGCGTTGTGGAGGGTGCTTCCCAGGCCACGCAGGGGGTGCTCGTCGCATACGACGAGGGTTTCCTCATCACCCCACTGTCTGAGCTGGAGGAAGATCCTCGCGGTGCCCAGCGACTTAAACGAGGCCTCCAGTTCCAGCTCTCGTCCGGATTCCTTGTGGCGGACGGTCGTCACGCCGTCGGCCGACCAGGGCCCCAGTCGCACGGTGTAGCGGAGCCGGGATCCCACATCGGGCCAGGCGTCGTCGAGGGGCGTGGACCCGGAGGGCCCCACCACCCACTCCCCGTACCTGGTCGGATCGGCAAGCACTGCCCAGACCGCAGGCACAGGACGCCGGACCAGCTGATGACGTACGGCCATGGAAGGAACCCCTTCTACCGGAATGGACGGTGTGCGGCACAGCCACGCCCTGCGGCACTCGGAACGCCTGCTCGTCCCCCGAACGATGCGTCTTCGCGAGCTGCTGCTGCTGCTTGGTCAGTGGAACAGCGTTCCATGCCGCAGAGGAACCGTTTCTCTCACTCAGTGTTCCGATATATCAGACCTATCGCCCGACTCTCCATGGTGCGCGCACTCGAATGCCCTCGCATCTCGCTTGCACCGGAGGAGAGTCCGACTTTCGGTGTGCACCTGGCGATCTTCGACTACGCCTGGGCCGAGGGCTCCGCCTGAGGCGTTGGGACGGGGTCCGGCCGCCGTGGAGGCGTGGGGGTCGTGCCCCCTCACCTCTCGAGCAAGCCCGTGCGCGGCGTGGTGAGCCGCTGGTCCCAGAACCTCGTAGCGTACGACCTGCTCGCGGACGGCGTCGGCCTCGACGAGGTCGGCGCAGAAGGACGCACTCGATGTGACCTGGCGTCACCTGGCCGAGGTGGCCAATCTGTCCTCGTCGTCGGTGCCGCATGTGCTGCGCGACACCCTGGCCTACTGGTCGGCTGCCGGACCGAGGTACGCCAGCCGCCCGACCGTTCTTGCCTGCCCTGGCCTGGCCGGTACCGGCCGTGCCGGGGGGCGCTCATGCGCTGCTGTGGTGGTGCATCAACTCCCTGGGACCCCGTTGGAACACCCGGGTGATCGTCGCATTCGGCCGGCCACTGGTGACGAGTCGCCCCTACTGGTGGCGGTGGCTACGGCATCCGAACTACGTGGCCGTCGTCGCAGAAGGCGTGGCCCTGCCGCTGGCGCACAGTGCCTGGGTCACCGCGGCCGGTGCGAATGACCTAACTCCGCCGTGCAGCAGTCTTCTTGGCGGTCGACTTCTTCGCTGGGGTCTTCTTCTTGCCCGTCGTTGTCTTCTTCGCAGGAGGCGACGACTTCTTCGCCGTCTTCCTCGCCGTCCGCGGCTCCGCAGCCTTCCTTGCCGGAGCCGCCTTCTTTGCCGCCGCCTTCTTTGCAGCCGCCTTCTCGGCCGCAGGCCGCTGCGCTGCCGCCTTCTTCCCCGACGCCCCCTCCCCAGCAGGAGTAGCCTTCTCGGCAGCAGACTTCTTCGCAGGAGGCGACGATTTCTTCGCCGTCTTCCTCGCCGTCCGCGACTCCGCAGCCTTCCTTGCCGGAGCCGCCTTCTTTGCCGCCGCCTTCTTGGCAGCCGCCTTCTCGGCCGCAGGCCGCTGCGCTGCCGCCTTCTTCCCCGACGCCCCCTCCCCAGCAGGAGCAGCCTTCTCGGCAGCCCCCTTGCGGGGATGGGGTTCGGTCGTCCGCTCGCTCGTAGCAGTGCCCTTGGGACCGCGGCGTCGCGGCCGCTCCGCCTCGGCCCCGCCCTCCGGCTCTTCCGGCTCTTCCGGCCCTTCCGGCTCCTGATCCTCTTCCCCCTCCCCCTCTTCGTCCTCGTTCTCCTTCCCCCCGCTCCGCGAGCGTTCACGGAGGGAATCGGCAAGGTCACCGAGGCGTCGATCGGCGGTAGCAGCAAGTGCTTTGCGTCCAGCGCCCAGCAGTTCGTCGCGCAGCTGCTCGCTCAGCTCGGCCACCCCTGGCACTTCTCCAAGTGTCTTCAGGCCCTCGGTCGCAAGCTGTCGAGGATCGAGTCCGAATTGCCGGCCGGCGAAATAGGTCGCTACAGCAAAGGCAAGACGTGCCTTCTTCGTACGCCCGAGCACATAGCCACCAGCGAGCCCAGCGGCGAGAGCGATCTTGGTCGTGTTTTTCATGAACCCGTTCCCTTCGGAAAGGGCGAGAAGGAAGGCTCCGGCATCCAAGCAGACACCCCCGGCCCGGTCGGCACGGTCGAGAAGGAGCGGAATCACACGCGCGGTGTCGCCGGCGCGGTGCGAGCGCGCGGCTGTCGGACACGGTCGCCGAGCGGGCTTCCGCAGAGCCACTCTCCACCAATGGGGGCTATGCCCCTATATGATGGAATTGTATGTTCGTGCGTGGCATCTGGCGCCCGATCCGACCACCGGAGAGATCATGGCCCCAGCAGAACCCGCCAAGCGACGTGCCGCCGGCAGCCGGAGCAGCAGCCGAAGTTCCGCCGATCCAAGCCGACGCCGTCCTGTTAAGCGCAACGCGGCCTGGGCCATGCGCACCGCGGCGGAACAGCTCACGGAGCTGCTCGGGCGGATTCCCGAGTCGGTCTCGGCACTGAAACCCACGAATGACGGATGGGAGGCCGACATCGAGGTACTCGAACTGGAACGCGTCCCCGAAACCACGAGCGTGATGGCCACCTACCGGGTCACGCTCGACGAAGAGGGCGATCTCGTGGCGTACGAGAGAACGCGCCGCTACACCCGGGGGCAAATCGACCGGCGGGGCTGAAAGTTGGCCGACGTGGCCGGCGAGGGAAGGAGGCACCATGACTGTGGTGCCGCAAGGTGGAGGCGGTGTCGCGCGGGGCGGTGGCGGCGGCAGTCTCTACGACGTCCTGGAGCTCATTCTTGATCGCGGACTCGTGATCGATGTCTTCATCCGCGTGTCGCTGGTGGGGATCGAGATCCTGAAGATTGACGCTCGCATCGTCGTGGCCAGCGTCGACACGTATTTGCGCTTTGCCGAGGCGTGCAACCGTCTCGATCTCGAATCCGGAAGAAAAGCACCTGCTCAGTTGACCGACATCGTCGGTGACACGATGGAGAGCGGAGCCAAGGGCAAGTCCAAGGGCGCCCTGACCGGCGCCGTGGAAGCGGTCACCGATTCACTCAAGGGCGTCACCGAACGTGACACCGGTGACGAGGAGGAGGACGAAGACGAGGACGCGGAAAGGGAACCCGTGGAGAGGCGACGACGTCCGGCTCGGCGTACTGCCTCTCGGCATGAGACGGGTTCGTCCCGCAAGAAGGAATGAGCCATGGCCGTATACATCTATTCCATCACGGGCAAGCAGCACCCTCTGCGCCTCGACGATCTGCACGGGGTCGGTGAGTCTCCGGCCGATCTTCGAGTTCTGAACGCCGGGCCACTGTGTGCCGTGGTCAGCGACGCGCCAGAGGATCTGCGTCCCAAGCGCCGTGACATCACTGCGCACCAAGAGGTGCAGGAGCGGCTCATGGCCGACGGCACCGTGCTGCCCCTGAGATTCGGCCTCATCGCAGCGGACGACGCGTCCGTCCAGGCCGTCCTGGAGGAGCGTGCCGAGGAATATACGAACAGGCTCGATGCGCTCGACGCTTGCGCTGAATACCACTTGAAGGCGTCACAGGACGAGGAAGCCCTGCTGCGCGAGATCCTCCTGGATTCGGCCGAGGCACGGCAGCTCAACGATGCGATCCGCGCGGGTACCGCGGATGCCGAGGCCCCCGTCAGGCTCGGCGAGCTGGTGGCCCAGGAGGTACAGGCACGCCAGGAGGCACTGGCCGCGGGTGTGATCGAGGCACTGCGCCCGCTCACCCGGGAGCTCGATTCCTCCCAGCCGACCGGATCGGACTTCCTGAGCGTCTCGTTCCTGGTGGCAGACGATCAGGAAGAGGCTTTCCTGACAACGGAGTTGAGTGTCGCCAACCAGCTGGGCGACGACTTCGAGTTCCGGCTCAACGGTCCCCTTCCTCCCTACAGCTTCGTCTGAGGAGTCCTCATGGGCCTGTTCACACAGCTCGTCACACTCCCCCTGGCGCCGGTGCGCGGAGTCGGGTGGGTCGTCGACCGCGTCCTGGAAGCAGCCGAGAACGAGTACTACGACCCGGCGCCCGTGCATCGCGGCCTCGCCGAGCTCGAACGGCAACTACTTGCGGGGGAGATCGACGAAGAGACGTTCGACAGGCGCGAGGACGAACTGCTCGACCGGCTGGACGAGATCCGGGCCCATGGGCAGGGCGGACAGCCCTGATCCGGCACGAGGGAACACGAGGCCAGCACCGTGACTGAACCTTTGGCCAACAGGCTCGGCTCCTACCCTTCCAGAGCAGCACCGCCGTACGGACAGGGCTCCTCCGCCAATCTCGCCGACATCCTTGAGCGGGTACTCGACAAGGGCATCGTGATCGCGGGCGACATTCAGATCAATCTCCTCGACATCGAATTGTTGACGATTAAGATCCGCCTTCTGGTCGCTTCGGTCGACAAGGCGAAGGAGATGGGGATCGACTGGTGGGAGCATGACCCCTCGCTGTCGTCACGGAGCAGGGCCGAGCCGCTGCCGTCACGGAGCAGGGGCGAGCGGTCACTCGCCGACGAGAACAGACAACTCCGGGCCGAGATCGATGCGTTGCGGCGGAACGAGGAGGCCATCCCCGAGGAGGAGGCCATCCCCGAGTACGAAGAAGAGCCGCGCGACGGGCGCCGCCGAGGACGTGCCCGCGATGAATGACCTGGTCACCTACGCATACGCCGTGGCACGCGCTGACGACATGCTGCACGTGCGCGCCGCCGTGCTCAAGGGAGTCGCCGACTCCCCGGTCCACCTCGTACCCGGCAGCCACGACGACACCCTGGTGCTCGTAGTGAGTCATGTACCCGCGCAGGACTTCCAGGAAGACGCCCTCAAACTACATCTCGAAGACCTGGATTGGCTCGAGGCGGTGGCGCGCGCGCACCACGGCGTCATCGAAGCCATGGCCGTGCACACCACCGTGCTCCCACTGCGCCTGGCAACGGTGTACCTCGACGACACCAGGGCTCGGGATGTCCTGGATGCCCGTCGGGCCCTCTTCGCGGAACGTCTGGCCCACCTGGCCGAGCACGTCGAATGGGGGGTCAAGATTCACGTCGAGCCGTCCTCGGCCCCAGCCGCGCCCGCTCCCCAGCGGGGGGAGGCCCTCTCCCCGGGGCGCGCCTACCTGCGCGACCGCAGGCAGCAGCAGAGCGTCCGGGACAGCGTCTACCAGGATGCCCGGCAGGCCGCCGAGACGATCGAGGCACTGGGGCGCAGATACGCCGTCGAGAGGGCCCGACACCGGGTGCAACAGGGTGTCCTCGCCGGCCCGGTGGGCGAGAACGTCGTCAACGACGCCTACCTCGTACCGAGGGAGCACTGCGAGAAGTTCCGGTCCGAGGTCCTGCATGCCGCTGACGGACTGCGGGGCGTCCGCATAGAGGTCACCGGCCCATGGGCGCCGTACTCCTTCGCCATGCCATCCGTGGTAGCCGACGACGCAGCGGCAGGTACGGAGCCATGACCACGCCCAGCCCGTCGTCCTCGGCCGAGCCACTGGCGCAGCGCCAGGTCGCTCTCATCGATCTGCTGGACCGCCTGCTGAGCGGTGGCGCCGTGCTCACCGGCGATGTGGTGCTGTCCATCGCCGACATCGATCTTGTGCGGGTTTCGCTGCGGGCTCTGATCGTCTCCATCAGCGCGCAGAACCCCTCACCCTGGGCAGAGACGATGTCGCCGCGAGGTACCCATGGCGGATGACGGGACGAGAAGCCCGACCCGCCGCCTTGACGAGGTCGCGGAGGCCGCCGAGCGGGCCTTCCGCCTCCTGCCCGCGGCGCCCGGCGAGCTGTCGATGTCCGGCGAACGGTCACGTTCGCCCGCCCGTCGGATCAGCTCCGATCCCGACACCGTGGAGCGGGACCTCATCCGCCTGGTCCTCACTCTGGTGGAACTGCTGCGCCAGCTCATGGAGCGCCAGGCGTTGCACCGCGTCGACCAGGGAGATCTCAGCGAAGAGCAGGAGGAACGGCTGGGAGCGACACTCATGATCCTGCATGACCGAATGAGCGAGCTGTGTACGCAGTACGGCCTGACCATGCAGGACCTCAACCTCGACCTCGGTCCGCTGGGCACACTACTGCCGCCGGGCGACTGAGGAGACCTCGCCGCGCAGACCTCCGAGCCGTTCTCGCTCTCAGCGCACCGTTCTCGCACCGGGCAAGAAGCATCGGTTCGCACGGCCGGTCCGGAGGGATACCGGACGGGAAGGCCGTCAAGCCACGCGGTGGGCCCGGTGGCGGACTGTGCGGAGGCAGACCGTGGCCGGGAGGCTGCTCAGGCTCGCGGACTCCCGGGCGTGGCGCAGCGCCTGCCGGCTCAGTTGCTGCACGGCCTTCGCCGGTTCGGCGTGTGCTTCGAGTTCTAGATTCACGCGCGCGACAGGTCGTGTGGGCCTGCCCGTCAGTCGTACGTGTGACTGCGCGATGCCATCCGTGGCTTCCGCCTCGGCAGACAGGGCAGTCTCCAGGGCACTCCCGAGCAGTCGTGCCGACTCCCCGTCATCGCTGTCGACGAGCGTCACGGCGAGGTGGTGCCTGCGCAGTTGGCTCAGCAGCCACCACAGCAGAAGGATCAGCAGCAGGCTCAGTACGGCGATGACAACGGGCCACCACCACCAGTCGTCCTGGAACCGGGTGCGCCCCTCGGCTCCGATCACCACGTCCCGAGGTCCCCGGAAGGGCCACCACGTGGGCACTTCGAAGTCCCACCGGCGCTGGAGGTCCAATCCACCGAGCAACACCGCAGCGCCCAGCGCGAACAGGCCGGCACCGATCAGCCCCAGGAGCACCCGGTTGACCGTCCTGACCATGTGACATCACCTCTTCCTCGGGCGCCGGACACGGAGGGACAGCGCTGGTGTGCGCGCGAGGCCGAGTTGCCGCACGCCGTTCTCCAGTGCCGTTTCCAGGTCGGCCCGGACCTCTTCGAGATCGCGGAAGTGGGACCGCACCCTTGCTCTTATCCTGTGGCGACCCACATCGACCCGGGCCGACTGAACGCCCGCTATCTCCATGGCCCGGTCGCGCAGTATGAGTGCGGCGGCGGAGCGGTCGAGTCCGGCCCGAACCTCGCCGGCGCGCCCGTCAGCGGGCGGCTGCATCGGCAGCAGCCGGCGTAGCCCGGGGGTCACCGCGAGGATCAGCAGCACCAGGCCGACGGTCATCGCCAGCGCGGCACCACCGATCATCCAGCCGGTCCCGAGGGGGCGGGTCGCCAATTCGTCAGCCAGACGGCGCCGCCAGCTCATCGCGGGCCGGCCGGCCCGGACGGCCACCACGTCGTACAGAAGGAGTCCGGTGCCCGCAGCGGCAAGCAAGGCCACGATGGCGGCAGGCACACGCCGTGCGGACCAGAACCGGCGCACATGCTGGCCACGACCAGAAGCCGGTACGCCCGGTCCGGGCCGGTCCGCCCTGGTGGCACGGTCCTCCTCGGTCTCGCTGCTCGTCACACGCTGGGTGGCAGCCTCCGCGTTCCCTTCTCTCACCTCGTCCTCCCCGTGATCACTCCCCGCGAGTGCCTCGGGTACAGCCGCTCGACCGTTACTACGACCTCCTGCACTTTCATGCCTGCCAGCCGGCTCACCTGATTGCTGACCGCGCGACGGACTGCGCCGCATTGGCCGCCGATGTCGGACGGATACCCCAGCTCCAGCCCGATGCGCACCCCCGCCTGACCAAACGCTTCCTCCCTGTCAGGCGCGGGACGTACCGACACACTCGCACGCGGCCTCGACTGGCCGCGAGGAGCGGACGGTTCGGATCCGCCGGAACTGCGCAAGGCCTCACACGCCGCTTGGGCGGCAATCTTCGCGACGACTCGATCGGCAACGCGGGTCGCACCACGAGCGCCTCTGGGCAGCCGCGAGGAGGCGGTCTCTGGCTGCGACACGGTTCACCGCCGCCGGTCTACGCGATCACGAGTCCGGACGAAGTGTCCGACTTCAAGGTCGCCTTCCAGCAGCCGCCCGGCGACGAAACCGACGGCGCCGAGCGCGGCTACCAGGAGAAATGCTCCGAAGCCGCCGAAATAGCCGGCGAAGCCAAGCCCCATTCCGGCAATCAACCCCAGCGCGGCCATACTCATCACGGCCTCCTCAGTGGTTCATCAGGCCGCCTATTGCAGCCGCGGCTGTTCTTCCTCTGCGTCCTCTTCATCGGGAAGCTTCACGTCGCTGACCGCGATGTTGACTTCAACGACTTCCAGGCTCGTCATCCACTCGACGGCCGAGATCACGCTCTCTCGCACGGCGCCCGCCACATCCGCGACCGAGACCCCGTAGTCGACGACGATTTCCAGGTCAATGGCCGTCTGAGTCTCACCCACTTCGACCTTGACGCCGCGGGAGACGGACTTGCTGGTACCGGGCACGCGTTCCCGCGCGGCACCCAAGGCCCTGGAAACCCCGCTGCCCATCGCGTGAACTCCGACCACGTCGCGGGCGGCTATCCCGGCAATCTTCTCGACGACACCATCGGCGATGGTGGTCCGGCCCCGAGTGCCGGGGTCTCCACGCCCCGCCACAGCGTTCTTCCTGGCGGTTCCCTCCGCGACATCCGCTCCGAACGACCCGGGCTGGTTCTGCTGTCCCGTTTCGGTCATAACCGTCGCCCCTTCTCAGATGAAGTACCCTTTAGCCGACTTCCCACGTTAAGGTCCATTAGTCGCCAATATGGGCACATGGGGCACATCTAGCTCTCTCCACGCTCCGCGAGGGCGTCAGGACTGGGCAGCACCAGAGCGACTCGACGGCCTGGACACGACACGGAATTCGGGGTGATGACCAATGGCGCCCGAGAGGCAGACGGCAACCATGCGGCAGGTCGGCCTCGGCCGCCTGCTCCCGCTCGGCAGGCTCGAGCACGGCACCTGGATCACCGAGAGCGCCGCGTGCGGGGTGCTGAGCCGTGCCACCAACGGCCTATCCGGAATCCGAGTGGGCACAATGCGCATCCGCCTGGTGGACCCGCAAGCAGCGTCGGAGCCTTCCGTTCCTGCACCCTTCACCGCGCTCCCGCCAGGACTGCTGCGCATCGAGGCGGAATTCTCCGCCCCCGCCTCCCAGCCCCTGCCAGACTCCGCGGAGGGGCTGCGCGAGGCACTGTTCACAGCGGCAAGCGAGCGCCTCGGACTGGAGGCTGGTGCGATCGACCTGCACGTGACAAACCTGCTGGAGAACCCGACCCCGAAGGCCGGGCCGCGCCCCGACACCACTTTCCCGCCGCCCATGCCGGAACCAGGCACCCCGGGTCGCAGCCACCAGGGCCATGCGTGCATCGCCGGTCAGCAAGCCAGCACGAGCACCGGCCACAGGCTGGCCGCTCTGGCAGCGGCCGTACCAGGCGTGAGCCTCATGCCCGGCCTTGCCGGAACGCCCATGCCTCGCATCGGGCAAACCTCTGCCCCCTCTGTCCGCATCACGGACAGCAACGATCCCCCTGGCCGACACGTCCAGATCGAGTTGGCGACCGACGAGACGCATCGCGCCCTCGATGTCGCGCTGTCCGTCCGCACGGCCGTGGCCACGGCGGCGACGGCCGACGCTCCTGGTCCTGTGACGGTCGCCATCCTCGTCACAGCAATTGAACCTGCCAAGGAATGACGAACGTCGACAAGGCCCGCTACCTCGACCTCGCACCGTTGCCCTTTTCACCCTCGTCCTCTTCGTCCTCTTCGTACTCCTCGTCCTCGTCCTCCTCGCTCTGGTCCTGGTCCTCGCCCTCGACCTGGTCCTGGTCCTGGTCCTCGACCTCGTCCTCGTAGTTCTCGTAGTTCTCGTCGTCCTCGTCGTCCTCGTAGTTCTCGTCGTCCTCGTCTTCGGGGTATTCGTCCTCAGCGCCTTCCTCGTCGGCGGCCTGCTCCTGCTCCTCCTCGTCGGCAGCCTGCTCCTGCTCCTCTTCCTCAATGGCCTCCTCGTGAGTGCGCACCACCTCCCCGTCACGCACCTCCCCGCGCCAACCCTCCGGTTCCTGGTCGGTCAGAGTGACGTAGCGTTGGAAGTTCTTGAAGTCCAGCCGCAAGCGACGTCCTTGAGCCCGCCAAATGTTGCCGGTCTTCTCGAACAATCCGGAGGGGTAATACTCGACGACGAGCACGATGCGGGTGAGCGTGGGGGTCAACTCGTGAAAGCTGACGCAGCCACGAGTGGTGCCCTTGGCGCCCTCCGAGGTCCACACGATTCGTTCGTCCGGCACCTGTTCCTGGACCGTCGCCTTCCAACCTCGGGTCGACGGGCCCACCTTGACCTTCCAGTCGCTGTCGGTGTCCTTGCCCTTTGACACACTGCGGACACCTTTGGTGAAGGTGCTGAACTTCTCGTACTGAGTCCAGTGGTCGTAGGCCGTACGAAGCGGTATCCCGACGTCCAGTACTTCGATGATGTTCATGACCTTGGGGGTGCCGGACCCACGGCCTTTTCCGCCTCCCCCGCCGCCGAACGCCCCCTTGACCTTGTCGACTACGTTGTCCTTGATGCTTTTGGCCTTCTCGCCGATCAGAGCCTTGACCGGTGAGTCACCTTGAAGCATACGCAGACCCGCCTTGGGGAGGACGCCGCCGCTTTCCGCGACGTCTGTGAGTCCGTCGGTGATGTCACCCAGTTTGTCGCCGGCCTTGTCGGCCAGGTTTCCTATCTGTGCTCCCAGGAAGCTCATGAACTCGTCGCGCAGCCGGTCCAAGCCCGAGCCCTGATCGCTTTCGGTGTCGCGTGTTGTGCTGGGCATGGGTTCACCTCCGCCGTGCGGTTGCCTTCCTCGCGGGCGTGGCCTTCTTGGCAGCCGTCTTCTTCGCGGGCGCTGAAGACCTCTTCGCCGGGGACGACTTCTTCGCGGGCGCCGTCTTCTTCGCAGCCGCCTTCTTCGCAGGGGCCGGGGACGACTTCTTCGCGCGTGCTGCCTTCTTGGCGGCTGTCTTGCGCGCAGGTGCCTTTTGGGTGGCAGCCGGCTGTCGCGCTTCACGCCGACGCCTGGGAGCAGGCTCTTCCCTCTCTTCCTCTTCCGGTTCCTCCTCTTCTTCCGGCTCTTCCTCCTCGTCCTCTTCGTACTCTCCCTCGGGCTCCTCCTCTTCCTCCTCTTCCTCCTCTTCCTCGTCGTACTCGCCCTCGGGCTCCTTCCCGTTCTCTTCTCCTTCTTCCTCTTCCTCCTCGGGCTCTTCCTCCTCCGGCTCTTCCTCCTCGCCCGCTTCGTACTCGCCCTCGGAATCCCCCTCTTCTTCCTCACCCTTGCTGCCTATGCGGGCCGTGCGTTCGTGGAGCGAGTCAGCCAACTCGGAGAGTTTGCGGTCGGCCAAAGCACCCATCGCCTTGCGTCCGGCCTCGAGTACCTGACCGCGCAGCTGCTCGTTGAGCTCCTCGAACTGAGGAAGCTCGCGCAGCTTCTTGACCCCTTCCGTCAGCAGCTGTTGTGGCTCCAACCCGAACCGACGGCCGGCCAGGTAAGTTGCCATCGCGAAGGCAGCCTTTCCCTTTTTCGTTCGGCCGAGGACATACCCCCCGGCAACCGCGGCGGCAAGAGCGACCTTGGATACATCATTCATCAGCTTTCCCTTCGAAGGGCTGCCGAGCAGCCTTTCCGCCTGGCGCGCGTGCTGGCCTCAGATGAGCCAAGTGCCGCCTGGACAGAGCTTTTCATTGAAGCAGCGACCAGTGGCGCGCTGACCATACCGGCCCCTTCTTCCAAGTCTGGGCCGTGCTTCCAGTGGTCGCATGCGGAGGGCAGTAGGCCACCGGTTGGACATTGATCCTCGTCACGGCAGCGAGGGAAACTCCGTGAATGAGTGAGCACGCCCCATGATCCGTGCAGTCAGTCCGCGTCGGTACGGACCGAACAGGGATGACGCGCAGTGGCCGGATAGACACCGGGGCCCCGTCTGCGCCGTGCCCACCGGCGACGCTCGCACTGCAATCCTGGCGAAAGCGGTCGACTTGAGGCGATGGAGCCGTTCACGCCGCAGCAGCGCCGGCTGCATACACGCAGGACCTTTCTTCGCCCCACTGATCGCCGACATCACCTGGCTCGCGAATTTCGCGGGAGTGACCTGTCACCCTGGAAGGGACGGTTACCAGTAGTGTCGACGACCACCCACGGCGTGGCCAACAGAGCCAAGCACCCAGAGGATGACTCCAATGACCAACAGGACGATTCCGATCGTCCACAGGATGCCGATTCCCAAGAGGAATCCGACGACAAGCAGGATGACCCCAAGGACAATCATCTTGGCCTCCAGGAGAGATAGACCCTTGCGACCCGACTACCCCGTACTGGAGAAGCAACACGGTCAGGGCCCGTCACTCACCAGGTCAGAGGAGCGGCCCCTGCACAAGTGGGGGTCCTGTACGTCACCGGCATAACCTTCGGTCCTGGCCGCTCCTCGGGGCCCGCACAGGCTCCGCGGCCGCGAGCGGAACCCCGCCGCCCAGACAAGGTCTATACGTTCAGTCGAAGAGTTGGCGTTGTCACATGCCACGCAGCCGGGACCAAGGACAGGGCAAAGACGCCGACTCGCATCGCAACGGTCGCAGCCAAGCTCTTCCCTGAACACTGTGCGAGGACGTTAACAACGAGGTTCCCTGGCTCGTTGGTTGAGGCGGCGGTTAGCAACTGGCGTTCTTCAATTACGCATAGGTGGCGGTTCTCTGCTTGAGGCGATCGCAAGGGGTCTGTCCGCCGTGGGAGCGACGGTAGTTGCAGTAGTCGTCCGGCTCGCGCAGTTCGTCGTTGAAGACCTCGCCGTCGTCTGCCGCCCCCTTTGCCGCGGCCCCGGCGCCGCAGAATCGCGGACGCCCGGCAACCGGTCAGGGTGCGTCGTGATCTTCGACGGCCGACGCCGCGGGCCGCTTGGAGTCGTGTCGGACCAGGATCGAGAGCAGGTCGGCAACGGTGGCCGGGGTGTCCGCGGGATGGCGCAGGAGCGTGTCGGGGGCGACGCGGTACACGTTCGAGCGGCCTTCCCGGACGTGAGTGAGATACCCACCCTCTTCCAGGTCAGCGATGATCTTCTGTACGGCCCGCTCGGTGAGTCGGCAGCGGGCAGCGATGTCGCGGACGCGTGTGGTGCGGTCTTCGGCGATGGCGGCCAGCACCCGGGAGTGGTTGGTGACAAACGTCCAGCCTGAATGCGGTTCCGGCACACGATCCATGACACCAGGATACGAGTCAAGATTCACGCATTCAAAATGCTGAACTGCTTTTCATGTTTTGATTGACGGGTAATGAGCCACGGGGAGATCCTGGGGGTACCCGAAGATGACGGCATGCGCGGGAGCCTGAAATGGTCCATCACCCGACGCCTCCCTCAGGCAAGGGGCCACGCTCTGAGTGCGGCACCGCATTCGCAGCAGCACGGACGCCGGTCTCCTTGAATGTCACCTCGGCCGGCGACCGGCTCGTGGTCACGGTGTCCGGTGAGCTCGACCTGGACTGCACACAGCAGCTGCACCGGACGTTGAGTCATGCGCTCGAGCACGCCGACGCAGACCTGGAACTGGATCTTGCAGGCGTCGCCTTCTGTGACTGCTCCGCGCTCAACGTACTGCTGCACATACGCCGTCTCGCCCACACGGACGCCAAGAGCCTCATCCTGCGCGCCACCAGGCCGGCCGTGAAACGGCTGATGACCCTCACCGACACCCTCCCGCTCTTCGCCCCGGACTCCGCAGGGTCGGACGAAGGTCTGGCCGCCCCCTCAAAACCCGCACATCCGACATATTCATCCAGCGATCTCGCAGCGGAGAACGCGCAACTGCGCCGGGCGCTGCGGACCCGGGCAACGATCGACATGGCCAGAGGCATGCTCATGTCTTCTTTTCATCTGACCCCCCAGCAGTCCTGGCAGGTCCTGGTGACGACATCCCAGCACAGCAACACGAAACTGCACCTCATCGCCAACGCCCTCCTGCAAACCGCCGACGGCCGGACGCTGCCAGACCCCCTCGCCGGGCACCTCGCCACGGCGGTACAGGCACACGGCAACCCGGCGGCTTAGACACGTCCGGATCCGGGCGAACATCCCCTCCAGCGGTCGCGTCCGGGCCGGATCTATTCCGTCCGGCAGTCAGTGATTCCCCACCCGGAAGCGCCCGCACAACCGTCGGCAGAGTCCACCCGCCCGGCCGTCGAGACGCATTTGCACGAGGTGCTCACCCCTTCATGACACCGGGAGACAACCTCGGCCGCGAACCGATGGGGGGCGTGGAGGAGGTGGGCTCCGGCGTACCCGACCTCTCTGTGGGCGACCGGGTCGTGGCGCCGTTCCAGGTCGCCTGCGGCGCCTGGTGGATGTGTCTGCTCGGGCTGCCGACCCAGTGCGAGGCCACACAGGTGACCGGTGAGGCCATGGGCGCCGCCCTCTTCGGCTACACCCGCCTGTACGGCGCGGTCCCGGAGTAACTGCGCGTCCCGCAGGCACAGTACGGCCCGACGATCAAGATACTGATGCGGCCGTGACCGTAACCTGATCCGGGTCACGCTGCCCACCCGCGCAGGCACGTCGTCGCGCGCCGGGGCCGCTACCCACGTATCGCTGCCCGGTACCCGGGAAGGGCTTCGCTCTCCACGACGGCGGAGAACACCGCGCGCGTCGGCCCGCCTTCGAGACCGCGGTCACCTTCGACGCACTCGCACCGTGAAACTCCGGGCACACAGCGTTGCGGAACCGGTGAAGCACCCCACATGACGCACGTCACCCACTACTCACGATAGTGGACGAAAAGCGACATGTTTAGACGCGCATCCATGCCTTGACCTGCGGATTGAGAGCCAGCTCACATAGGGCCTGGACACCCAGAATGCGGTCACAACTAGTAAAAGAGGTCATTGCGGACATCGGTCGGGGCTGGTTGTCTTGAGGACGTCGCCAGGCACCACGGCCCCCCAGGGGTCACGGTGCCTCCGCATGCCAGGACCGACGAGCACCACACGGTCCCCCGCCCGGCGAGCGAGCGACCCCCTGTCCCCGAAGAACGAGGTTCTCTGTGTCCGTCTCCGCCATCCGCCGCATCGCCAGCCCGAAGAAGGCCCTCTCCGTCGTCGCCGTCGCCGCCGCAACCGCGGGCATGGCCCTCGCCGCGGCCCCGGCCCAGGCCAGCACGACGTCCGCCTCCTCCGCCCAGGCGATCGCCCACCGGATGATCCCGGACACGGCCCAGTACAACGCCTTCAACCAGATCGTCACCCACGAGAGCGGCTGGAACCACACCGCCACCAACTCCTCCTCCGGCGCCTACGGCCTCGTCCAGGCCCTGCCCGGCTCGAAGATGGCCACCGCCGGCTCCGACTGGAAGACCAACCCCGCCACCCAGATCAAGTGGGGCCTGGACTACATGAACTCCCGCTACGGCAGCCCCGCCCAGGCCTGGGACTTCTGGCAGACCCACCACTGGTACTAAAACAACCAGCGCCGGACCACATCCGAAGGCGGCGGTCCCCATCCCGGGACCGCCGCCTTCGGATGTGGCGTGCTGCGGCGTGACGTCACACGGGGCTCGAGCGAGATCACGACTGTGCCTGTGCTTCACGGCCCCGATCACTGCCGGCGCCTTCCCGCGCTCCTGACAGTGGCGTGCGCAACGCGCTGTGTCCCCTTGCCCAGGCCGCGCCGATGCGGTCGGCGAGACGATCCTCCAACAGCACGGTGGCCGCGCAGCCGAAGGCGATGTCGGCCTCGAGCGCCGGCTCGTCGGCGAGCAGCCCACCGATGACCTCGTGACGTACGACCTGCTCGTGGACCGCGTCGGCCTCCACGTGTTCGGCGTAGAAGTGCTCGGCTGCCTTTCCCGCCCCGCAGCGATGCATCGCCTTGGCCAGACGCCGGGAGCCCGGGGACGAGGTGACCTCGACACAGGCGAAGTGGCCGACGAGAGCGGCCCGCCGGGCCCGGTGAAGCCCGAAGAGGGACATCAGATTCACGGTGGCGAGCAGGGACGCGGGGGCCTGGTCCAGATAGTGGCCGTACGCGGGATCCAGGCCCAGATCCACCATGAGGTCCGCGAAGAGCCGCGCGTGGATGCGATCGGCGTGGCCGGCGCCGAACTCGTCGTACTCGATCGCGACCATCGCCGCCTTGGCCCGGCCGGTGAGGCGGGGGATCACCCAGGCGTGCGGGTCGGCCTCCTTCAGGTGGTAGAGGGAGCGTAGGGCAGCGTATTCACGTAGCTGCCAGAGCTCCCCCTCGGTCTCAAGGTGGCGGCTGAGGCTGCCGGTGAGGTCGAGGGGCTCCACGAGGAGCGGGGCGAAGGCCTCCTCGACGGTGCGCGGGGCGTCGGACAGCTCGGTGTTCAGGACGTGCATGACGCGGGCTTCCATCGCCTCCCGCAGCCGCAGGAGGTCCGGATCCCATTCACGCGCGTCGGGCACGCCTTCGAAGCCGCGATAGTGGAGCTCGTAGAGGAGGTAGAGCGCGAGCTGGAGGTCCTCACCCCACGGATTGGCCTCCTGTACGGTGCCGATGCCGTACGCCGGGGACCGGTTCGACCGAAGAGCCTCGATCACGGCAGAGGACAGCTCTCCGCGTGCTTCGACCAGGCAGGATCCGCAGTGAGCAGCCGTGGTGTTCGGCCTGGGAGGCGTCATGACGGCTTCCATTCCTCGGTCGGCGAGGCGACTCGCTCACGGCGACGATGACTCGTGTCGCACCATGGGTAGGTGCGACTGCGCCGGCACGTGCAGATCGCGACCATGAAGCGGTCGGACCGGACGATCGTGCCGTCGGCGAGGACGATCTCGACCGGTCCCTCCACCAGGACAGGGCCCTGCGGAAACACAGTCACCCGACGGGCCGGCGCTGCCGCAGGAACCGGTCCCGGAGTGTCATCGGTGTCACCTGGCACGGATGACCACCAGCTCTTCCGTTTCCTCGGCCTCGATGGCCAGGCCCTGCCGCTCCAGCCAGCCCCGCCTCGATCGCAGGACGGGCCCCCAGGGCACCGAGGTCCTCGTGATGACCTCCGCGGCCAGCCCGGCCTCGGTCAGCCGGTCGACGGTCTCCCGGGCCCCGCACATCCCCGAATGCACCATGAGCAGAACTCCGCCGGGGCGGAGCATGAACGGAGCGATCATGCAGATCCGGTTGATCACGTCGCGCCCGTCGGGGCCGGCCTCCCACGCGCGTTCCGGCCCGTGGGAGAGCAGTCGATTCTCCGGGGACGGGACGTAGGGCGGATTCGACATGACCAGGTCGAAGCTGCGGCCCGCGGCGCGTGCCGCGAAATCACCGTGCACGACGTGCAAGGGCACTCGCCGACGACCGGCGTTGAGTCGGGCGCTGGCGACGGCGGGCCATGAGACGTCGACCGCCATGACTCGCGCTCCCCTGTCTGCTGCCTGGAGTGCCAGCACGCCGGTACCCGTGCCGATCTCCAGGACCTCCGTACGGGGCCCCAGGTCCTCGTGGGCGAGAGCCTGGGCGAGCAGGTGGGTGTCCGTCTGCGGCCGGTACACGCCCGGCAGGGTGATCAGACCTGATGGCCGCGTCCCCCGGATCAGGGCCGTGCTGGACACGGTGCGCCTCCTTGCCCGATGCGACGGGCCGACAGTCGCCGACCCCTCACTCCGACTCCCCCCGGAGGATCACTTCATCCACGAATTCGGCGAGCTTCAGACCCCGGACGGGAATCGGCCTTGTGGATCCAGGCCAGATGGGCTGCTTTCCCATGAGCCGCCATCCCGCCGGAACGTGAACGAACACGGCGCCGACCGGTGGCATGCATGCCCTGCTCTCCTGGTCACCGTCGGCGACGGCGCCGGCTTCCCCACCGCCGTCCGCCTCGCCTCCTACGCCGACCTCGCCCCCCCACCAGGCAGTCCGGGACCGCCGTCCACGGCGAACACGCACCCCGAGGCGGAAACCGGCAGCTCGAACGCGCCATGTTCCTCTCCGCCCTCGCCTGCGTGAACGCCGACCGCGCTTCCCCCACCTGTACGGGTGCCTTGCCGGAAGACACGGAAGCACCCCTCCGCAACCGCGGCGTGCGGGCGCCCGAGTCCGGTTCCATGCTGGAAACCAGGGGCGAGACGACGGAGGGAGTGGTGGGGATGCAGACCGTTGTGGATCTCACGCGCTGCCAGGGCTATGCGCAGTGCGTCTTCCTCGCGCCCGAGGTGTTCGAGCTGCACGGCGAGGAAGGGTTGCTGTACGCCACGGCCGTCCCCGACGACCAGGTCGAGCGCGTGCGCCAGGCCGCGGCGGCGTGCCCGGTCCAGGCCATCCTCCTCGGCGAGGAGGTGGGCACCGGTGCCCGGTGACCTCAAGGACGGACGTATGGTCATCGTCGGCGCGTCGCTGGCCGGGCTCAGGGCCGCGGAGGCATTGCGCGAAGAAGGCTTCACCGGCTCCCTGACCGTGGTCGGGGACGAGCCTCACCCGCCCTACGACCGGCCGCCGCTGTCCAAGCAGGTGCTGCTCGGCCAGGCGACGGCGGACACGACCGGACTGCCGACGCGCCGGGACCCGGACGCCGACTGGCGGCTGGGCGTGCGCGCCACCGGCGTGGACCTGCTCGCGAAACAGGTTCTGCTGGAGAGCGGCGAGTCACTGCCGTACGACCGGCTGCTGATCGCCACCGGAACCCGGGCGCGGCCCTGGCCCAACCCGGAGGAAGCCACCCTGGACGGGGTGTTCACCCTGCGCACCCGCGAGGACGCCGGAGGACTGGCCCGTCGGCTGGCCGCCGGACCGGAGCGCGTGCTGGTGATCGGCGGCGGCTTCACGGGCTCGGAGATCGCCTCGGCCTGCCGGGAACGGGGACTGGAGGTCACCGTTGCCGAACGCGGCCCCGCACCTCTGGTGGGGGCGCTCGGTGGCACCCTGGGAAAGCTCGCGGCCGCCATGCAGCGCAACCACGGCGTGGACCTGCGCACGGGGGTGACTGTCACCGCCCTGCGCGGGAACGGCAGCTTCACTGGTGCGGAGCTGTCCGACGGCAGCCGCGTCGAAGCCGACGTGTGCGTCGTGGCCCTCGGCGCGGTACGCAACGTCGAGTGGCTGGCGGAGTCCGGACTGGCGGCGGGTCCGCGCGGGATCGCCTGCGACGCCGGGTGCCGGGCCTTCAACATGTACGGAATCGTCACCGACGACGTCTTCGTGGCCGGTGACGTCTCCCGCTTCCCCCACCCGCTGTTCGGTTACCAGATGCTCTCCCTGGAACATTGGGGCAACGCGGTCGAGCAAGCCGGGGTGGCGGCACACAACATGCTCAATCCGGGGCCCCTGCAGCGCCCGCACCTGACCGTCCCGTCGTTCTGGTCGACCCAGTTCGGGCTCAACATCAAATCGGTGGGCGTACCCACCTACTCCGACCACGTGATCATCGCCCAGGGCTCCCTGGAGGCGCGTCGTCTGGCCATGGTCTACGGCTACCAGGGACGGGTCACCGCCGCCGTCACCGTCGACATGGCCAAGTCGCTCGACTACTACCGGCACCTGATCGAGACGGCTGCTCCATTCCCGCCCCCGCCCGGCGCCCAGGATCGTGCGATCGCAGCCGACATCCCGATTCCGTCCGACGTGCCGGATCCCAAAGGGCTGTCGCACGGCCCCACCGTCGCAGTCACCGGTTACCTGCCGGATCGCCGACTGACGCTGGTGCAGCCCGGCTGACCCACGTCCCGCCCCACCGCAAGGAGCCACCATGGCCTCCGACACCCTGCTGGCCCGGATCACCGACTATGCCAACCGCCCCGACCCCTACCCGCTGTACGCCGAACTCCGCGAGGCGGGGCCCGCGGTGCGGCAGGCGGACGGCAGCTACCTGATCGGCACCTACCACGAGATCGTCCGTCTGCTGCACGACCCCAGGATGAGTGCCGATCCGCGCTCGCGAACCGCTCCCGCTCCGTGCACGGTGAATCAGCAACCGCCGTTCCTGCGGCTCGACGACCCCGAGCACCACCGGCTGCGCAACTCGACCATGCGGCCGTTCGGGCCGCCGCACAGTCCGGGCCGGGTCGACTCCATGCGCGGCGAGATCATCCAGCTGACCAAGGAACTGGCGGAAGTGTTCCAGGAAGGCAAGCAGATCGACGTCGTCGACGACTTCGCCTACCCCCTGCCCGTGACCGTGATCTGCCGCCTGCTCGGCATCCCGCACACGGACGAACAGCTCTTCCAGGACTGGACCGACATGCTCGTCGCGTCCGCCGACATCGGACCCGAAGGTGACACCGCCGAACGGGAGCAGGCCGCCGACCAGGCGCGGCAGGAGATGGGCCTGTACCTGCTCCGACTCGCCGAACAGCGCCGCGGTCGGCCCACCGGCGACATGCTCTCCGACCTCGTCAACGAACCGGACCCGGCCGTACGTCTCAGCGAGGAAGACCTGGCGATCAACACCATCCTGCTGTTCATCGCCGGACACGAGACCACGGTCAATCTGATCACCAACGGTGTCCTCACCCTGTTGCGCCAGCCCGACCAGCTGCACCGTCTGCGCGAAGACCCCGGCCTGCTGCCGCGAGCAGTGGAGGAACTGCTGCGCTACGAGCCACCGGTCCACATGCGCGAGCGGGTTCCCCTCGTCGACATCGACGTCGCCGGCACCACGATCCCCGGCGGCACGTCCGTCATCCTGGCGCTGGCCTCGGGCAGCCGCGACCCCATGCGGTTCAGCGAACCCGACCGGTTCGACCCCACCCGCCCGGACAACCAGCACGTCGGCTTCGGCAGCGGTATCCACCTGTGCTTCGGCGCGCCACTCGCCCGTATCGAAGCCGAGGCCGCACTCGGCGCGCTGATCCCCCATCTCAGCACGGCACACCTGGTCCAGGACCCGCCCCCCTACCGGCAGAACGCCATGCTTCGCGGCCCCCGCCACCTGCCCATCCAACTCTGAGGCCGAGGAGGCGGGAGTCGGCTGGAGAGCCCCTGCTGCGGACTCCCTGACCTGGCGCCGGCTCGACTTCCTCGTCGGGCAGATGCCGGCCTGCACCGTCTGTGGCGAAGCGGCCGGCACGGCTCCCTCTCCGGGGACAACCGCGCCCAGAACCAGGGCTCGCACCCAACGGGAAACGCGGACGGGGCCCGGCAAGCGCCGGGCCCCGTCTTCTCGTAGCGGGGACAGGATTTGAACCTGCGACCTCTGGGTTATGAGCCCAGCGAGCTACCGAGCTGCTCCACCCCGCGTCGGTAATGCCACTCTACACGGTGGTCAAGGCGGGACGGTCGCTCTTCCTCGGTCCACTGACCCTTGGCGGCTTCCTTCAGCTTGCATCCGGCGCAGACCTCCACATCGACGAGGCTCCCTCAGCACACGGCCGCCCCTTGAACGAAAGCGGCCGAAACGGAAGAGTCGGCACGTCGAGCACGTTCATGGCGACCTGGCACAACCAAAGCCATCCGCTGTGAACCGGAACCGCTTGACCTTGTCGCGGCGACAACGTTTCTACTGGTGCCATGAGAATCGGAGAGCTCGCCGGCGTCGTCGGCATCACCACCCGTGCCGTGCGGCACTACCACCGCATCGGGCTGCTGCCCGAGCCGCCGCGCCAGCCCAACGGATACCGTGAGTACACGCTGCGCGACGCCGTCGAACTGGCCCGCGTCCGCCGGCTGACCGAGCTCGGCCTGAGCCTGGACGAAGTCAAGGACGTACTGGCGGACGACCTCGGCAAGGATCTCGTCGAGATCCTCACCGAGCTGGACGCCGACCTGGCCCGACAAGAGGAGGACATCCGCCGGCGCCGCGTCCGCCTGGGCCGACTGCTCGAGCAGGCCGAGCGGACCGGGCGATTGCCCGCCGAGGCCCCGATCTCCCCTGAACTCGCCACCCTCTTCGACACCATGGCCCGTGCCTCGGCGCAGCTTCCCGGACCGGAGCCCGCAATGGCGGCCAAGGAGCGAGAGCTGCTGGCCCTGCTGGAGACCGGCTCGCCGGACGGCGACCGCGACTGGCTCTACGCCATGGGGCAGAGTCTGAGCACCGACGCCGAGGCCGTGCGGCGCACCTACTCGGTCTACGCCCGGATGGACGCACTGGCCGAGGCAGCCGCAGACGATCCACGGGTGGAAAGTACCGCCCGGGCCATCGTCGAGAGCATCCCGCACGAGGCGGTGCAGGCGATCACCGCTGCGGAGGACAAGGGTGGATCAGGTGAGAAGGACGGTTTCGCGGACGCCCTTTTCGCGGAGTTCCCTGCCGCCCAGGCCGCAGCCGCGCGCCGCGCCATCGAGCTGCTCAGGGAGCGTGCCGGGTGCAGACGCTGAGCAAGGCTGTGCGCTGGGCTTCGCCGCGCTCGCATCCTGCGAACTCGCTGCTGTCCACGAGTGGTTGTATCGGGCGCAGTCGCCCGTACCGCTGTCTACAGGCTGATCCAGTAGCGGCGCTTGACGCCCGCCTCGGTGGTGCGAACGTCTTCCAAGACACCACCGTTGCGTTCGATGCTGCGTGCGGACGCGGTGTTGGCGTCGTCGCAGGTGACAAGGACTCGGTCCAGGCCGAGTGCGCGCGCCTCGGGCAGCACGGCCCCGAGAGCCCAGGTGGCCAGGCCGCGCCTTCGGAAGGACGGGCGCACGCTGTAGCCGATGTGCCCGCCGATGTCGAGCAGAACGGCGTTCAGATAGTGCCGCAGATCTATGGCTCCTAGATAGCTGTCGCCCTCGACGATCCACCAATGCGTGGCATGGACGCGCCCTTCTCCCACGGCGGCCGCCCTGTCCGACTGCCGTCGCAGACGTTCGGTCCACTCCGAGAAGACCTCGGGGTCGGCGAGGTCTGCATCCGGCGCGAGACGCAGGCCCGCTCCGTCCTGGTGAGCGCCTGGAGACCACTCGGCCCGGGCCGCGAGCCATGAGGCGTGCAACCGGTGCGTGGGGGCGCTCAGTTCAGGCATGCGGGCGAGGCTAGCACTCGTCCGCCCCCCGTCATCAGGCGGTTTCCGGCGTCGGCCCGGACCTGCCGGTCACCACCATCGCCGCTCCGCTGGACCCGGTATCGGCGCAGACTCCGCGAGTGCTGCACGGGCCGTCGGCGTATTGATGAAGGCTTCCAGGCCGGCCTTGTGGCATCGGTTGATCAGCGCGGAGGCGATGAAGCTGTCGAGCTCGTTGAACCCGCGAAGGTGACCACCGCAGCCTGCATCGCGACTCCTTCATGAACGGCAAGAGATCTTCAGTGTCCCGGGCGCGTTGTTCCGTGGCGAGGGCATGTCAGCGCCTGGCGGCTTGGCTGGCGCGCGTGCTCGAAGCCGGTCGGCGCCGTCGGCAGGTTGCACCGCAGCCGCCGGGCTCGCGGGTACATCACCGGACATCGACTCTCGTCGGAGTCAAGAGGCCTGGCCGCGAAGCTGCTCGATCAGCTCCGTGTCGGCACCGGGGTCAGCGCACCACAGCAAGCGCTCAGGCAGATGTTCGACATGCCGCACGGTCGACCGTGCCGGTTGCGGCATGCATCTTCGAGAAATCGGCAAGGCTGATGGCCAAGGAACACGCCAAGGTGAAGCAGGTCATGGGCAAAATGAAGGAGACTCTCGGCAAGGCCCTGGGCAACAAGTCCATGCAGAAGTCAGGCCGCCGGGAGCAGCTGCGCGCCAAGGCACACGAGATGACCGAACGGGCCACCGACCAGATCCGCAAGCGGACCGGACGCTGCCCTCGAGCCCACGGCAGCCATCAGGCATCCCCGGAACTTGCGCGGACCACTTTCTCGCGGGCGACAGCTGCGTGCCGGGCGGCCGGACACGGATGTCCGACGCGCTTGCGCGAAGGCGTTCACCATCAAGGCGACACAGGTGGGGCCCGCTCGCCCGTCACCGTGCCGGAGGCCGTCCATGAGGGTCAGGCCAACGCCTTGGCGGGGGCGGCGGGCAGACCTCGGAAGTCAGGACATCGCTCTGGCGGCAGCCGTGACCAGCTCGTCCGTCGCCGCGATGGCGGCCTCGCGGCGGGAGGCCGGGTCGGAGTGGTCGGCGGCGTCACGCAGGTTGAACGCGGCCAGGGCCGCCTGCCGAGCCGGCTCGGCCAGGGACTGCTCGAGAACGGACACCGTGACCAGCGGGCCGCTCACGGCCGAGCTCGTGGCGCGGGAGGCCGTGCGGGCTGCCTCGACGGCTTCCTCACTCACTCGGTCCAGGCGCAGGACTTCGCGATGCCACAGAGCCCGCCGGTGGTCGCCCAGGGCTGCCACCAGTTCGCCCAGCGCCCTGCGCAGCGCCTCTTCCCTCTGCTCGGCGCGGGCGGCGTTCTGGGCCATCCGCGCACTCTTGATCTGCAGCAGCCCGGTGAGCGCGCCCCCTAGCAAGGTGCCGACGACAGCAATGATGCTGGACCACATCGCGGCGTCCTCCCCGGACAGCGAGTAGTGAGGCGGCTGTGCGACAGCCGCGGCGTCAGTGTCACCTTCCGGCGTACGTACCTGGGTGCGACACCGAGACGGACGGCGTCGGGCCAGAACACCCGCCGGACACAGCACCTGGCAGGCGTGCCCCCGGTCGACTGCCGGTGCCCTTGATGAGACGTTCCGCCGGCAGGTCCGGTTGCCGATGCCGCCCGTCCGGCACATACAACGGCGCCATTCGCCTCCGCAGGCGGTGACACCGGCATGCACGCTGAGGGCGGCGAGCCTCACGTGCACGTCGGCGGGCCCCGCGATGGTCTTCCCTCGCAAGCTGCCCGTCACACTCGCTGTTCCAGGGCTCGTCCTTCCCCTCCGGAGGATGGAAGGCGCACGCGGTCGCGGTCGGATGGCCCTCAGTAGGTTCCGGACATGAGTAGAAGTTGGCCACGCCGATCGCCTTGGCCACGCCCTCCCGGTTGGTAGGCCTCCGGAGTCCGGTCGAGGAGGAAGGTCTGGTCGAAGACACGGCCGGGGGCGATCGTGCCGTCCAGGACGTCGGGCAGCAGCTGCTCGACGTAGGCGCGAGCGGGGCCGGCACCGGCACAGTCGCCCCTCACCGGGCGATGAAACCCAGGACGACCACAACACCCGGTAAGGCCGGCGGCGCTGGATCATCCGCGAGGCCGAGAACTCTCTCGGTGCGTCCTTCTGATCCTGGCTGGACGGTCGCTGAAACGAGTCGGCGGGCCGGGAAGCCATGGCGGCTTCCCGGCCCGCCGGGTGATGCTGGATCAAGCGCCGGTGGCTGCGGCGTATCGGGCTGCGACGTCTTCCCAGTTGACCAGGTCCCAGAGCTTGGTGACGTAGTCGGGACGGACGTTCTTGTATTGCAGGTAGTAGGCGTGCTCCCAGGCGTCGAAGACCAGCAGCGGGGTTGTGCCCTGACCGACGTTGCCGTGGTGGTCGTAGACCTGCTCGATGATCGGACGCTGGCCGAGGGGTTCCCAGGCGAGGACGCCCCAGCCGGAGCCCTGGACGGACGTGGTCGCGACGGTGAGCTGCCGCTTGAACGCCTCGAAGCCGCCGAGGTGCTCGTCGATGGCGTCGGCGAGGGCGCCGTCGGGACGGTCGCCGCCGTCCGGGGAGAGGTTCTGCCAGAAGATCGGGTGCAGGACGTGGCCGGAGAGGTTGAAGGCGAAGGTCTTCTCCAGGCCGACCAGCACTGACCGCCTACGATCACTGACCCCTGGACTAGATCATCTGGGGAGTGACCTGGAGGAGATACCCGCCGATTGGACTGCGGTGCCGACCGTGGAGGCCAGCGGAACAGCCAATAACGCTACTGTAAGCACTTGATATTGATCCTGGGGACTCGGAAGTCCGACTGAACCACTGGCTACCCGCCTGCCAGGCTCTTCACGTGTGTTCGAGGGCATTCAGCCGTGCTCTTCCTCCTCGGCCTCCATGTGTCGGATTCCCTCGTGGGTGAGGGTGACCATCGCGGGGGTGTTGCCGGGTTCCCAGTCGACGGTGATCAGTCCTTCGCCCGCCAGGTAGGTGCAGGCGGCGGCCAGGTCCTGTTCCGGTACGTGGAGGTCGCGCCGCAGCTGTGCTCCGGTGATGCCGAGGAGGCGGTTGCCTTCGACGGCCTCGTACAGGACCCGGAGCACCTGTTCGCGGTAGGTCTTGCGTTCGCGCAGTGTGGCCACGACTGCGTCCTCTCCTGTGCGGGTGCGGGCTCCGGGGCCGTCGGGCCTCTCAGATCTCGTCGGAGTGGGCGCCGGTGCCGACGGGGGTCCGGCTGGTGGCCAGCCAGGAGCGGGCGGGGCCGGCGGGTGTTGCCGTGTCCACGGTGAGGTGGAGGCGGGTGTCGCCGTCGAGGCCGGGGTAGCTGCGCTGTTCCGCTCCAGCGAAGCAGCCGCGAAGGGCTTCCGCGACCGCGCGGGCGGCTTCGGGCGTGTGCGCGGTGATCCGTACCTCGGCGTGCCCGAGCGATGGCAGTGTCTGGGTCTCGATGTGCTTCACCTGGGCGTGTTCCCTTCAGGGTGGGTGAGAGGCTGGCGGGTCGGGGCGCCGTGGCGCCCCGACCGCTGCCCCCGGTCGGAGGAAGGCCTGTTCCTCACCGGTCGGCATCTGTGTGGTGGGCTCGACGACCGATGTCGTCCGGCAGACCGGGAGGTCTCGGCAGGGGGTCACTGAAGTGGTAGGCCGCGATCCGCGCATCGTGCTGGGCGTTCAGCAGGTGGATCCAGCGCATTCCGATGGCGATCGCGACGAAGATCACTGCGATGAGGACGACAGTCTCCACGGATCTCACCTCCAGCCGTTTCCGGGCAGCGGGAGGGCGCTTCGGTCCATCGGGTTCCCGAAGGGGGACAGGCAGGCCCCGCCTTCGCCCTCCCAGGTGGCTTCGCGGCGACGGGCGTCTCGGATGCCGCGCCCGATGACGGTTTCGTCGGCCATGAGGACGCCTGCCGTCAGGGCGCTGCCCGGGATCGCGGCGGCGGCCATCAGGCGGGCGGCGGCTGCGGGATCGGTCTCGGGCGGGATGACGAGTAGGTCCCAGCGGCCGACGGTGTAGCCGAGCAGGATCAGTTTGTCGGGGTCCTGCTCGGTGAACCACCCCACGTGCAGTGTGTGCCCGTCCACGGCGACCGTGTGCGGTATCACGGGCCAGCGCGTGGGGTTCACCGTGACGCGGGTGACGCGGCCCCAGGGCTCCGCCAGGGCGGCGACGAGCGCCGGGAGCTCGGCTTCGAGGTCGCGCGAGCGGGGCCACCAGGCCCCGTCCAACTGGCCGGCGACGGTGGTCTTCGGGGTGAGGGACAAGCGGGCCGGAAGCTCTGAGACAAGGTCGCGGGGCGCGTTCCGGTCGAGGATGGTGGTCATGATGCGACCCTGCCCCCGGGCTGCCCGTCGGCAGCCCGGTTTTTAGGCGATCGCCGGAGATGGCACCTGCATGAAAGCCGGTGCGCGAAGTACCTCCGGTGCTTTCACTGTACGCCCGCTTGACGGGTAATATCCGGTGTGACCAGGTATATTCCGGTGGAGGCGCTGTGGAGGGCGGCGGTGCGGGCGACGGGAGTACCGTGAAACGACGCAGGCTCGCGTTACGTCGTCGGCCGGGCACCGGTGCTGACCTGCGACGAGCCACGGCCGCACTCCGTTGACGGGCGGATCCACATGGCTGACTCCGACATTCCCCACAGGCCGCCCCTGCTCCTGCCGGATGCGATCCACCAGGCGGTCAAACCTGGCGCGGCCCTGCTGCGGCTGGAGACCACACGGTCCCGGGAGGGGCGCCTGGACGGCGCGTGGTGGCCCCGCACCCGCGACATCGAGACCGAGCTGCCGGCGCTGATCAGCGTGTTGACCGGGCACCTCGGGCCGATCACCCGTGTGGGCGTGGACGCATCCGCCTGGAACGGCCTCCCGACCCGCCTGGTCATCGACGACCAGGTCGTGCACCTCGACTCCGATCCGGTCGGCGACGACACCGTCCTCATCACCCGCGGCCACAACGACCACTTCGCCCTGCTGGTGGTTCCCCCGGACACCACCGCGGACGCCGCCCGCGAAGCGATGGCCCGCGCCGTCCGCGCCGACAACATCACCGAGGCCGCTCAGATCCTCATCGCCGCCACAGCCGAACCTGAATAGGACCAGGTCGTTGACCTGGTAGTTCACTGAAGAGCGGATTGAACCGTTCCGGGTTCGGTGGAGACTCGATTCCATGAAAGGATCGAGTCATGGCACGTCCCTCCTCCTACCCCGCTGAGCTGCGTAAACGAGCAGTCCGTATGGTCACCGAAGTCCGTGGTGACTACCCGAACGAGTCGGCCGCGTTGCGGGCGGTCGCGCAGAAGCTCGGCATCGGCTCTGCCGAGACGCTGCGCAACTGGGTCAGGCGGGACGAGATCGACTCCGGGCAGCGTCCGGGGACGACCACGGAGGAGTCCGCGGCAATGAAGGCGCTGAAGAAGGAGAACGCCGAGCTCAAGCGGGCCAACGAGATCCTGAAGGCAGCGGCCTTAGATTCAACCGGTCAGAGCAACAGTGCTGGTTGAGGACGGTTTACGTGGCGAGAATGGGTCGACCGGGGATGTCGGACGAGATGAAGGCCGACCTGTGGCGGCGGTGGAGGGCCGGGGAGTCGATCAGCGTCATCTCAAGGCAGATCGGCAAGCCGCCCGGCTCGGTGTTCACCGTCCTCAAGCATCACGGAGGGATCGCTCCCGAACCCCGCAAAGCGCGCGTCGGAAGCTTGACCATGGGCGAGCGGGAGGAGATCTCGCGCAGGCTTTGTGCCGGAGAGTCCTACCGGGCCATCGCCGGCCTCCTGAGGCGTGCGGTGTCGACGATCAGCCGTGAAGTCAGCAACAACGGCGGACGCGATGTCTACCGGGCGATCGCCGCGCAGGAACGGGCACTTGACCGCGCCCGGCGCCCGAAGCAGTGCCTGCTCGCCCGCAGGCCCGCGTTGAGGCAGACGGTGCTGACCCTGCTGAAGGAGGAGTGGTCGCCGGAACAGATCGTCGGCCACCTGCGTCTGCACCACGGTGACGACCCGGCGATGGAGATCAGCCACGAGACGATCTACCGATCGGTCTACACCACCCGTTGGAAGGTGGTCCCCCGCGAGCTGTGCAAGCGCCTGCGAACCGGCCGCCCGATCCGGAAGAACAAGCGCCACACGGTGAAGGGACAGTGGCGCTCACAGATCGTCGATGCCCGACCGATCGAGGAGCGGCCCAAAGCGGCGGGAGACCGCAGCGAGTTCGGGCATCTGGAAGGCGATCTGGTGATCGGCTCGAACAACAGCCAGGTCGCCACGCTGGTCGACCGGAAGTCACGGTTCCTCACGGTCGTGAAACTCGCCAGCCGCCACACCACCGTGGTCGTTCCCGCTCTGACCCAGACCTACGAACGCATGGATCCTCGACTGCGCAGCACGCTGACCTGGGATCGCGGCATGGAACTGGCAGCTCACAAGCGGTTCACCGACGACACCGGTGTCGACGTGTTCTTCGCAGCCCCGCGCAGCCCCTGGCAACGTGGCACCAACGAGAACACCAACAAGCTGCTCCGGCAGTACCTGCCCAAAGGCACGAACCTGTCGACGTTCAGCCAGGACGACCTTGACGCCATCGCGGCGAAGCTCAACAACCGTCCGCGCAAGTGTCTGGGATTCCGCACACCAGCCGAGAGTGTTGCCTTGACCGGTTGAATCTAAGGCGTCTTTCTTCGCGGCCGAGCTCGACCGGCCACACACACGCTCGTAGCGTTCATCGACGAGCACAAGGACCGCTTCGGCGGCGTCGAGCCGATCTGCCGGGTCCTGACCGACCACGACTGCAAGATCGCACCGTCCACCTACTACGCCCACCACAAACGCCGGGCCGCACCCTCTGCCCGCACCGTCCGCGACGCCGAACTGAAGACCTTGATCACTCAGGCGTACGAGGCCAACTACCGTGTCTACGGCGCCCGGAAGATCTGGCGGCACCTGAACCGGCAGAACGTTCTGGTGGCTCGCTGCACCGTCGAACGGCTCATGCGCGACCTTGGCATCACCGGAGCGGTCCGCGGCAAGAAGGTGATCACCACGATCCCCGATGCGAGTGCTCAGCGGGCCCCGGACCTGGTGGACCGTGACTTCGTCGCCCCGGCCCCGAACCGCTGCTGGGTCGCCGATTTCACCCATGTCGCCACCTTCGCCGGCGTCGTCTACGTGGCCTTCGTCGTGGACACCTTCTCCCGCCGCATCGTCGGCTGGTCGGCAGCCACCTCGAAGGAGACACGCCTCGTCCTGGACGCCCTCGAGATGGCCCTGTGGCAACGCGACCGCGACCAACACACCTACGAGAAAGGCGAGTTGATACATCACAGCGATGCCGGGTCGCAGTACACGTCGTTCGCGCTCGCCGAACACCTCGACCGGGCCGGCATCGCCGCTTCGATCGGATCGGTCGGCGACGCCTACGACAACTCCCTGATGGAGTCCACGATCGGACTCTTCAAAACCGAGCTGATCAAGCCCCGACGGCCTTGGAAGACGCTCTCCGAGGTCGAGCTGGCCACCGCCGAGTGGGTCGACTGGTACTGCCACCGCCGACTCCACGGTGAAATAGGGCACATCCCACCCGCCGAATACGAGACCAACTACTACAGCGAGACTGCAAAACACCAGGTCACAGTCAAGATCTAGAGTCTCGATCAAACCCGGAGCGGTTCAGAAGGCGATCAGGGCTCGGGCTTGGACCGGCTGCGCGGCGAGTTCATGAGCTTCCTGGGAGCGCAGATAGGGAACCTGGCCGACAAGGCCGGGGACAAACTGGGTGACGTCACCGACGGACTCACAGGCGTCGCGGAAAGCGGCGGCGTCCTCCCCAAGGCGGGTCTGCGGATGCTTCAAGGTGACTCACCGGTCAAGGCTCTGATCGGTGAGAAGGCCAAAAGCATCAAGGACAACGTAGTCGACAAGGTCAAGGGGGCGTTCGGCGGGGGAGGCGGAAAAGGCCGTGGGTCCGGCACCCCCAAGGTCATGAACATCATCGAAGTACTGGACGTCGGGATACCGCTTCGCACGGCCTACGACCACTGGACTCAGTACGAGAAGTTCAGCACCTTCACCAAAGGTGTCCGCAGCGTGTCAAAGGGCAAGGACACCGACAGCGACTGGAAGGTCAAGGTGGGCCCGTCGACGCGAGGTTGGAAGGCGACGGTCCAGGAACAGGTGCCCGACGAACGAATCGCGTGGACCTCGGAGGGCGCCAAGGGCACCACTCGTGGCTGCGTCAGCTTCCACGAGTTGACCCCCACGCTCACGCGCATCGTGCTCGTCGTCGAGTACTACCCCTCCGGACTCTTCGAGAAGACCGGCAACATTTGGCGGGCTCAAGGACGTCGCCTGCGGCTGGACTTCAAGAACTTCCAACGCTACGTCACCCTGACCGACCAGGAGCCGGAGGGCTGGCGCGGGGAGGTGCGTGACGGGGAGGTGGTCCGCACCCACGAGGAGGCCATTGAGGAAGAGGAGCAGGAGCAGGCTGCCGACGAGGAGGAGCAGGAGCAGGCCGCCGACGAGGAAGGCGCTGAGGACGAATACCCCGAAGACGAGGACGAGGACTACGAGGACGAGGACCAAGACCAGGTCGAGGACGAGGACGAAGACGAGGACCAGGTCGAAGGCGAGGACAGGGACCAGGGCGAGGACGAGGACGAGGTGTACGAGGAGGACGAAGAGGGCGAGGGCGAGGGCGACAAGGGCAAGGGCGCGAGGTCGAGGTAGGGGGCCTTGTCGAAGTTCGTCATTCCTTGGCAGCTTCAATTGCTGTGACGAGGATGGCGACCGTCACAGGACCAGGAGCGTCGGCCGTCGCCGCCGTGGTCACGGCCGTGCGGACGGACAATGCGACATCGAGGGCGCGATGCGTCTCGTCGGTCGCCAACTCGATCTGGACGTGCCGGCCAGGGGGATCGTTGCCGTCCGTGATGCGGACGGAGGGGGCAGGCGTTTGCCCGATCCGAGGCGCGGGCGTTCCGGCAGCGCCGGGCATGAGGCACACGCCGGGTACGGCCGCTGCCAGAGCGGCCAGCCTGTGGCCGGTGCCCGTCCAGGCTTGCTGACCAGTGATACACGCATGGTCCTGGCGGCTGCGACTCGGGGTGCCTGGTTCCGGCATGGGCGGCGGGAAAGAGGTGCCGGGGCATGGCCCGGCCTTCGGAGCCGGGTTCTCCAGCAGGTCCGGGTCGTACCCTCTGGAACTCTCCCCGGGGGCGGACCGCGGCGCAGCCCTCCATCAAGGCCCGCAAGGCGGCCAAGAAGACGCGGTACGCCACCGAGCCGGCGCGGGCGGCGCTGGACAACCTGCCAGACGGCTCGGCAAGCACATCAAGGCTGTGCAGCAGGTGCTCGGAGAGCATCAGACAGCGCCGTGGCGCGGCACGCCCTCGAGGATCTGACGGTGGCGGCACACGCGGCGGGAGAGCCCAGCTTCACCTGGGGCCTGTTGTACGCCAAGAGCGAGCCGTGGCGCAATCCCGCGAACAGGAGTTGCGGGCCGCGTGGGCGGACGCGTCGCAGGTCGGACTGCGCGAGGCGATCGTCCGCTGAGAGGTTGGCTCGCTCGTCGAGGTTTGGACGGCTGGCCGTTCCGAGCACGGTCACGCACGACGGCGTTGCCTTTTGGGTGACGGTCCCCTTCGGCAGGTGAGCCGTTCGAGTGCAGTCGATGCCACAGTGGGGTGGCGGTCTGTGTGGCGCCGGGTAGGCGTCGTGTATGAACGCAGATAACCTCGGCACCTCGCCCACGGCCGGGCGGACCACGGCACTCGGCAGCGCATCGGCATGGTGGCTGACCACCCTGGGCCGGCTCGAACGGACTACCGTGGCCGATCCGATGATCAACGCCCTGCAGCGCAAAATCCGTTCCCTTCCCCTGGGCGGCTTGCGAGATTTGCTGCGGGGCAGGCCCCTGGGCCACCCCGTGCATCCCGTCCTTGTGCAGGTGCCGATCGGTTGCTGGCTGTCGTCCACTGTGTTGGACGTCCTACCAGCGACGCAACGGGCGGCAACGTCTCTCACGGCCGTCGGACTGGCCGGGGTGGCCCCCGCAGCGCTCGCTGGCTGGGCGGACTGGGCGGACCTGCCGCCCGAGCAGGCCCGGGTCGGTCTGGTCCACGCGATCTCCAACGTGGCCGCAGTGGCCTGCTACGCCGCGGCCCTGACGGCACGCCTGCGCGGCCGCTCCACGAGAGGAACACTCTGGTCTTTGGGCGGCCTCACGGCTGTCGCCGTCAGCGGTGCGCTGGGCGGCCACGTAAGCTACCGGCAGTCCGTGGGAGCGTATCCAGCGACCTGAGCGGACTCGGCAGGCCCTCATGCCCAGTCAGGGATACCGTCCTGGCCCTCTGTGAAAGAGGCCGTTAGCCATGTGGGGCTTTCGGTCCGTTGGACGGTGGAGCAAGGTTGGCCGTCCGCAGAGTCACAGCCTGGCTCGGGCGACGTTCGCCCCGGGAGCACCGTGGACTTCTCCGTCGGGGTGGGCGGGCGCGGAGGCCAGGCAGACGCCGAGCGGCGCCGTGGAAGCCGTCCCCGGCTCCCTCAAGAGGGTCACCGAACGTGACACCGGCGACCGGGAGGAGGACGACGGACGGACGCGGAAGGAGAACCCGCCGAGAGACGACAGCGGCCGACTCGGTGCACCTCTCGACGCGAAAGGGGCTCGTCGCGCTGTCGGTTGCGCGCCTCCCATGCCGAAGTGACACTGCTCCTCGGTACCCCGTTGGCCGCTCTGTGCAAGCGGCGCGGGAGGCAACCAGCGAAGCCATGCAGCCGCGTCCGGGTCCGTGAGCAGCTCCGTACGCCGGGAATCACCGTCGAAGCGTCCTGTTGCCGTCACTCCCAAAGCCGCGCTCGTACGTGCGATGGTCGTAGGTACGCCCATACGGTCACCGCCGCCACAGCGATGAGTCCGGCCGCTGGTATCCGCGCAGCTCCAGTGATCTCGAAGGCGACCAGGCCGGTGGCCACCGCTCCGCAGATCATGATCACGCGGCTGACGAAGCGGTGCCGTGGCGACTGCGGTTCTTCGCAGTCCTTGAGATCGTGCAGGGCGTCTCGGGCCGGGTGTCCGGATCCGCGCCGGGCGCGCGCCCGGTACTCCAGCCCGTAACTGATTACTGCGTACAGCGCGACAGCGCCCAGAGCTCAGAGCCAGCCCTCCGGGCCATCACTCGATCCATGCGCCAGATCCACAACGACTCATCCTTCCCACCGCCACACGGATGCCGATACTCCGTTCCCGACCCCGTCGGGCACAGGCCCCTGGATACAGGCAGAACCCGGCGCTGCATGTGATCGCCTCGGCCGGAGCCGACACGGATCATCCGCCGCCGTGCCGGTCCGCGCCGAACGGACGGAAGCACGCCGCCACGGTCTTGCCATGCCGCTGACCCGTCGTCCCCCAACTCATCGACGAACGTCCCCGCAATCCCCGTCCCGCGGCCGATTCCCCGCCTCCGTGTCACGCTGCCGCGGCAGCGTCGGATCCTCGTCGTGGACGCTCACATGCAGACAAGCACTATCCCAAGCAAGAACGAGCTGTGCGCCGTGTGCGTGGAAGTGACCACGGGTGAGCAGCTCCGACAACCTCAGGACGACAGCGTCCACTGTCTCCGGCCCGGCAGCGGCCCACGGCAAGGACCCCAAACTCTAGGGCCACTGCTGCCCTGCCGGCACGCCTCCCGACACGGGAACGAGCGCGCCCAGCCAACGTCTTGACCGCCACCGACCTCACTCCCGTCCATCGTTGGCTCCCTCTCGTACACCCGGCTACCCTGCATCTGCCTCCACGGGCCGGTGCAGAAGCCTCGGCGTCCGGCCGTGCGGTACCCCCATTGCGGGGTACAGGGCATGTGTGGGTGAATCCATGCGCTTGTAGGGATCTCCTGACGCGGGCTCGTCCGGCGTCACGGAGTAGACTCCGCTCCCCTCGACGAGCACCCCACGCAAGGACTTTCGCCTTCATGAAGAGCCGCGTCGAAGCCCGGACCAGGCATCCCAGACACGAGCGCCGCGGCGAAGCCCGGCTGCCTGGCGTGGTCGCGACGCTCATCGCCGTCATCCTGTACGTGGGCCTGCCGCAACAACTCCTGCTCACACCACGCTATGTGCTGCCCGCCCTGGAACTGCTTCTTCTGGTGCCGCTGATCGCGATCAATCCCAAGCGGCTCACTCGGCAGACCACGGCCTTTCGGTTCCTGTCGCTGACTCTCGTTCTTCTCATCGCGGCCAGCAATCTGACCGCGCTGGGCATCCTCATTCGCGAACTGGTCCACGCCGATGTGAAAGACAGCCGCTCCCTGTTGGTCGCCGCACTACAGGTCTGGCTGACCAACATCATCGCCTTCGGCCTCGCCTACTGGGAACTGGACCGGGGTGGCCCTGTCGCACGAACCCAGGCCTCCCGCGAAGATCTTCCACTGGCGGACTTCCGCTTCTCGCAGGACGAGAACGACGACGTGGTGGAGGAAGTCGCCGACGGCGCCAGCGGCACTTCCGACTGGGTCCCGACCCTCGTGGACTATCTGTACATCTCCGTGACCAACTCGACAGCCTTCAGCCCGACCGACACGATGCCGCTGTCAACACGCGCGAAGCTGCTGATGAGTGTCCAGAGCGTTGCCGCCCTCCTGACATCCCTCCTGGTCATCGCCCGCGCGGTGAGCGTTCTTCACTGACTGGCCCACTGCATCGAGGTGCTGCGAAGCAAAGCGAGACTTGCCCGGCGTCGGCGACGATACGGTCGCCGGCCCGGCGATACGGTGGCCCCGACCTTCCAGGTCACGGAGTCCACGCCGCGCAGGAGACAGCCGGCTGCTTCGCCTGGCAACTCGTCACCGACAGCGCAGGGACTCCGCGCTGGGCGTGTCCACCCCGGTGGAGTACGAACTCCGCACCCCGCCAGCGGCCTGAAACCGAGTAACTCCCGTCATCGCTTCGGCCGCCTGGCGCTGACTGCGCTCCGCGCCGGGAATTGGAGGGCGGCGACGCCGAGAGCGTGCTGCCGGGCGTCGCAGGCGCGCGGTGGGTGAGGGCGCGGGCGCGAGCGGCCGACCGACGGGCGGCGGCTTCGAGGTCCGTGGGGTTGAGCTGATCATCAAGGGCTGGAGCGTCGAACTGCATGGCCCCCGTCGGCGCCTGCTGCTGACTGCGGCGATTGGCGGCCGGCAACATGTCCCCGCGGCGCGGCTGGCCCCCATTCAAGCCCGCCGAACTCGACTGCGATGCGCCTTACGGACCTCATGGCTGCTCCGCACCGACAGTGCGGGCGAGGGCAGCGGACGAATTCCGGGCCGTGTGGCTCTGCGTTCGGGAATGGATGCAGCGGGTCGATGCCGCCGCCGACACAACACGGTAGCCCGGTCCCGAGCCGCAGGCTGACGAGTGAGAGCCCGCGAATCGGAGTGATAACGGGCCTCCAACTGTCACGCATGTACAGGGAAAGCGCTGCGTGATGCCTGTGGGCAACGACGATCGCTGCCCACAGGCCCTCCACTGCGGCAGCTCGTATGCGGCAGGGCTGCCCTTGGGTCCTTCTTGCTGCGCGAGCTGGCCGACCCGACAGGGGAAATGCCGTGGCTACTGGTCGGCGCTGGGGACGGCCAGCGGGTCGTCCGGGGACTTCTGCTTCGCCTTCTCCATCTGTTCGCCGAGGTCGGTGAGGCGGTTGCGGCCCATGGCCTTGCGGACTTCGGGGAACCACTCCTTCTCTTCTTCCTCGAAGTGGTGGCGCACGTTCTCGATGAGGACGGTCATCTTGGCGTCGAACCGCTCGTCGGCCGGATCGAGGTCCTTGAGCTCGGAAAGCATCCACAGCACGACGTGGTGCTCCTCAACGCTTTCCAGGACGTGATCCTTGGTGTCCGGCGCGGCTTCCCGGGCAGCGGGGTAGAAGATTTCCTCCTCGATCCAGGTGTGGGCGGTGAACTCCTCGATCACCTGGTCGGCGATCTTCCGCTTCTCGGCGTGGGCATTTTCGCCGGCCTTCTCGAACTGTTTGAACAGCTTCTCGACCGTCCTGTGGTCTTCCTTGAGCAGCACGATCCCGTCCACCGTGATCTCCCTTACGTACGTCATCGAGGGAAGCGGGTCTTCCGCCCTGACGCCGTGTACCCGATACACGGATAGGGAGTCCGTTCACTGCGGAGTTGTGGCCCTGACAGGCGAGCCTCCTAGCCCGAACGCCCGAACCCCTCAGATGACGGGCTTCAGAGCAGCGCGACAGTCCGGCCGCCGCCGCTCTGCGGGCATAGAGCCGTTACTGTGAGACGTCTCGGCCGCCGGGGATGCGGTTTCTGTCCACCGCGGCGCATGGCGAAACCGGACGCGGGTCTCGTACAAGCAGATGACCGGACCGTCGGACGGCAAGCTGGAGACGGCCACGCTGACGTACGCGTTCGAACGTGCTGCTCATCCGCGATCACCACGTCGGACCAGTGGAAGTGCCGGATACCTTCAGCACCAGGACACGGTCGGCCCGTGCCCGGTCTCTTTGTGTGTGGACAGGGATGAGGGCCCGAGACCGGGCGGGGATCGAACTTCCACGGTCGGCAGGCCTGCTGCGCCGACGGGACTGCCCTAATTCGGGCCGAGTTCGAGCGTTGGTCGCGACTGGGCGTTGCCGACGGCTGTTGCCGGTGCAGATCGGCAGCTGCAGCCGGCCTGTGGCGGTCTGCTCGTACGGCAAGGTGGTCGATTGTCGTCCGGCTGCGTGCTTCACGCGCCGACGGCCTGCGGCTTGAACCCATGACCGGCTGATCTGGCGGTTTCGGCCGCCCGGGCGCTGCCTGCGGACGCAGGTGCGCGGATCAGCGGAAGCCGCCCTGCGGTGGGCGGCAATCTGTCCCTTCAGTCGCATCTCATGCGGATTGCCTCGATGGCGCGTTGCGTAGGCCTTCGGTCGGCGTTCTAGCATATCTCGCGGATATGGTGAATCCGCCGTGTTCCGAGGAGTGCCCCGGGGTTCTTATGCCGTCCGGGCGTGGGAGGCGAGGCGGTGGTAGTCCAGGTCTGGTGCCGAGGTAGATTGCACGGGCAGCAATTGGCTGCCGTCGAGCGTGTCCCGCAGGGCGGTGTGAGCGTGGCCGTAGGCGGCTTTGTGCCGGGGAGCTGCTCCTTGGGGCAGCCAGGAAATCAGAAGAATCTTATTCTGGCGCGTGCCGTCCCCGGCGGCAAAGGGCAGGTCATAGATGACGAGCCGGGGTTCGTCCGCGGGCAGTGCGAGCATGAGTTCGTCGTGCGTCAGATTTCCTTCGTGTTCGACGACACACCTATCCAAGAGATCGTTGAGACGGCAGATCACCGTGTTGATATCTCGCTTCGACTTCAGCTTCCAGAATGCGCTGATGCAACTGTCGTCCACGGCTATGTTTATGCTCACGGTGCTCCCCTTGCGCCCATGTCTCGGATGCGAGGACGGAAGTTCGATTAGGGCAGGGGTGTGCCCCCCGTGGCATTGACGATTTCCGCAGTGATGAAGCTGGCTCGTGGAGAGGCGAGGAAGACGTAGGCGGGCGCCATCTCCGCGGGCTGAGCAGGCCGGCCGAGGGGAGCCTGCTTGCCGAACTCGGTGGTGTCCGGCATCGTTGCGGGGATCAGCGGCGTCCACACGGGGCCGGGTGCCACCGCGTTGACGCGGATGCCGTCGCCCGCCACCATCTGGGCCAGGCCCTGTGTAAAGGTAACGATGGCGCCCTTGGTGGTGGCGTAGTCCAGCAGGTGCGGGCTCGGCTTGTAGGCCTGTACGGACGTGGTGTTTATGATCGAGCCACCTGCCGGTATGTGGGGAAGAGCCATTTTGCAGAGCCAGAACATGCCGTACAGGTTCGTGCGCACCACCCGGTCGAACTGCTCGGTCGAGATTGCGGCGATGCCGTCCGGCTGAGACATCTGGTATGCGGCGTTATTGACGAGAATGTCGATTCGCCCGAACTCTTCGACCGTTCGTTCCACCAGACGGCGGCATTGATCCTCATCGCGTATGTCGCATGCGACAGCGATGGCCCTGCGTCCTGCCTGTTCGACGAGCTTGGTGGTTTCGGCCGCATCATCCGTTTCCTGGGAAAGGTGGGTGAACACGACGTCTGCGCCCTCGCGTGCATATGCGAGGGCCACGGCACGGCCGATACCGGAGTCGCCACCCGTCACCAAGGCCTTTCGGTCCGTGAGTAGTCCGCTGCCCTCATAGGAGTCTTCACCGTGGTCGGGCGGCGGGTCCATGGGGCCCGTCCATCCAGGATGGTCCTGGTCCTGTTGCGGAAGGTCGGGGCGGGGATGCTTGTCTACAGGATTGTCGGGCATGGACCGCCTCCGGAGATGTTGGGGCAGCAAAGTCTGTTATTTCCTGGCTGCAGGCGGTGACAGGTCGCCGTCTGCACGGCCAGAGGCCTGAGCCCGTCGGATAGTGACGTCGATCGAGACAACGAGTACCCCCGCCACCCACGTCATGCGCGGTTGGCGGTTTCGGGCGTCACTGTCACCGACCACCCCGGGCCCGGTTCCGCCCCCCAGGGAGCGGTTCGCGTGGGCGGGCTTTCGCACAGCGACGCAGAACGTGCAGTGATCTGGTGGACTTCGGCGCTGGTTGGCTGCCTCGCGTCTAGTGCGACCGCGATGCGGCGGCTTTTCGGCTGGCCATGCTTCCCCGACTCCTGACCTTGTGCTGGCGGTGCAACCGACTGCGGCGGAGTCCTGCGGGCCACGGCGCAGGACCTTGCTGGGTGCGCAGCGCGGCGCCCCGTTCATGCCGGCGGGCGGGTATAGGGTGTCGGCCGCCGCAGCGGTCTGCGCAACATCGCCGAACGTGCCGAACAGCTCGGCGGAAAAATGGAGTTGAACACCCCCGACGGCGGCGGCACCGCTCTGGTCTGGTGGGTCCCGGTACCGGCCGAGTAGAGCCGCACCGGCGACGACGGCGTGTGCCCGCGCTCCGACGACGCCTTCAACGGTAAGAGCCCGCACCACACTTGGGGCGCGCTGCCCCGATGTGACGATCCGCCGTGCCGCACCGGCCCGGGTGTCGTCGCGGCTGTTCGCGGTGGCCGCGAGTGTCAAATCGCCACCAATGATCATGATTGTGTATGAATGGTGCATGCGGGAACCCGAGGAGTGAACATCACTACTCCTCGAGGAGCGTGCGGCTATGTCGACAGGAACGCTTCTGGCGATCATCATCGCGATCGTGGTGGTGGTTGCCTTGGTCGCCGTGACGGTCTCCCTCATGCAGCGTCGTCGTCACCTCCGTGAGAGGTTCGGCCCGGAATACGAGAGGACGGTCGGCGAGTCCGACAGCCGGCGCGCGGCCGAGCGGGAGCTCAAGGACCGCGAGCAACGGCACGATTCGCTGGAGATCACGCCACTGGCCCCTGGATCACGGGACCGCTACCTGCGGGAGTGGGACACGGTCCAGGGAGAGTTCGTGGACCGGCCGGTGCACGCGGTACATGACGCCGACCGGCTGGTGACCTCCCTGATGCACGAGCGCGGGTACCCGACCGAGGGGTTCGAGCAGCAGATGAAGGACCTCTCGGTGGAACACGGCCGCACGCTGGACCACTATCGCGCCGCACACGACGTGGAGACCCTCAGCACCCGCAGCCAGGCGACGACCGAGCAGTTGCGGGGTGCCATGGTGCACTACCGCACCCTGTTCGAGGAGTTGCTCTCCGACGGCGGCCGGGCGCAGCCCGCCCGGTCCTGACGTCACGACGACCACGACGCCACGACTCGCATGGAGGAAACCATGCACGGCAACGAGGAAACGAATCGCACGACCGGAGGCCTGACCACCGACGATCTGGCCCGACCGTCCGGATCGGACACCGGAGCGCCGCAAGGAACAGGCGAGACCGCCCCGAACGCCCCGATCTACCCGGGTGAGAGCACCGGGTCGGACGATGCGGAGCGCCCGGGCGCCGGGTCTGCTCCCGGCTCCTCGGATGTCACGGACACGGACACGGAGCGTGCCGCGGGTGCCCCCGACACCGCGGGTGCTCCCGACACCGCGGGTGCCACGGGCGAGAGCACTACGGGTGCTTCGGACGACGAGGTTCCCCAGCTGCTGACGGACGACGAGGAGGACGGCTACCGCGAACGCTGGCAGCGGATTCAGAGCAGGTTCGTGGACGACCCCCGCGACGCCGTGCACGACGCCGATGCCCTCGTGGCGGAAGTCATGCAGACGCTGGCCGCCACCTTCGCCCAGCACAAGAAGGACCTGGAAGGCCAGTGGGGCCAGGGCGAGCGGGTGAGTACCGAGGAACTGCGCGGCGCACTGCGCCGATACCGCTCCTTCTTCAACCGGCTGCTCAGTACGTGAGAGGTATGCCGGCTGCTCGGCACGTAAGAGGTGCGTGAGAAGTACGTGAGAGCGCGGGACGCGAGTGAGTGTTCTTCGCTTCCGCGGGGTTAGGAAGTCAGCCCCTGAGCGGGGCTCTGAGCCGTCCGACGGCGTGGAGCCCTGCTTTTCTGTGCGGGGACGTCAGTGCGGCCGGCGACGGCGTGTCCCATCGCCCCGAGGATCCACAGGACCGCTCCGAGGATCAGCAGGATGATCCCGATGGTCCACAGGATGGATATCCCGGTGAGGAAGCCGATGACGAGCAGAATGACGCCCAGGATGATCATGGTCGCTCCGATGGCGGGGTGTCGGGTCGTGCGGTGCGTCTGCGATGCCGCACGCGGACGACGGTGCGACAGGGCGCGCTGGGGCGAGCCGGTCTCACTGGTCGTCGACGACGGTCGTGAAGCCGTCCTGTACCCGTTGGGGTCGCGGAAGCGGACGCTCGCGCGGGCTCGGCTGCGTCGGCGGCGCTTCCGGACGCGATCTGTACCGACACCGGGTACCCGCATCGCGGCGTCTCGGAACAGAACCACGGCGCACGGACGACGGACTTCGCCCGTGCGGGACACTCTCCGCTCAGCGCGTGCCGCGGCCCCCGGCGCACAGGGCGTGGTCGACCAGGGCGCTGCCCGCGCTCTCCTGCTCCCGGATGTGTTCCAGGGTGTCGCCGCGGGCCTCGGACATGGAGACCACGACGCTTCGGCTGCCGTCCTCGGTGACGCCGTTGAGGGTGATGTACCCGCCGTCTCCGCCCTCGTGGCTCCAGTAGGATCCACCGCAGCCCAGGGGACGTTCGACCAGACCGAGTCCGTACCGGCCGCCGGGCCAGAGCCGCTCGACCTCCGCGCTCACGGGGACGGTCCGCTTCATCTGCGCCAACTGCCGGGCCGGCAGCAGACGGCCCGCGAGCAGAGCGCGCAGGAACTCGTTCTCGTCCCGCGTGGTCGTGACGAACGACAGGATCGTGTGGTCCACCGGTGTCTGGTCGGTGACGTCCACCCGGGAACCGGGACCGAAGAACTGATAGGCCTGCGCGTGCGGCCGGGGCAGCGTGGGCGAGGTGCCCAGCCATCGGGTCCGGTCGAGGCCGAGCGGGCGCAGGACACGGTTCTCGATCTCCTCGTGGGCGGGCCGGCCGGTGACCTTCTCGATGATCATGCCCAGTACGACGTAGCCGGTGTTGGAGTACCCCCAGCCCTCGCCGGGCGGGAAGTCGGGCGTGTGGGCCATGGCGCGGGCCACCAGTTGCCCGGGGCTGTAGACGTCGTGGCGCTGCCGGTAGTACTCCTCCGGCGTGGTGTATCCGGGTACGTCGTCGTGGATGCCGCTGGTGTGCTGGAGCAGTTGGCGGACGGTGATCCGCCTCTCGCACGGAGTCCGCGATCGGGGCGTCGAACGCCCTGAGCCGGTCCCGTCCCGGGCCACCGTCGCCATCTGCTTTACCGTCGGCGGCAGAAGGTGTGCGATCGATCGGTCCGGCAGGGTGCCCAGGAAGCGCACGGCCGACACGGCGCCCGGCACCGCTGTGGCGAGCAGGGAGCCGATCTACCCGGAACGCCGTCACGGCCGTGCCCATGTGGGCGCCCTCCACCACCTCGAAGGCAGCGGCCGTCAAACGGGCACCCCCACTCTGCTGCCTGTCCCCGCCAGCACCAGACCGAGCGCGGTGACTGGATGCGCATCGACGATGCGCGCGCCACCAGCAACAGTGTCCACAGTCCGTATGCAACGGCCTAGTGCTGGATTCCTCAAACTCTGTACACATATCGGCGTCGTAGTCGTCGGGTTGGCGGTGCCGGCCTGCCCCAGGTCCATGGCTTCGCGCGGGAGTTGAGTTGGCTGGTCGCGAGAGCGGTGGCGTATGTGATGTCGTCGGGGTTGGCGAAGGAGCAGCCGGCGAGGGCGGCTTTGCGGAAGATGCGCCACCAGCCTTCCTGGAGATTGAGCCAGCAGGCGCCGACGGGGATGAAGGCGTGGTGGATGCGGGGATGGTCCTCGAGCCAGGTCCGGGTGGACAGGCTGTTGTGACTGGACAGGTTGTCGGTGACGATCCAGATCTGACCGGTCGGATTGGCGTCCTCGATCCGCTGCAGGAACTGCTGGTAGAAGACGCTGTTGCGGGAGGACGCGGTCATGGTCAGGGCCTGGCCGTCGGAGGGTCGCAGGCCGCCGTAGACCCACGTCTTCTGCGGTCCGCGGCTGTAGTCGAGCTCCGCCTTGACCCGGTGCCCGTCAGGTGACCAGGCGGGTGCGGGCGGGAAGGTTCGGGGGATCACGGGCCCCAGCTCGTCGGCGCAGATCACCGTCACGTCGTCGGGCGGCTGGGTGTAGAGGCCGATGATCCTTGTCCTTTTGGGACGAAGTCCGGGTCCTTCGACCGCATCCAGGACCGGGTGCGGCGCCAGCGCACGCCCTCGGCGAGCAGGATGCGGCGCACCTGCGAGCGGCCCACCTCGATCCCTTCGGCCTGTGCTGCCGCGGCCAGGGAATCCAGCGTCCACTCGGCCGGTCCCGACTCGTCGAAGGCCCACAATTCCCCGACGGGCTCCCACCGCAGCCGCCCCGGCGGCACGGTCTTGACCAGGGAGATGATCCGGGACCGCTCCTCCTCGGTGATCCGCCGCTTGCGGCCCTGCCCGCCCAGATCATCCAGTCCCTGCAGGCCCAGACGGTTGAAGCGGTGCAGCCAGCAGCGGACCGTCTTCTGACTGCAGCCAAGCTCCATAGCGATCGCCGGCACCCGCAGCCCCGACCAGCTCAACTCGATCATCCGGGCCCGCATCACCACATCCCGAGGCGCCTTCCGCGCCCTCGCCAGCCGGCGAACGACAGCCCGCTCATCCTCGCCACGCTCCGGCCGTGCCCATAAAACCATCGCCCAGCACCCGCCCCCGAGCACCCCCAACT